>JBCDIQ010000510.1:0-3613 GCA_039024295.1 Bacteroidota bacterium | reverse complement strand
CTGTGACATAGGTCTTGATCCCCCGTTCTTTGCAAAGGCCAATAAGCATTTTGCCAAGGGCAGAAGCGCCAGCAGTCAGGAGCACGCTGTCCCCTTTTTTCAAGCCTGAAAGTGCCAGCAATCCAAAAGCCGTCAGGGGATTGACAAAAGCCTGACAAGCAACCTCAGGCGAGAGGTTTAGCTCGGCAGGAAGCGGGATTACTTCTCTTTCTGGTACGCAAACGTACTCTTGCCAGACGCCTTGCCCCACGAAACTCACTTGTGTCCCAGCGGGCAGGTTGGTGTCTGGGCCAGCCTGTTCCACTATTCCTGACGCTTCAAATCCTCCCGCTGCCGGCGGCTGGGGACGAATGCCATAAAGACCACGCACAAACAGGAGGTCAGAGGGGTTGATGTTGGCAGCTTGTACCTTAATCAGTAGCTCTCCGGAAGCAGGGGTAGGGGAGGGAAGGGTTTCCAATTGAAGAACCTCTGCAGGCTCACCTACTTGGTGGAACATTAATGCTTGCATAAATAGTGGCTTTTTGAGAAATAAGGTGTAAAATTCAGAAAAAATATCCACGTGAGCATCATTCAATCATTTAATTTATCTGGTAAAGTGGCCATTGTTACAGGGGCCAGCAAAGGAATAGGGAAAGCCATAGCAAGAGCATATGCCGAGCAAGGGGCTTCTGTTATTGTTTCCAGTCGCAAGCAAGAAGCGGTAGATGCTGTAGCCGCAGAATTGCAATCTGAAGGCCTTGCAGCTACAGGCGTAGCTTGTAACATGGGAGACATGGAGGCTATCGCTCAATTGGTGAAGTCAAGCCAAGAAGTCTATGGAGGGCTAGATGTGGTGGTAAATAATGCGGCGGCCAATCCTGTCTTTGGTCCGCTTCATGAAAGCGATGGGGAGGTATTCGATAAAATCATGCAGGTGAACGTAAAAGGGCCGTTTGAATTGGTACGCTTAGCGCATCCTTACATGAAATCACGAGGGGGAGGTTCTGTTATAAATGTCAGTTCAGTTGGGGGACTTTCGCCAGAGCATATGCTAGGAATTTACAGTGTAAGTAAGGCTGCCCTTATTTCCTTGACCAAAGTGCAGGCAAGAGAACTGGGGGGTGATGGAATTCGTGCAAATGTAATTTGTCCTGGGTTGATTAAAACCAAATTTAGTCAGGCTTTGTGGACAAACGATTCGCTCATGAAAGGGCTCATGCGGCAGTTGCCAATTGCGCGCGTGGGAACTCCTGAAGAAGTGGCTGGCTTGGCCCTTTTCCTGGCCTCTGAAGCTGCTGGTTATTGTACGGGTGGGATTTACACTGCAGATGGCGGCTATACCATTTGAAATTATATGATTTATAAGATGTAAAAATTTAGGGAATTGAAATAGCCTTAGGCATGAAATTTGATATGTATCAAAAAAGCAAAAAATGGATATGATCCATTTTTTGCTGGGATCAACTATTTTTCCATTCCTTAAAGGGTTGAAAGAATATGTCATTTTTTTAGTGAAAAAAAAGGGGAGTTTATTTAGTTTGTAATCCTAATGTTATCGCAAGGAGTACAATTATTTTCTATTCCTCCTCAAATTACTTTTTGTGATCCTGTATTTTGATTAATAGCTATTTATAAAAGTATTTTTGTAAATCTTCGTTGTTTATGCAGCAAATTCATCTTCAAGATTCCTCGCTTGCTCGCATTGGTTTCTTTGAAAAATACCTTCAGGTTGCCCCAGAAATACCGAGAAATAGTGTAAGATATTGGCGAGAGCGTATCTTTTTATCTGTGGTAGGGGTATTCGCGTTGTTGGGGCTTATCGTAGCAGTGAGTTCGGTAGGAGTTGCCATATCTTCTGGTGAATATTGGGTAGTGCTGATAGATATAATTGCATATGGCCTGGTTTGTGTGATATTTTTTCTGCCCTCCTGGGAGTTTAAGTTCAGGGTACTGACCTTTTCTGGCCTATTCTATGGGCTAGGTATATCGATGCTGGCGATGCTTGGGCCCGATGGCGCAGGTTTCATTTGGCTGATGGGGTTCCCCCTATTTATTGGGCTACTGATGGGATTGAGGCCCGCTATTCTATCCTTATTGTTTAGTTTTGCCAGCCTTTTGGTGCTTGCTGCCTTATTGTCGTTGGGATTTATGGAAGGGCTGAAGATTAATGGATGGTTGCCCATGCACTTTCTCGGTAACGCCATCAACTTTGTAATGATCGCATCCCTGGCAACAGCGCCATTGGCCATGTTGATTGACGGAATGGAAAATGCCCTCAACAGGGAGCACGCAACTCAGGTACAACTCATTAAAGAAAAAGAAAACCTTCAGCTGGCAAAAGAGAAAGCTGAGGAGTCCGACCGATTGAAGTCTGCATTTTTTTCCAACATTTCCCATGAAATCCGAACGCCCATGAATGCCATCATCGGTTTTTCAAACCTGCTGGGTGCAGAAGGAACGGGTGCCCAGGAAATGGAACTTTACATTGACTATATCCAAAAAGGTGGAGATCGGCTTATTTCTTTAGTAAATGATATTGTAGATGTCTCTCAGTTGGAGACGGGGCAGCTAAAACTTGTGGTTGAGGCGTGTAATCCCAATGAGATATTACAGGAATTGGTAAGCGTTGCCCAGGCCACGAGTCAGATGAATGAGCAGGTAGAGCTTGCTTTAATAATGCCTGCTAGGCCTGCCAATGGGAAACTCATGGCTGACAAAAGTCGCTTAAAACAGATTCTCTCAAACCTAATTAACAATGCCCTTAAGTTTACCCTTGAAGGCCGTGTCGAAGTTGGGTACAACATAAATCCTGGTACTCGTAGCATAGAATTTTTTGTGTCAGATACAGGCATTGGAATTGCTAAGGAGCACCATCAGGCTATTTTTGAGCGTTTCAGAAGGGTTTCTTCTGATAAAGGAACTCATTTTGAAGGAACAGGATTGGGCCTGTCCATTGTGAAAAGCTTGAGTGAGCTAATGGGAGGCAGGATAGAGATAGAATCCACCCTCGGAAAGGGTACGACCTTTAAGGTCTACTTTCCTTACCAGCCTGGAACTCCTGCAACGACTCCTCCCAAAGTTCCTTCCCCAGCAACAGGTGCCGTTTCTGGAGATACGCCCCAAGCATCAGCAAATAAACCCTGGACAGGATTTCCTATTTTATTAGCGGAAGATAACCTGATCAACCAGAAGGTAATGTTGAAAATTTTATCCAAACTGGATACGCATACCGATGTGGCTGCAGATGGAGCGGAAGCTGTTCGTGCACTGGAAACAAAGCATTATGACCTGGTTTTGATGGACATCAACATGCCAAACATGAATGGGGTGGAGGCAACCAAAAAAATCCGGGAAAAATACGGAGATAAACCTGTCATCATTGCCGTAACAGCTAATGCCATGAAGGGGGATAAAGAGAAATATCTGTCCAGTGGAATGGATGATTACATGAGTAAGCCCGTGAAGCTTGAAGATGTACGTCAAATGCTGAACAAACATTTTCCACCTTCAGACGAGGAGTAACATAAATTCTTCCCTTCAGGAGTTAGCGATTAAGTTCAGCAAGAACATCTTCAATGAGTTCTTGCTGACGCATATGCTCTACATGGGTAGGTGGAGAGACCCGTTCCCG
>JBCDIQ010000509.1:0-3613 GCA_039024295.1 Bacteroidota bacterium | reverse complement strand
TGTTTTTGCCCAGTTTCGGGGAGGGAAGGGCGTACACTGTTCTGCTGGAGTTCTGCTAGCGGTGAACCCGATGGCCACCCTGGTATGTGGGATAACAGCACTTGTTATTTTCTTCATTTCTCGTTTCCCAAATTTAGGGTATTTGGTGGCAAGCATTGCTTTGCCGGTATTCGTCTGGGCGAGCAGGAATTCTTATGGCGAATATCTCCTCCCAATGATCATTTTTGGCATCTTGCTGTTCCTATTCATTTTCATGTCCCACAGAAGAAACCTGATCGACATCATTAAAGGTATCGAAGCCCCATCCACGCTTCTGGTCAATACCTGAATGCTTGACTATTTGGTTCCTTCTAGTGTTTGATACGCTTCCAATGTCCTGGTCTCCAGGTCCATCCAAGGTTGTTGCGTGTCCAATTTCCAGTAATCCAGACCAGATTTTTTCTCTTTTTCTCGCAATGGGGTGCGACCCAATGGTAGGTTTGGTCCTCAGCAGACCATTTCCAGTGGCCTCGCATCCAAAAATATTTTGCCCCGCAATCCTGCACCAAAACTACCTTTTGTGGGCTTTCCGGCTTTTGGCTAACCACCCCGTATTTTTTGGTCAGCTTTTCAGGCGACTGAGCGAACCCCACTGTGCAGAGTAAGCAGATGGTCAAAAAATATCGCATATGATTCATTCTATTGTCACAAGTATACACATTAAGGCCATAAGAGGGAACTGTCGCCGTAGCTCAAAAATCGGTAGCCCTCCTCCAAGGCCGATTCGTACACCTCTCGCCAGGATTCTCCAATAAGTGCAGCAACCAGTAGCATCAGGGTTGTTTGCGGCATATGATAATTTGTGATCAATGCTTGAACCATCTGAAATTGGTAGCCAGGATACAGGTATATCTCGGTTGGGACTGATAGCTGTTCTACGCCTCGCTGTTTCATCTCTTCCAATAGCCTGTTCAAGGCATCCGCTTTAGGAGGAAGCCTCTCACGTTTTTCCTGCCACTCATAAGGCGTTGTTTGCGCAAGGGTCAGTCCCTTCTCCGGGGCAAGCAACAACTGGGCTCCGATCCAATAAATACTTTCCAAAAAGCGCATAGAGGTAGTGCCAACCGCCACTACTGGCCCTGTTTGCTTTAGCAAGTTTATGAGGTTTCCAATTCGAATCACGAGTTGCTCCGCATGCATGGGATGCTCAAGGGCATTTTCGTGCTTCACAGGCTGAAAGGTTCCCGCCCCCACATGCAGGGTAACATTTTCCTGTTTTATGTTTTTGTGTTCCAATTCGTCCAGTACCGATTGGGTGAAATGCAGGCCTGCAGTTGGTGCTGCGACTGCTCCTTCATGTTGGGCATACACGGTTTGGTAGGATCGGTAATCACGTTTTTCAGCTTTGCGGTTCAAATAGGGAGGTAGAGGTAATTCTCCCAATTTAGAGAGCCATTCTGAAAGATGGAGGTGGGCAGGTTGCCAGGAAAGCTGTAGCAGGTTCTCCTCCCGGTTGATCCAGTTTGCCTCCAACCGAAATTCGGTCTCTTCCCATTGTGCATGTGCCCGAATGGTTTCCCCGGGCTTCCAGCGTTTTTTATTGCCCACCATGCATTGCCAGGAACCGGAGCCCTGGGCATTCATGGCCTGAACCACTTCATTGGGTTCATGTGGATTCAACAGGAATACCTCTATTGTTGCACCTGTTTCTCGTTTTAGGTAAAGCCGGGCTGGAATGACCTTCGTGTCATTAAACACCAGGAGGCTGCCTTCCGGAAGAAGCTGTGGAAGCTCAAAAAACTGCTTGTGGGAAATTGTTCCCTTGTGAAAGTGTAGCAGCCGAGACTGGTCCCGGTGTTCGAGGGGAAACTTGGCGATACGTTCCGCAGGGAGGGAATATGAATAATCAGAAAGGCGTATTTCGCCAGGGATCATAAGCTATGGGAATAAGATTTATGCCAACAAATTTACGCAGGATTACGAAACTAACTCCACAGCCCAGTTGGGAATTTTCCATGCCCTACTTATCAATCAAAACTGTCAATCCGATGTAATAGCTGTTGTACCCAAAGGTTGGCTGAGGCCGATTGAGAATCCGGTGAAAAAAGAGACCTGCATCAATCATTAAATTCTCCCAGACGTTGTATTGCCCTACCGGCTCAAAAGAAATATACCGAATATCACCTTCCCTAAAAGGGTTATTTAAACCGCAGGTGCAGTAGTTTCCAGTGAAAACCCCCGATTCCAGGTAAAACCCCCATTTCCCTTCTCTAAATCCTAACCTCCCAAATGGACCAGCGAGCCAGCTGTATTCAAAATCCTGCAGCCTGTCGCGAAAAAAAACCTGCTGAACTTTGGCTCCCACTGCCCAATAGGCGATTGGCCATCTTTTTATGTTGAAATTGATGCCGACTGCTGTTTTTAAGGAAGCCTCCTCCAGCCTGTTTATGGTTTCTGGATCATGTATTAGGTAGCTGCCTCCCCCTTGGAAGAAGTAGCTGGAAACCTGTCCAGCCAGAAAAGAACTTCTGGAAATCAACACCAGCAATAGGGCCATAAAGGCAAATCGTTTCATTTCCCTGTTTACTTAGGGTCTGCTGAATAACTCCAAAACCTTGCACTTTCGATTTTAAAATGCTGACTATCATAAATTTAGATGGTGTGACAAATCTGTATTTGGTCAAGATACTTTCAGTAAGTGCAAGGGTTTTGACGGATTTTGGGCAAAACCCTTGCAGATAGCAATATTTGGGAGTAAATCAGTTTACAAGTAGAACATAAAAATTAGCGAATTTTCAATTTTTAGCCTTGGCCATTAAACTATTCAATGGATTTAAATGGAATAGAGGATGTTTGCTCTAGTTCAATAATTATTCAGCAGGCCTTACTTAAAAGTTATTTAATAATGGTGAGAATCCTGACGATCAGAAAAACCAGCCCTTTTTAGGCAGAGAGACCCACAAGATATTATTTTCCACCTTCACCGGGTATACCTCAATAAAGTACCCACTATCCCCCAATCCATCGTTCAGGTTAAAGGCTACCCGATGCCAAGGGCAAACCAGCTTAGCTTCCTCGGTACAATGCCCCTTCGCAAGCGGTGCTCCGGCATGTGGGCAACGCGCCTCAACTGCATGCCATTTTTCCAGATAGACCAGGCAGACTTTTCGTCCCTTTAAGGTGACTTCGCGCATATTCCCGGCTTTGATGTGATTGAGGTCGGGAACGCTAAGATCATACACCGGATACCATTTGCGTCTTGTACCCATTGTAAAGGGATTGATTTAGTTAGGGGAATGGTGTTATTTTACTGTTTCACAATATAAAGCTTGAGACCACAACTCAAAAAAATTGTTGCCACTGGGATCGTCTTGCTATTATGGCTGATGGTACTGCTGCTAAATGTTGCCATCAATTGGTACTCAGGCCTCTATGCACACCATTTAAGTTTGCCGATTAAGCCGTTTTGGTACCAGTTGGCCGTTGTGGTATTCTTTTTGGGGAGTGCGCTGTACATCCGGCAGGTTTTTTCTGACATAGATCGGCTGGATGTAATTCCTGTGCTGTGGAAGTTATTCATCATCGGGATGGTAGGGATTACCCTCATGTTGGGCATGCTGGTGGTAAACCGCCT
>JBCDIQ010000508.1:0-3616 GCA_039024295.1 Bacteroidota bacterium | reverse complement strand
TGGCTTTCAAAAACTCCTCAAGAGAGATTAGCCGCTATCGAAATCCTACGTTTACAATATGTCCGACTCAAAGGTATTCAGCCCAGACTTCAGAGAGTTTGTAGAATTATTAAATCAGTCTAAAATTCGATCCTTTTGAGCCATCTGCAAATCCCTATCTTCAGAAACTGATCCTAAAATCAGAAGACACTCATTTCAAATGAGCGCCGGCGTTCGCTACCTTCCAGAGGATTTCGACGCTACGCGAGTCTAGTCATCTTGAAGCCGTAACGAAGTAGGCTGAAAGATCTAGTATACTCCTTTTTGAACGTTTGGCTGTTGCGGATCCCTCCCGCTATCCGTAGATTCCATCTACGGATTCAGCAAATCTCTTCGTTTCCCAACGAAGAAGAAATCCCCCTGCGAAAAGCGATTCTTGCCCAATCTATATCTAACCATGTAGTGCATGGGAAAATTCCGTATCATTGATATACGATCGCTGCTGTATAAGCTTTTTCGATCTGTCACACGCAACACGTCTTTTGAGCCATATCTGAGCCCTTTCATTCATCCTGAACGAAAGGAGAGTCTAGCGTGTAAAAGATCTGAAAAAGCTAAAAAATGAAAAGAGGTATCCTTCTCGCGTGGGCATTGACGTGCCTCATCTCCCAGTCTTTTTCCCAAGACCCAAACGATAACTTCCCTCCACCTCAAGATCCTCCCACCATTCAAGCTGCGCGTGTGGAAGGGAAAATAAATCTGGACGGAGCACTCGATGAGCCAGATTGGCAAAATGCCCAAGTTATCACGGACTTTTTCCGACGAGAACCTCGACAAGGCGGAGAAATCCGCTATGAAACCCAGGTGAGAATTCTCTATGACGATAAAAACCTATATGTGGGTGCTTTTTGCAAGGATTCGACAGGCCTCAAAGGAATTCGTGTGCAGGACCTGAGGCGGGATTTCAATTGGGGAGAAAATGACATCATCGGCGTTGCCCTGGATCCTCAAAACCTCAAGCAATATGCCCAAGCCTTCCAAACGACGCCCTATGGCAACCAAAGAGATTTCCAGAATTTCAATGGAAATAATTACGATTCGGGTTGGAATACCCTTTGGAAAGTGAGAACCAAGCGTACGGGCGAAGGATACACGGCCGAATTTGCCATTCCCTTCAAAACGCTCAGATATGACAAGCCCAAAGAAGGCGAACCCGTAGAGTGGGGACTAACATTGATGCGATATGCCCGGCGAGACATTGAGGTCACCTCTTTTCCCGCCATTCCACAGTCCTTTTCACCTTATCGGATGACCTACGCCGCCAAACTGACAGGCGTGGAGGTTCCGCCGCCTTCTGCTAACATCCGTGTGGAGCCCTACACCCTTTACCAGTATGACAACATTCCTACGGGTGACGAGCCCGTGCAAGAGGGGAAATTCAAAGTTGGGGGAGACATCAAATGGGCCATCAATCCCCGCACGGTACTAGATGTGACCTACAATACCGACTTTGCGCAGGCTGACTTAGATGGGGCGGTGAATAACCTGGAGCGATTCAATGTCTTCTTTCCAGAGCGCCGGCAGTTTTTCTTGGAGAATTCTGGGATTTGGGCGGGTAGCTCTCAGCGAGCGATTATTCCCTTTTTCAGTAGGCGTATTGGCTTGCAGGGCAACTTCAATGCAGCTCCAGCCCCCATTGACATCGGGACGAGGTTCACACAGCGGACAGACAAGCAGACGATCGCGGGTTTGTTTGTCAGGCAAAGAGCAACCGAGACTTCCCAAGCCTCCAACTTTGGGGTAGGCAGATATTTGCGGAATTATGGGAGGGAGAATAATGTCGGTGTGATGGTGACGCATCGATTTGATGAGGCCTCTACCGAATTAGGAGCTGACGCCAATCACAACACTACAATTACAGTGGATGGTCGCATCCGACCCAAGAGTGAGTGGGATATCGCCTACTTACTGAGTACCTCCATAGACGAAAATACAGGTGAAGTAGGTTATGCGGGTAGGATTTCGGCAGGTACTAGAACCAACAAATACTATTTGGGGTATTCGACGGAGTTTACAGGAGCGAATTACCGTCCGGGGATGGGTTTTGTGAGCCAAAACGATGTCATCCGACACAATCCCGGAGGTTACTATATCTGGAGACCTCAAAATATCGACTTCATCAGGCGCTGGGACCCCGGCGTATTTGCCAGTTACAACCACGATGCGTCAGACCCTAGCAGGTTTCAGCAAGCGAATCTTTACATCTTCCCGGTTTATGTGTGGTTCAAGGACAACAGCTTCGCCGAGTTTTCCATCACGCCCACTTGGCAGAACATCAACTTCGATTTTTCGCCACTGGGGATTCCCATTGCGCGTGACAGGTATTATTATACCCGCTATTTCTTGCGGTATTACACAGATCAATCCAGGAAGTGGTCAGCAAGTACGAGCTACAGCTTTGGGCGCTTTTACAATGGAACGCGGAATTCCATTTTCCTCTCCGGCCGATTGGCACCCATTCCTCAGGCGGCCCTCACTTTCAGCTATGAATACAACAACCTCCAGGATTTGGGAGAGAATAGGGAGGATTTGGCTACGAACCTCATCACGGTAGGCTCTCGCTTTGCCCTGAATCCTCGCGTCCAGCTATCGATCTTCTATCAGTACAACAGCTTCGATGGACAGGGAAGGTGGAACATCCGAGGGAGTTGGGAGTACCAGCCGCTATCCTTCGTCTACATCGTCTTCAACGACTCCCGCATCAACAACGAGCTAGACCCCTTCCAAGAGCAGCAATTCATCTCAAAAATAACCTTAGTAAAGCAGTTTTAGGGGTAGCTTAGGCTTACAGCCTGAGATTTAGAACTACAACCCCCACCCATTCTAATATCTATCAGTCCTATTTAACCCTTCCCCCAAAAATCTTTATGTTGCCATCTCAACATAAAGGGAGTTCTTAGCTTTCTTGATAAGAAAATAAGCATGCGCTTCAAACAACTAATCAAGGACTTCAAAGATTTTGCAGTCAAAGGAAATATGCTGGATATCGCCATTGGGGTGATCATCGGGGCAGCTTTTAACAAGATCGTAGATGTATTAGTCAAAGAGATCTTCCTACCTCCCTTGTCTCTTTTAACAGCAGGGACTAATTGGGAAAATCAGAAGATCATCCTTCAAAAAGCAGGAGAATCCAATGGGAAAGTACTCGAAGAGGTAGCAATAGGATATGGGAAATTGCTCGAAGCAACAGTGGATTTTCTAGTCATTGCCCTGACCGTTTTCATTGTTGTAAAAGCTATCAAAAAGCTTCAGGAGAGGGCAGAAGATCCTAAGGATGAAACTGTCAAAACTCCTAAGGACATAGAACTACTCAGTGAAATGAAAGAGTTATTGGAAGCTCAAAATGAATTGCTCAAAGGACAAAATCGGTAGCTAGTAGCTGTTTGTAAATACATCTACAAATTCACTAAATCTCTTCGTTCCTCAACGAAGCAGCAACATCGACGCCACCTTGAGTACCAAAAAAACGCTATATTCCATTCTATGAATATGAGCGAAGCCCTCCATGCCATCCAGACGAACTTCTGCCCCCTTTCAGCAGAAGCTTCTCAAGCTTTAGAGGCTTGCATGTCCTATC
>JBCDIQ010000507.1:0-3628 GCA_039024295.1 Bacteroidota bacterium | reverse complement strand
TATAAATCTATATAATCGCACCAGTAATCATCAGGGAACATATATTTGGCATTATAAATTGTGTATTCTAGCTCGGGAGTTTCCAGAAGGTTAAAAATACCAAGTATATGGTCATAGATAGGCTCTTTAGCATCATCGGGATTTGGCAAGGTGGCATAAGGGGAGCCAGGAGTATAGAAAGAATGTCCCAATATATCTCCTGGTGTGGTTATACTTCCTTTGAACGTAACTTCAGTAGGAGTAGCGGTTTGAGCTGTTGGCACCTTGTCATCCTTCATACCGCCTGTAATCAGTGCATCCATGGCTAGGAAAACATCACCCACATACGGTAACGCCTTCATCCAAATAGGAAGTTTGACGGGTACTGAAGAAAAAGACGATATTGTCCTTTCTGAGCTTCCTGGCATAGTAGCCGAATTGATTATTTGTTTATTAACGGATGTGGCCAGCGCATTTGAAGATTTGAAGAATTTAGTCCCTTTTTCGATAAAGCTCAGCACACTTGCAGAAGGTTGATCATTCAAATTGGGATATGGTTCATTTACTCCAGTTGGGTCATCCGTTTCAAAGGTAGAATTCTGTGATATTTCCCCCAGAATTTGAATTTCAGAAATATTGGGGGTCCAATCTCCATCAGGAGGCCTGTGGTAACCACAGGTGCACGGATCATACCCAACGGGAATATCGGAGAAAAACCATTGACCTGACACGGAGTTTCCAAATTCATTAGGGGTAAAAGACAATAAATCAGATTGAAAATCTTCTACTCCTTGGCATGGAGATTCCATTAAGCTAAATAAAGAACTCGCCAAAGGAGAAGCTGCATCACGACTGAATCTGGTCTGAACCCCTCCAGAATTCACAATACCTGTCTGATCAATTGTTAGCCAGATAAACACACGAAAAATGCCTTTGAATCTGTTATAAAGAACCAAAGTAGGATTCTCTACAGCGGTTGCGAGCCCTCCAGGAGCACCAAATGCCTTGAAGACCAATTCCCAACCTTCAGAGGGTTCATGATCAAAGGCTGTGTTCACATTTAAGTGAGCAACATTAGGTATAAGCTGACCATTCTGGGGTCTGAATGGAAAAGGTAAATTTAAAGAAGTAAATCCTACAGGAGCATTTGTAGGCTTCGTCCTTATCCATGCTTCCCAATTTTGAGGCGTGTTGTCCCTCCAATCCCACACTACAGAGGTGGATACATAAGAGTTTGGATCAAAAGGATTACAATATCCTTGTGCAAGTAGAGATTTGCTCAACGTACCCAGTACGATGAGCATTATAGATAATAAGTATGTTTTCATTGTCTTGTTCCGATAAAAGTAAAAGTATCAGTTCGAATGTATTGTGGGGGAATAGCCCAATAGAGAGTCGAGTCCCAGATAGTGTACTTGACAGTAAGTTTCTGATAATCTTCTGACAAATATCCTACCCCCATAGGGCGGTAACAGTAACCGCCCTCTAGGGTCGTGCCTGGAAAGTAGAACCCCTCAGCGCCCGGGATTATGCTCATTGAATAATTATTGAACATATACTCTTTGGTCGCATAGTTCCAGCCGCGAGGTATGATAGGGGTTCCCTTGGGCAAGTTCCTCAGAATATAAATGGAGTCGGCGTACACTGGGATGGTGTCCATTCCCATATAAGGGGGCTCTGCACTGATTAGCACTTCAATGGTGAACTCATCTTCAGGGGTATGAATATGGTTCCCTTTGTAACGCCCAAGAATCGGCATCCTTCTCCAGTCAGCTACCTCAATTTCTTTGGTAACTGTGTCAATTCCATCATCATTAGGATCACACACTAAACTAGGCGTACCTTTCGCAATCAGCGTAATCAGTAGCTTTCCATAAGGATACCCCCCGAAAGTTACCTTTGCATCTCTCCCTGTCCGTGGCTCGACCTCTTGACCTATCCACCATTCGTAGTGGTCAGCTTCGTGGTTAGCGGTCAAGAACAGCGTAAAACCAGGATTCAGCGTTTGATGGATTTCCATATTATCTGGCCATACCCAGGACCCTTCTTCCATAGTAAACTCAGCCGAAATAACTGGATTTAACATACAAGGATCATAATTATCACACTCCGGATTGGTCGGATCATCACAATTCTTGCAGCCGCTCCAGCACATCAGGCATAGCCCAACTAGGAGTAGCAGGAAATATTTGTATGTTTTCATATCGTTGAATTTTAGTGGCTTAATGGTAGGCAGAAAAGAGATACCTGCCTATTTATCAAACGATATGTATCAATCTTGAGACTGATTATTTCTCAGGATATGATTTTCCTCTTCCAATATCTTCAACCGCTTATTCATGTCGATGATGTAGAGTGCTAGTTCCTCAATCTTTTCTTGAAGGCTTACGGTAAAACTGGAGAGTTCCACTCCATTCTCGGCAGCCTCTTCGGCAGAAATTACACCAGGCAGGTGATGATTTACCTGGATGAAGGTATCCAACTCCTCAATAGTTTGGAATTCATACTCCTCCTCAAACACATAGTCTGCCAAAGCTGCGTCAACTTTCACCTTTCCCGTGGCGATGCCTTTTTCAACAAAGAGGCTGTAATCATTCGGATCAGCAACCCCCGTGGTGGTGGCCCCGGCAATGAATACCTGCTCATTATGATTCCAAGTGAGCACAGCCTTTTCATCAGTCGCAGATTGTTTGGTCCCTAAAGTGCCTCCTTCATATCCGTACAAAACAGGACCATCAAAATAAGCCCCATCAAAAGCACGAGGACTAGCCATGGTACTGGTGGTTGAATAAAACAATCCGGTGTAATCTCCTGCACCAAAATAGAAGGTTTGGTAGCGGTCCATGTCTAGGTCATCCATCAGTTCGACTTTGCCTTCCAAACGTGTTTTCCCAACAAACTTGGCAGCATAGCCATTTGAACCTGTGTATCCGCCGTATACGCCGATTCCGTTTGAAGCAGAGCTAGTTCCATTCACGCCCGTAGTACCGACCCCACGAACAGCACTTCCATTGGTACTGGTAGCATATATTCCAAATCCATTTATGCTTTCTGCTCTTACACCAGCTTTGCCATCATCAGTTTTGCCCCATACACCATATGCATACGAAGCTGTGGAACCAGTTGAAAGGCCAAATACACCTGTGGAGTTTTGACTTTCGCCTTTAATACCAAGTGCATAAATATTGCTGGAATTATTTTTTGCGTATAGCGCAGCATCACTCCCGCCACCTTTTACAAATAATTTATTTACTGAATTACTATTATCCCCTATACCAATATTCCCAGTCCAGCCAAATTGCAGTGTAGTCCCTGTAAAAAGTTGTGCGTATAGATGATTAGTGAAAATAAAGCAGCATAATAAACCTGCTACTTTTGCCCCGACAATTAGTTTTCCAAAATTGAGATTAATAGGTAATGAATACATGATATGTCAATTTAATGAGTGAATATGCGAATCGCTAGTTAAAGAGGTCGAAACAGAGAAAAAACATTGCAGCAGCGAGCTTTCCAAACACATGTACACTCAGTCCTTGGGTAGATCTGACCTTTGAGGCTGATGGGATGTCTGTTTTTTGGTCAATCCAGTTTAAAAACGACTCAATAGGTTGCCTTACCCGACTCACAGAGGTAGAAATTAACCTACCAT
>JBCDIQ010000506.1:0-3634 GCA_039024295.1 Bacteroidota bacterium | reverse complement strand
CGGCAATTGTGATTGCCCATAGTTTGGCAGGAAATTTAGGGCAATTTGGCTTAGAAAAGGCTTCTCAAGTGGCGAAAGAAATAGAGCAACTGCTCCAAGATCATCTTACTCCTGACTCAGCTCCGTACTCTTTCACCAATTGCTGCAGGTCCAGCGCCTCTTCATAGGTGGTAGTAACCGGTTTTTCACAAATAACATGAAAGCGACCCTTAATGAGTTTCCCGGCCATGGGATAATGCAAATAGTTGGGAGTCACAACAACAATGACTTCCATTCGATCTTGCTCAGGAAGCTTATTCTCCTGGGCAATCAACGTATCAATACTGTCATATATTCTCGAAGGGTCTAATTCCAAACCGGCGGCAAAGTCCTGAGATTGCCTATGGTCTATGTCAAATGCGCCCCCAATAAGGTTGAAATCTTCACCCATATAGGCTGCAATTCTATGCACAATTCCTATGAAAGCCCCATGACCTCCACCGATCATACCTAGTTTGATTCTTTTTGTAGCCATAACACTGGAAGTTAAAAATAGTCGATTAAAATACCCTTACGTTTGCCATATTACTTTTTTGAAAACGTTTGGAGTACAATGCCGCTTGTTGAATTGATTAAATAATTTTATCATGGTATGTAGTATTCACAATCTATTCAACAGCATGCTCACTGCACGACTGAGTATTATGATGTTTCTTCAGTTTTTTATTTGGGTAGGCTGGTTTGTAACTTTGGGTACTTTTTTAGGGAATAACTCGGAGGCTACCAGTGGAGAGATAGCCCCGGCATTATAATGAAGACTTTATATACACTCATCATTTTTTCCATCGCTTTTAACGGATTGAAAGCACAGAAAAGTAATACAAGAATTACAGAAGTAAAGAAAGCAGCACGTATACCCATCATCGACGGACGCAGGGATGATGACTGCTGGATTGATACTGACTGGTATATGCTCGATCAACGTTGGCTTGGGGAAGTATACTCAAAAAAAGATTTTCAGGGCAGATATAAATTGAGTTGGTCAAAGGACGCGCTGTATCTTCTGGTGGAGATAAAAGATGATGTCTTATATGACCAATATGATGATCCTCTAACATTATGGTGGGATGACGACTGTGTAGAAGTATTCGTAGATGAAAACAATTCCGGTGGTAACCACCAGTATAATCATAGCGCTTTCGCTTATCATGTAGCCCTCGATTATAATATTGTAGATATGGGCCCCGATGAAGAACCCCATCTTTACAATGATCATATAGAAGTGAAAAAACTCCAGAAAAAGAATACCACAATCTGGGAAATGGCGATTCACCTTTATCCCGATACGTTCAAAGATGGAGCTAAAAACACACCTGTTTTTTTGAAGCGCAACAAAGAAATAGGATTTGCACTTGCTTATTGTGATAATGACGGAAGCAGAGAGCGTGAGAATTTCATAGGCTCCGAAGTGGTAGATGGAGATGATAAAAATCGCGGTTGGATCAACGCAGGAATATTTGGAACGCTAAAATTAGTTGACTAATGGAGTCATATAGATTTAGAAATAATGATCAAATGCCGCTCTTCGGCCTTGGTACCTGGAAATCAGAAAAAGGACAAGTATTCGATGCCGTTCTGGACGCGCTTAAGCAAGGATACAGGCATATAGACTGCGCTGCCATCTACTTGAATGAAGATGAGATTGGCGAAGCGTTTACCAAGGCCTTTTCAGAGGGAATAGTAAAGCGGGAAGATCTGTGGGTAACCTCAAAGCTCTGGAATACCGAGCACCAAAGAGAATATGTGGCGCCAGCTCTAAAAAAAACACTTTCGGACCTAAATCTAGACTACCTGGACCTATATCTTATTCATTGGCCCGTGGTAATCCGACAGGGTGTACTATCGCCAAAGTCAGCTGATGATTTTCAAAGTTTAGCAGAAGTACCTATTTCAGAAACGTGGCTGGGAATGACAGAATGCGTCCATGCCGGGCTTACAAGACATATTGGCGTCTCAAACTTCAGCATAAAAAAGCTTGAACAGATGTTGTCTGAAGAAATCGTACCTGAAATGAATCAGATAGAAATGCATCCTTTGCTACAACAGAAGGAAATGCTGGCCTTTTGTAGTGAGCATCATATCGGGTTAACGGCTTATTCACCGCTGGGTAGTAGAGACAGACCTGCAGGATTGGTAAAAGCTACTGAACCTGATTTATTTGAAAATAATGTGATTACTAAAATTTCCGATGCTCACAGCTGCTCTCCTGCACAACTATTGATAGCCTGGGCCATTAATCGCGGAACAGCGGTAATTCCTAAATCCGTGAATCCAGTTCGCTTACAGCAAAACCTGGAGGCAGCCTCTATAACTCTGTCTGGAGATGAGATGGAGGAGATAGCCCTTCTGGATAAGCGCTATCGTTACCTGGATGGAAACTTTTGGATAGTAGAAGGAAATTCTTACACCCTCGAAAACCTATGGGATGAATGAGCTGGTGAACAACCCTCTCTTCATACTCATTATTATTTCTTTCAATGTAGTCGTCTCCATTTGGCTGGAGAACCGCACAGCATTAAGAACTATAGGAGCAGCTATTTTGGTGATAGTTATTACCGCAGTAATGGCCAATATGGGGATTATACCATCGGCTACCCTGGGATCTGAGGTATATAACAGCATTTTTTCCTACATCGCTCCAATATCTATATTTTATCTACTCTTAGGGGTAAGCCTTCGTCATTTGAAAAACGCTGGCCTCCCCATGTTGCTGTCCTTCGGAATTGGCGCTGCCGGTACTGTAGGTGGTGTAATAATTTCATTTACGGTTTTTAGTGATCAATTAGGTGAAAATGCGAATGCCATTGCCGGCATGATTGCCGGAACCTACATTGGTGGAAGTATAAACCTCAATGCTGTCGCTATCGAATATGACATGATGAAACAGGGACCATTGTATGCATCCGTCACTGCGGTCGATAATATTCTCACCACGGTATGGATGATGATTACCATTGCCATTCCTAAGCTGTTTAGTAAGCTTTTACCCACTAAGACAACGATCAACACTTCCACAGTATCAGATAATGAATTCGATACCAGCAGCCTCAACATAAGTTCATTTGCATTGCTCATTTTTATTGGGCTTCTGACTCTTTTAGTTGCCAACAGGATAGGTGAATGGATAGGGATTCCATCCATTTTAATTCTCACCACAATTGCCTTAGGGCTAGCACAGATACGATATTTCAATAAATTGGCGGAAGCCAAAATCCTTGGCCTTTATCTTATTTATGTGTTCCTGGCGGTTATTGGCGCCTATTGTGAATTGGGCGCCATGGCCGGTATCGGCAATTTAGCATTTACCGTACTTGGCTTTTTAACTATAGTAGTGGTTGTTCACGGTGTATTAATTCTGGCCATTGGTAAACTTTTTAAAATTGACTGGAATATTATAGCTGTAGCTTCGCAAGCAAATATAGGCGGATCTTCGTCTGCACTGGCATTGGCCAAAAGTCTTAAACGAAATGATTTACTGTTGCCTGCCGTTCTTATTGGCTCACTGGGCAACGGTATTGGAACGTAGATCGGATTTTTATTAGCTGACTTATTATAATGGTTGTTAAAATGAGACGGGACATACACGCAGGTTGGG
>JBCDIQ010000505.1:0-3689 GCA_039024295.1 Bacteroidota bacterium | reverse complement strand
TCTTTCCGGTAATCATTTTTCCTGGCGTTAAGTAAGTGGTCTAAGGTATTCATTTACCCCAGAAGTTCGTACTTATATTGCGCAGAAACCTAATTATTCGTGCCCTTTCCGCTTGTTTTTACCTCTTCAACAGCTTAAATCCTATTTCTCTGCCTTGGCCCTGCATCATGGCCAGGTTGATCCAGAAAAAGGCAAATTGTTCCATTAATTCGAATTTGTCGTTTCCGCCCACGTCATAGCAAGCTGCAAATCCCGCATCTATGGCCAGTTGGTGAGCGGCCTCCTTTGCTTTTGTGCTGTCCCCACAGACGAATGCATCGATTTGTTGGTCGCCATAATGGGGGTTTTCCATGTTATTGAACCCTGTGGTGTTGAAACACTTAGCCAAATCTTGGGTAGCCGTATGTGTCAAAATTACATCCGAGGTATTGGAAAATCCCTTCGGTCCACGGCCCATAACGATGTTCATCGCATCAATGATCACTTTGCCTTCGGTATTTCCCAGACTTTTGGCTACTTCCACTGCCGCCATAGCAGGGGTAGCCAGGAGAACTACTTCCGCTGCCGAAACAGCTTCATGGATAGGGTGTGCAGTGGTATTGGGGTTCATTAAGAGGGCCCTTCCTTTAAAGTTGTCCAGGTTGTTGACCCCTAAAAAAATGGTGTGACCTGCTGTTGCCCATTTGCTGGCCAAAGTGCCTCCTACATTTCCAGTGCCTATGATCGCTATTTTCATGTGTGATTGAGTTTAAGATTGAAAAACCGGTTTTTATCTGGAATAGCTAACGATTATCCTAACAGTTCAACAATCATCTTTGCAGCAGCTGCTCCTGAGTTCTGTTGTTGCCCCGTCACCAGATTTCCATCTGTAATGGCGTAAGAGGAAAATGCATCGGCTACCTTAAAGGTAGTATGTTCAAGTTTATGTGCTTCATCTTCTATCCGGTAAGGCTGGATTTTTACCCCAGTTGCCTGATCAGCATAATCTTCTTCTGAATTTGCAAATCCCGTCCAGGTCTTGCCCTTAACCAGTAATTCGCCATTTGATAATTTGGCCCCGAGCAGTAAAGTGGTGGAATGGCAAACAGCTGCACTCGGCTTTCCGCTTTCATAAAAGGAGGCAAATAAATTTTCCAATTGCTTATTTCCCCGGAAGGTATACATAGGCCCTTGTCCACCCACCAGGAATATGGCATCATAATCTTTGGCATCCACATCCGACAGTTTTTTGGTGGTTTTAAGCATTTCTTTGAACCAATCGTGCTGCATATACCCCAGAGAAATGATGTCATGGGCAGCGTACCCGCTTTCATCGGTTGGGTTTGAATATCCATCCATGGTTACTTCTCCACCCTCCGTTGAGGCCAGCTCAACTTCATATCCGGCTTCCTGAAATACATGCAAAGGATGGGTGAGTTCGGCAGCCCAAAATCCAATAGGCCATCTGGTTTGCTCGGAGGCCGAAGGGCTACTGGCCACCATCAGGACTTTTCCTTTGATCGGCATCCCATGGGCATGAACATAATTGTTGGCTTCCTTAATTGTGGTAGTCATTGCTTGAATTTTTTGTGAATAGGAATCCATTAAGAATTCACCAAAAGTTATTGGTCACTGTATGGGGCAATTGTCGCGGTAAATGGTATATTAAGCAATATACTTACCCAAAGTAGTGGTACTAACTTTTTTGAAAGTAAATTGAAAATCAGAAACTTATGCCTGAGTTTATGTACAAGAGTAAGCTCTACTACAACCCCGTAGAGTTTGCAATGGGACACATAGGGGGTACCTGGAAGATGCCCATCCTTTGGCGGCTCAAGGATAACGTGATGCGATACTCCGAACTCAAGCGGGATATTCCCCATATTACCGATAAGATGTTGACCACCCAGCTTCGGGAATTGGAAGCTGAAGGATTTATCCACCGGGAAGTATACGCAGTGGTCCCCCCAAAGGTGGAATACTCCATGACCGAGAAAGGCAGGACCTGCGTTCCGATCATAGAGACAATCCGTAATTATGGGTTATTTCTGATGGAGGAAGCGGGGATTGAGCATTAGTCCACCAGCGTGGTCAACTTTTCAATCGTCAGCTCTGAAACTCGCCGTACAGCATCTGGTTGATGGGTCCCGTCCTTATCAAAAAATACGTAAGAGGGGTACGCAGGTCTATTTTTGAACTGGGTTAATAACTCCCGAATGGTCTCATCATTCACCAAAATATGGGTGCCTCTAACGCCAAACTCTGCGACCTGAGACTTCCATTTTTCATAAGAGGCTCCATTATCCGTACATAGATAAATGAACTCAACTGAGAGGTTTTTTGCTTCTTGCTGAAGTTGCCTGCTGTGCGGCATCTCGTCCAGACATGGCCTACAAAAGGTAGCCCAAAAGTCCATGAGAAGGGCTTTGCCCTTGAAAGACGATTTCATGCTTTCAAGCAGGGTATTAGCATCCAAGCTATCTGCTACATAAAGTCTAGCTCCAGTTGGAAGCTCGACGGTAGGTCGACCCAATTTAAGATTGGATGTAAAGGGTACAGCCTCACTCAGGGTAAGTTCCTGTTTTTCAAGGGCTTCAATGGCCAAGTCATGCTGTTCTTTGAGAAGCTGTTTACACCAATCTGTATTCATGGTTGGAATAACCGTCTCCAGCATGAGCTTCTGTTGTTCAGGATTTTTTGCTCCTGCGAGATAGTCTATTGTCCCAATAAAAAGCTTGAGAATATCTGACCTTGGGGATGAATAAAGGCTATCTATGGCGCTTGATATTCTTTTTATGCCTTCCACATATAGGGTGTCTTGCAGCAGTGAATCTGCTGATTTTGAGAGGGTAGCATAGGTAACAGAATCCTGTTTTACTGTTTTGTGGAGGCGACCTTCCAGCTCAATGACTGAATCTAATAGAGCTTGATCATATGGTGTCAATTTAGAATAAACTTTCAGGGAAGCGTAGTTTATGTTGCTATTTTTTCGAGCAAAACTTGATGCATAGTAAAATAGGGAGTTGTAAAAATCTACTCCATCGTTGGATATAAGAAGTGGTCGATGATTTTCCACTTTTGTGGCCAGTTCCTTTGGTAAACCCCGCCCTGAGAACTTAATGAGGATGCTGCTGTAATAATTTGAAGTTTTATCGTTTCTGATAAGGGATGCATATTGGGAGGAATCTTGCTGGATAAATTCTTCATCAAACGTTCTCCATTCGTCATAAAGACGGTCATATTTTACAAGGTATTCTTCGGGAGATAGTTTTCGGTCTCTATTGATATCAACCTTTGACCTGAAGAAGGCCCCTTCCTGTTCTCTGTTAAATATGTTGCGGTTGCATAAATAGGTAGTTAGCTCTCCATCGGATCCTTTGAAGGTGACCCCGTCTCCAATTTGATCCACTCCTTCTTGTGCCTTAAGCTTGGCAGCGTCTAATTCGATGTATAGGTCTGAATTAACATGAATTCCAGAATACAAATAGTCTCCTACGGTTATCCATACTTGTTGGTTTGGAAAGGGGTGGTCCAATACCAATTCAAAGGTCCCATCTGAATTAGGTCTTGTTGTCTTGTCTACGTTCCATTTAAAGAAAGGAACCACAATCGCATAATTGATCTTGGTGGCTTGAAGTTCTGCCTCGCTAAGGTTCAGAATCTTCCCTTTGACCACAGGAATATGGGAAGATTCTGAACCTTAGCGAGGC
>JBCDIQ010000504.1:0-3730 GCA_039024295.1 Bacteroidota bacterium | reverse complement strand
ATGAAATAAAAAAAATTCACCCCTTCTGGTTTTCAGAAAATCTTACGTTCATTATCTGGCGAATCCCGTTAGCAGGCTTTGCTAAAAATATCCTGTCCAATGCACTGACCTAAATTCTGAACAGGTTCTGAATATCGGACTTTAACATAATTGTGGCGTTTTGAGTAGGTGGTTCCTTTAACGCAGAACACTTTTCCAGGATTTTCCTGCCCAAATCAAGCCCTGAAGCCTCCTGAGGCAGTTCTCGAGCAGAAAGATTGACTACAGCCATCATCTCTTCCTTGGCTCTTGTGAGAGATGCCCAAGCGTGGTTGCTGATATATATCTGTTGCGCCAAATTGTGCTCATATTCTCCTCGTATTTCATTTAACATTTCAACTTTTAATTCCGAAGCTGACTTCCCATGAAAATTGAGTCGAGGGACCAGGTTTTGGGGGCTAATCCGCTCAAGGAATAAGACAGCCCGTTCATATGCTGCCACTTTTAGGGGAAGGTGTTTTTTCAGCAGCTCATTTTTAATGAGCATGCTGTGGTTCATCTGTTCTCTACGCAACTGCGCGTCATTCATCAACTTTACCACCAGCAGCACCACAACGGCTGGCAGCGCATATTTAATGCCTTCAAAAATAATGGAGAGAATTTCCATATAGGTAGTCGTTAATTATCACAAAGATTCCATGAATTCTTCAACTGGTCAACCCTATTTCATAAAGTCTCTAAGGTCTAGGATGACTTCTTTTCCATAACCTGGTGCCGACAGTAGCATCGCCAAGCCAGAGGCCACTTTTTCCGTAGACCACAAATTACCGGAAGCTTTCAGGTCTTTAAAACGCTTTACGCCCGGAAGTATTTCTTCAGGGTGGGATCTAATAAATTGCTGCATCATGGTGTCTACTACTCCTGGGGCCACGGAAGTCGCCCTAACGGGAAAGGCCTTTCCCTGTTGCTCTTCAGCCAAGCACCTGGCATACATGTCTACAGCGGCCTTAGAAGTACAGTAGCTGCTCCATGCAGCCTTGGGCTTGCGTCCGGCTCCCGATGAAACCATCATTACCCTTTTTGTTGTAGCCCATTCTTGGCAAATCCCAACAAATGCTTCTGTAAGCATCATAGGCCCTAATAGATTCGTCTCTATTGCCTGCCGCATTCCCAAGGCATAGCTCCCTGTTCCAATTTGCCTGACGGGCTCTAAGGTAGCAGCATTGTGGATAAGATTTACTTCGGCTAAGCCTTCACGTCGGGATTTCCATGATAAGAGTTCCTCAACGAATGCTGTTCGGGCAGCCTCCGGCTGCCCAATATCTGCCCTCACTTCCTTGTAGGTATCGGGAAATGCCGCTGCTAAGTCGCTATTGGCTGTCCGTGACATCCCAATTACCTGGTGACCCGACTTGAGTAGGTGTTGGGCCAGGCTTGCCCCTATTCCACGGGAGGCTCCAGTAACAAAAGTGAGTTGCATGATGGTGGCTTGGGTGTTAGGGGTTAGGGTTTGGGTTTAGGTATTAGGGTTCGGACTTGGGAAGCTCATGTACAGCGTTTGAGGAAATTTTCTGTTTTCATCATTCCTTGGGCATAAGCTCCCCAGCACGTATTTCCAACAAGATGCGGTTTTCACGGGGTGGAATGGGGCAGGTAAAATCTTCACTGTAGACACAATAAGGATGGTAAGCTCGGTTAAAATCTAAGGTAACAGTACTGCTTTCATTGTAGGGCACTTCCAGGTAACGACCTCCACCATAGGTGGAACTTCCGTTCGTCAAGTCAAAGAAAGGGACGAATAAGGCCTGGCGTTTTACATCCACATACCTGTATGCAATCAATTTTTGTGTGGTTCCCTGCAATTCGAATGATAGCATACCTGCCAGGCTTAAGAAATATTCCTTTCCGGTAGAAGTCATCATCTGGACGGTGTCTTTTTTGGCAGGTGGATCAAGGGTAGCCTCCACCACATAGCTTTGTTGTATGGGAAAATACCGGATTCCTTCAAAATTTGGACGCTTCGCCTTTTCTATAGGAGAATCTGGAGAGTTCCGAAATTCCAGGTCTTTATCTGCACGGAGCTTTTGAATCTGGGTCTCATATGTGCTTGGATTCTGGAGGGAAAAAAACTGGAACAGGATGATAGCCACGAAAGCTACGCCAATCCCGAGTACCACGTATGTACTGTTCTTTCGACTGTTGAGGTCTGCCATTTGAGATGGTTTTGGACAAAACTACCCGTGGAAAGAAAAAGTTCCAATGAATTGGTCGATTATCGTGAAGAATGGCTGAACTTAAATACCCCTACAAAAAAGGCTCCGCCAATGATATTCCCCAAAGTGGTCCATCCCTGGAAATAAAAATAATCTACCAACTTCACTTCCTCACAACTAATCAGGCCACAAAATACTTCAACTGATCCGACGATAGAGTGATGGAGTCCACACAGCCCAATCACTGCGGTAACCAAAATTACAATCAGCATACGGCTCACAGTTTCCTGGGATGCTGTCACCAGCCAGGAAAGCAGGCCCATCATCCACCCGGCCAAAATGCTGCTTCCCAGAATGGTGCCCCAAGGGTAGTTGATCATTTTCATGGCCAAATGGGTCAGAGTCTCCTCGGTGGCAATTCCCAGGGCTGCCCCTTCCAGGGCGATGAAACTTCCAATCAGGTATCCGCCCAATAAGTTCCCCACTAAAATGATGCTCCATAGTTTGAGCAGGTCTAATACAGATGCTTCTCCTGCCAACACCGGATGCATGGCGATGTTGGTATGCTCCGTGAACAATTCAGAACGGCCAATGACCACAAATAAAAAGCCCAATGGATAGGCGAAAGCCAGTGCCAGGTTCATCCCTCCTTTGGAAAGACCATCATTAAAATAGGTGTAGATGGCCGCCATGACCAACACGCTAAATCCTACCTCCATGCCGGCTGTAAACGCTGATAGAAATAATTTCCAGGGGTTCCTTTTATACTCTGCCTTGCCGGCCTCTATTTGCTCTGTTAATATTTTACTTACTGCTTTCTGGCTTGCTTGTCTTAAATCATTTTGCATAATGGATTCACATTCGAGGTGATAACAAAAAGGCAGGTACCCATATTGATAAGTACCTGCACTCTCCACCTTCAATTAATGTCACTGATTTTGATGGGTATTTCTTAGATGCTCTCGTTCCATTCTTCCTCCAATTCCTCGAAAGACTTTTCTATTTGAGAAAATTGCTCCTGAGTTTCTTCAGAGAAGTTTTAAGCATCTTTTTCGATTTCTTGCTTCATTCCTTCGTAGGTTTCTTCTACTTCATTCCATGAACGACGGCTGGTTTGCTTTGCTTCACTTTTGGCATCATTGACAAAATTTTCCAAATCTGCTACGGCCTTATTTACATCACTCTCAATTTCGTTTCCAGCATTGTCAAACCTACTTTCTATATCATTTACTGTATTTTGGTACCGATTTTCCAACTGATCGATTTCACTTTTCATTTCATCGGTCATCTGGTCATAATTTGCATCAATGTCATTGCGGATTTCTCGGTACGTTTCCTTCGTTTCGTTCCAGGATTCTTCAGTGGTGTTTTCCACAGAATTTTCCGCTTCAGATACAAACTCTTCAAATTCATTTACAGATTCTTTGTATGCAGTTTGATTGCTGTCCTCACAGCTGATAAGGGCAAAAGAGGCAACGGAAACAAACATGGCAAAGACAACTTTTCTTAAGATTTTCATTGATTTTTATGATTTGTAT
>JBCDIQ010000503.1:0-3771 GCA_039024295.1 Bacteroidota bacterium | reverse complement strand
CGTTATTTGCCAAAACCCCCTTCGCTTTTGCAAAAGCCTATGAATGGGCCGAGCGGGAACCAGAATACGAGCGTCGTGCAGGATTTGTGATGATGGTGGCCATTGCAGTACATCAAAAACAATGTCCAGACGAAGAACTGCTGGGCTTTTTCCCTGTCATCGAGAAGTGGTCCGAAGATCCCAGAAATTTTGTGAAAAAAGCAGTTAACTGGGCGTTGCGCCAGTTAGGCAAAAGGAGTTTATATTTGCACCCAATTGCCATGGCAACGGCAGAAAAGTTAGCAGAAAAGCCAAATAAAACTGCTCGGTGGATTGGGAAAGATGCCCTTCGGGAGTTGGCTTCAGAAAAGATTCTCGATCGACTGAACAGAAAGGCTGATGCTGCCCATTTGCGCTAAACGTTGCCACCAAATCAGGTAACAGGATTTAACCTGCTGCCTATTTTTAGCTTTCTCAAACGCAACAATTCTCTATGTACGTCAACACCACGCTCGATCAACACATTGCCACCATTGAGTTTTTTCATCCTCAGAGTAATTCCCTGCCTGGCAAGCTTCTGCGGGAACTTGCTGCTCAGGTTACTGCTGCAGGTCAGCATGAAGAAGTCCGCGTAATTATCTTAAAGTCTGCTGGGGAACGCGCCTTTTGTGCAGGTGCCTCCTTCGACGAACTGGTCGCCATCTCTGATAAAGCTTCTGGGAAAGCGTTTTTCTCTGGCTTTGCCGGGGTGATCAATGCCATGCGCACCTGCCCTAAATTTATCATTGGCCGTGTACAGGGAAAGGCTGTCGGCGGTGGAGTTGGGGTAGCGAGTTCCGTGGATTTTTGCTATGCCACCCAGTATGCTGCTGTTAAGCTGAGTGAGCTGGCGATTGGGATTGGTCCCTTTGTAGTGGGGCCTGCAGTTTCGCGGAAGGTGGGGGGATCAGCCATGAGTCAGATGGCAATTGATACGACTAGCTGGTATCCTGCAACTTGGGCAAAAGAGAAAGGCCTTTATGCAGAGGTGTTTGAGACAGCTGAGGAAATGGACCTTGCCGTTCAGGCCCTGGCGGAGAAACTCGCCGCTTCAAACCCTGAAGCCATGCGGTTGCTGAAGCAGAATTTTTGGGAAGGCACCGATCATTGGGACCAGTTGTTGGACGAACGTGCGGCCATGAGTGGCGCATTGGTTCTTTCTGACTTTACCCGACAAGCCATTGCAAAGTTTAAGGCAAAATAAATAAGCGGCCCTTATCCAAAGGGCCGCTTATTATTCTTTACAGCAGGATTTATTTGTTGTTTAGGTCAGCCTTGAAGGGTTTAAAAAGATTGATCCCTATCAAGACCCCATCTTCGAATACCATCGAGATTCCATCGTACCGGTATACGTAGTTGAGGATACCTGAACCATTACATTGACAGTAGATTTCATCAGGCTTTACATACCGACCATCGTCTACATAAGCAAGTCGTGTCCGCTTTAACATAAATAATGGGGTCCCGGTTGGGAGCTGGTACCTGTCCATTTTAGCTCGGGACTTTATCCCTTCCATACTGATGTAAAATCCTACCAGGCGATTTTCCTTAAAAAATAACAACTCAGCTGCATAAGGACGCTCTTTCTCCTGGTCATAACGGACTGCCGTTTCAAAATCCATGTTGTAGAAAAAAGAATCCTGGGAGTGGACAATTTCGGACAAATATTCTTGAAATTCTGCCCGGTCATACAATTTGTAATCGTTCCCCATCAAACCGGTGACACTGTTCATGGAAGCTCCCAAACGAAGCTGGGGCATGCCTGCTCCAGGCCGAATGGTGTAGGATACCGCTTGTGCTGAGACAAAAAGGGGCAAAAATATGAGTGCCAGGAGCCCGATAAATGATGAGCGAGTAGTAATTGGTTTCATAGAGGTTAGTTTTGGGAGGTAATAGAACAGAGGGGAATCACATCGGGAAGAAATGAATATGTTGTATCTACGAAGCAGATTCCAAGGTTTCTGGGGCAATTATCCTGCCAGGGTAGGTCTCAAGGCCCATAGCAAGGCAACGAACCGCAGCAGCAAGGTCCGCTTCATTCAAGACATACGCAATTCTGACCTCGTTTTTCCCTAATCCAGGGGTAGCATAAAACCCTGCTCCAGGGGCCATCATTACCGTATTTCCTTCAAAACTAAAAGATTCCAGCATCCACTGGCAAAACTTTTCGCTATCATCTACGGGAAGTCTGACCATCGCATAAAAAGCCCCATTCACTGCGGGGCACAGTACTCCAGGGATTCGGTTAAGTGCTTCATATAAGAACACTTTTCGCCGTTCATACTCGGATTTAACTTCATCATAGTAGGCCGAAGGAAGCGCATAGAGACGTTCTGCCCCTATCTGTCCGAGGCTGGGAGGAGAAAGCCTTGCCTGTGCTAGCTTTAAGGTGCCTTCCATTACTCCTGTGTTTCTGCTCACAATACAGCCGATTCTGGCACCACAAGCTGAGAATCGCTTGGAGATAGAATCTGTGACAATTACATGGTCCTCTAGTCCTTCCAGAGAAAGGGCGGAAACATGGGTAGCTCCGTCGTAGACAAACTCGCGGTATACTTCATCCACGATAAGGAAGAGGTCATGCTTGAGCACAATTTCCCGTAACTTCTGCAAGGCTGATTCCGGATAAACAATGCCTGTAGGATTACCTGGGTTGCAAATCAGAATTCCCTTTGTTTTTGAGGTGATCAATGCCTCAAACTGCTCAATTTCGGGCAATGCAAAATCTGATTCGATGTCGGTAGGGATAGGTTTCACCGTTACGCCAGCTGCATTTGCAAAGCCATTGTAGTTGGCATAAAAAGGCTCTGGAATAATGACTTCATCATCTGGATTCATACAAGTCGTAAAGATGAATCCCAGTGCCTCAGAAGCTCCTGTGGTTACCAAAACCTGATCAGAACCCAGGTCAAATCCAAGGTTGCTGTAATAAGAAATTATGGCCTTTCGGAAAGAAAGGTAGCCCGCAGAATGGCTATAAGCGACAACTTTTAAATCTGCATCCCGGATAGCATCAAAATATTGAGGAGGCGTCTCAAGATCTGGTTGTCCGATATTCAGGTGAAAAACATGGGTGCCTCTCGTTTTAGCGGCATCGGCGTAGGGCATCAGCTTCCGAATTGGGGAAGCTGGCATTTGTTGAATCTTATGTGATAATGTTGGCATGTCGAAGTGGTGATACACAAAGTTAGGAGTAAATTTCCTTTTTTCCTTTACTTAGAAAACTGTAGATTACTTAAGTGAAAGCCAAGGGTCCAATACCAGGAGATAAGGAGGCTAGCAAGACATCCCAAGAAGCAGCGTGGGCAGAACTCCTCTACAGGTTGACACACGACCTCAAGGGGCCAATGGTTACCTTAAAAGGGTTTGGAGAAGAACTTTTGATGGGGTTAGAAGAATTGTCCAGCCTACTCGAAGCAGAATCTCAGCTGGAAAACTCTGTAAAAATCAACTATCTAATTCAGGATGAACTGCCCGGCTCGATCTCCTATATCCAAAGCTCCGTTAAACGCATAAGTGTATTGGTAGAGGGGTTGAATAGGTACAGCCGCATTTCCCCTGAAATGGTAGATCCTGTTCAGTTTGACCCTTCCAGGGAAGTAGAGAGAACTGTTAACTCATTTATAAATAAAGAGTTATGCTCAAGTGTTGAAGTTCAGTTAGGACCCTTTGTCCCGATCTACTTCACCCCAAAAGCTTTCTCTCAAGTACTAACAGAATTGCTGAAAAATGCTTGGGACGCAATTCCATCTG
>JBCDIQ010000502.1:0-3787 GCA_039024295.1 Bacteroidota bacterium | reverse complement strand
CTCCGATGTGTTCAGGCTACCGCGCACCTCGGCGATGGCCTCGAGGATCAGGGGCAGGTTCCGGATCGACCTACGTGTATGATGTAAACGGCAACTTCGATACGCTATGCAACCCGGGTATGGTTTCACTGGAATCATTGGAAGAAGAGGATGTGGTGAAAATAAAATCTATGATCGAAGAGCATGTCCAACTTACTTACAGCCCCTTGGCCAAAGAGCTTTTAGAAAACTGGTCGGTTGCACTGAGCAAATTCATCAAGGTAATGCCGGACGATTATAAAGCGGTACTTCAGGCAAAAAAGGAAAAAATTAGAGTGGCGGTATAATGGGACAGAAAGACGGTTTTTTAAAGTTTAACAGGGAACTTCCTAAATCGAGGGATGCTAAAGCGCGAATAGGAGACTTTAAAGAGATTTACGAAGAGTTCCCGGTGGAAAGAACAAAGGAGCAGGCAGCTCGATGTATGGACTGTGGAGTACCTTTTTGTCACAATGGGTGCCCACTTGGGAATATCATTCCCGAATTCAATGATGCCGTGTACAGCGAGAAGTGGGATGAAGCCACTCGCATTCTTTTGTCTACTAACAACTTTCCGGAGTTTACAGGCAGAATTTGTCCAGCGCCCTGTGAGGCCGGTTGTGTATTAGGCATTAATAAGCCTCCTGTTGCCATAGAGCATATTGAAAAGACCATAGCCGAACAGGCCTTCGAAAAGGGATATATCAAGCCGGTGTTTCCAGAACATCGTACCGGGAATAAAGTCGCCATTATAGGCAGTGGGCCTGCAGGTTTGGCGTGTGCCCAGCAGTTGAATAAAGCAGGACATTGGGTGACCGTATTCGAGCGCGACGATAGGATCGGAGGACTACTACGTTATGGTATTCCAGATTTTAAATTGGAGAAGTGGGTGGTTGAACGCAGGGTCGAGATTATGAATCAGGAAGGTATCCGGTTTAAAGTCAATGCTAATGTAGGGGTGAACGTTAACCCCAAAGAGCTCATGGAAGACTTTCACGCTGTAGTGATCTGTACCGGAGCAACGGTTCCCAGAGATCTGCCCATACCCGGCAGAGAGGCACGAGGCATCCATTTTGCTATGGATTTCTTGACGCAGCAGAATAAAGTAGTTTCGGGTGATACTATCTCAGATCAAATCATGGCCAAAGATAAGCACGTAGTAGTAATCGGTGGTGGTGACACAGGCTCTGACTGTATTGGCACATCACATCGTCAGGGCGCGAAATCAGTGACTCAATTAGAGTTGCTGCCCAAACCCCTGAACCAAAGAACACACCAGGACCCCTGGCCGTTATGGCCCATGACGTTGCGTACTTCAAGTTCGCACGAAGAAGGTGGAGACCGCGAATGGTCTATTTTAACGAAAGAGTTTAAAACTAATGCCGCAGGTGAAGTACAGAAAATAAAGCTGGCTCATATAGAATGGTTTACGAATGAGCAGAGCCAACGTACTTTCAGAGAAGTCCCTGGCTCGGAGCACGAGATCAAATGTGACCTGGCGCTTCTTTCCATTGGTTTCTTGTCGCCTGAAAAGGGCTTGCTCGATCAGCTAGGCCTTGCCCCTGACGGTAGAGGCAATGTATACACGAACGACTATCATTCGAATATCGATAAGATCTTTGCTGCAGGTGATGCTCGCAGAGGGCAGTCGTTGGTGGTCTGGGCAATTTCCGAAGGTCGTGAAGCCGCGGTGGCCGTTGATAAATTCCTCACTGGCTCGAGTCAATTGGAATCTAAAGAAGTTGGGTTTATGGCGTTGGAGAATGACGGGTAACTTTTGCACAAACCAGATCCCCGGATTTGATCCGGGGTCTCGAGTTTAGGAGCTATACTCATCGGGTTCCGTCCAATATATATCTACAGAAGCAGGGTCAGGCTCAAGAATTCGACGATTGGCTTAGTAGTAACAGCCCAATATTATCAGGTCATATCGGAACGAAGTGTAGATATCTTTGCGCAAAGAAGGATACGCAAACTTTCTAAATGGTAAAGACCTCTTCGTTGCTACGAGATGACTTCTTTTGGTGTTCATTCCAAATTCTTCGTAGCTTTCTTATATGAAAAAGCTACTTACCATCCTCCTTTCCATTTCCGGTTTTATCGTTTATTCCCAAAATATTCAAGGCGCCTGGGAAGGAAAAATGACCGATGAAAACGGCAATGAAATTAGAAATGTGGTCATACTCACCGATGGATACCAGGTATCCACGAATTATGATGCTAACACGGGCGCTTTTATAAGTACTAATGGAGGTAGCTGGTCGCAAGACGGTAACCAAATCATGGAAATCGTGGAGTTTGATACGAAGAACCCTGAACGTGTGGGTAGCGAGGTATCTTTTGAAATTGAAATGGTGGATGGAGGTATGCGAATTGTAGACTCGGATATGGTCATGAAACGCATTGATAAAATGGCGCCAGGAGAGCTGGCCGGAGCGTGGTTGATGTCGGGAAGGAAACGTAATGGTGAAATTAGTCAACGTGATACTAACCGCCCTAGGAAGACCATGAAGGTACTTTCAGGTACCCGTTTTCAATGGATCGCCTACAACACCGAAACAAAAGAGTTCAAAGGAACAGGCGGAGGCACCTACACCACCGTAGATGGCAAATACACGGAAAACATTGAATTTTTTTCCCGTGATAATTCTCGTGTAGGCGCCAGCCTAAAGTTTGATTTTGAACTCAAGGAGGGCAAGTGGCATCATTCCGGTTTCAGCAGCAAAGGCGATCCGCTGTATGAGATCTGGAGTTTGAGAGAATAACCGTTATGATAAAGATTCCTTGCTTTAAATCTAAGTCATGTAGGAACGAAGTGTAGACATCTTTGCCACAAAGAAAAGAAAGTTCTCACTTTGAGGTAAGGATCTCTCCGTTTACACTGCGAGATGACTTCCTTTTTTGACGTCATTCCTTTGTATTGCTTCTCAACGACTTAAATCAAAAATTTTCGTAGCTTCATCTGCTATGAAAAGAATTCTTCAACTCCTTCTCCTAGCCCTTCTTATCCTGGTGGGATACATACTATTTAACACCTTCACCTTTCCTTCCAAACAGATTAAGGTTGAAGCGGTCAGTCCTAGTGAAGTACCATCTTCTGCCACTCAAAATTTGAGCCAAGCGATACAGATCAAAACGGTTTCCAACGAAAATATCGAGGACATTGATTCTGCCGCTTTTTACCAATTCAGAGTATTTATAAAAACCGCTTATCCGCTTATAGACTCACTGCTGGAAGTCACCTACATCAATGAATTCAGCATGATCTTCAAATGGCAAGGGTTGGATACCGCTCTAAAGCCAGGTATTCTCATGGGGCACCTGGACGTAGTGCCGGTAGCCGAAGAAAACAGAAGCAGCTGATCGGCTGAGCCCTTTGGGGGTGAGATCAAAGATGGTATTATCTGGGGGCGTGGAGCCATTGATGATAAGGTCAGTGTTATTGGCACACTGGAGGCCGCTGAGCTGTTGTTACAAAAACGCTTTCAACCTAAACGCACAATGTATTTCTGCTTTGGCCATGATGAGGAAATTGGCGGTGAATTCGGGGCTGTTTCCATTGTCAAACATTTGAAAAACGAGGGTGTAAAAGCAGAATTTGTGATTGATGAGGGCTTTGCCATCACTCAAGGAATGGTACCTGGCATTGACAAGGACGTATCCCTCATTTGAACGGCTTAAAAGGTTTTTGTATCCCTGCATCTCTCGGTAAATTTGGAGGGCGGTCATTCATCGATGCCGGAACCTGAAACCACACTGGATGTACTCG
>JBCDIQ010000501.1:0-3793 GCA_039024295.1 Bacteroidota bacterium | reverse complement strand
GGTAAATATAAAATACCCTATACACTAAAGTTACCTAAATTCATATCAATATATTGATTTTCAATTATTTAAATTTATATAGCAATCTGCATATGAATAAAAATTTACAACAAATAGGTCATTTTTTCAGATTTTGCCACCTGCCTGACAAATTCTCATGAAGGTATTTTCATGTGACTAAACCACGACCACCACCTTCCCCATCGTGTACCCAGTCAAAAACAACCGGATTGCTTCCGGAAGCGCTTCAAAAGAAAACGTGTGCCCCACCAGTGGCTTACCAATATCGACCTGTTGCATATTGTCAAGGGTTTGGCGAAGCATGTCTGCATGGTCATATAGCCAGATAAGGTTAAACGCCAAAACGGCTTTATTTTCACGCATCATGAGCAAGGGGTCTAGCCGTGGGCGGTTCAGGTACTGCCAAGCAAGCTTGAGGTAATTTGGACGGTTCCCTGTAGAGGCAAAGGCCGCAGCACCATAGGCCACCAATCGTCCCATAGGTGCCATGGCAGCATAGCTTTCTTTGAAGATTCGACCCCCGATGCATTCCAGCACAAGGTCTAATTTCCTTCCACCGAGTGCAGCCTCAAGTTTTGTTGCAAAATCCCCTCTCCGAACGATGCCTTCACCGCATCCTTCCTGGTTGAGCAGGTCCAACTTTTCAGTACTGCCCACCGAACCGATAGTGTAGGCACCTGCCTGCTTGGCAAAGCGGTTCGCCAACACCCCTACCCCACCGGCGGCACTGTGAACCAACACCGTATGGCCCTCCTGTAGATTTCCCAGGGAAAACAGGGCGTAAAATGCGGTAAGTCCCTGTACCAGATAGGCCGCGCCTTCCTCGTATGACCAGCCAGTGGGCAATGGCTGAACGTAGCGTGCATCAATGTTCAGGTGGGTGACGTAGGCACCAAAACGGGTGGCCCCCATGATTGCATCTCCTTCCTTAAGCTCTGTCACGCCTGTTCCGCATGCTATTACGGTCCCGGCATACTCCAGGCCGGGAATGAAACTTCCTTTTGGGGTGGCACTGTACAGGCCTTTGATGGCAAAGGTATCGGCAAAGTTGAGTCCGATGGCTTTGATGGCTACCTGTACTTCGCCCGGCCCGGGAGGACCTAACGGTTCGGTTTGATGACGCAGCTGGGAAAGGCTACCGGCCTTGGACATGCGGTAGACTTCTCGGGTAATAGGAGATTGCATCATGGAATATACGGGAATCTTGGTGGTTATTTTTGAGGGGCTTTGATGGCCGATAATTGCTGCCACTTCAGTGGGGGCACCCCGAACTTGTTGAGGGGTCTGGTAGAACCTGGAGCCTTTCAGTAGGCCGCTCTACAAGATACTTATGACTACTTTTTAAAAGCTGCTGTTTATCACGCCTTAGTGTAAATATCAAAGTTAAAACTAGTAATGGAAAGTTATGATGTGATACTTTTTCATCGATAAAAAGTATCCAAAAATCTACCCCAAACAAATGCTTCTTCCCGCATATCCATCGCCGCCCCCGCTGTTTGGGGAGGCCGACGCGCATTCTTTTCTACAAAATCCTGTGCAGAGAAGGGGAAGCCGGCATGATTAGCCGATCTGACTTCTCATTGTCATCCACCCAAAAGCATTGCCCCGGCAATATCCCCACTCGAAGTGACAAACATGAGTTTTCATCTTTGAAGAGCTTCAATAGCCGGTATTTGCTGCCACTTCAGTGGTGAGATCGAATATCTACACGCCTTAGCTTCGGGTTTCGATGAGTTCAACCTAAGCGAAATCAGAATGACGAAGGAAACGCCACCCCTGTACACCAGGTATTGAGCATCCAGATCAACCAGTTGTTCTATTCCAAATCAGCCTAATACGTGATCAATGGATTGGGATAAGTAGCTGTTCCTGTTCTGGCCTACTAGGCGGTTTTCTTGAAGGGCGCATACTGCGCTTCGTATTCCCGGTGAAGCCGGTGAAGCAATTCCGGTGTAATGGGCTTCTCGATAAATTCATGTACTTCGGGGAAGGCAGCAGCTTTTTCTTTGTCCAGAAAATAGTCTGAGGTAGTGGCCATTACAACCAAGATACCCGCACGATCCTCAGAAGGAATTTTTTGGAATCTTTCTAGAAACTCAAAGCCATCCATCCTATGCATATTGATGTCTAGAAAGATAATTTCAGGGGCATTTTCCAGCATACCAGGGAGAATAAAAGACAATTTATGGCCATCGGGACCAAGTAAGTAGTCAAGAGCCTCTTCTCCATTTTTCGCAACTTCAATATGCAGGCATACTTCTTCTTCCCTGATGATTTCCCTGTGGTAAAAATTGGTAGGGTGATCATCATCCACCAGCAAGATGGTGCTTAGTTTTCGCATCTTCTAATCTTTTGTGTTAGCCTGCACACAAATTTGTCGATTTTCCTTTCTTTAAACCCACAAAAAATCAGGAATGTACTACATAGAATTATCAAATTTATTTCAAACAAATTCTCATACAAAAATTGTAAAAATTGCTAATCATATGAAAGTAATAATATGTCACCAGCCAGAACAATGGTTGTTCAAATATTTCCAGTTAATAAATAGGTTATAGTTAGAAAAAAAATCTTACCCATTTAAATAATTCGACTATTACACCGGAAAACTTACATAAAAAGTAGAGCCTTCACCTTCGATGGAACTAGCCCAGATCCTACCTCCCAAATTAGAAACGATCCGTTTACAGCTAGCAAGGCCTATTCCAGACCCTTCATAATCCTCTTTATTATGGAGCCTTTTAAACACTTCAAAAATTTTATCCAAATACTCTGGTTTTATTCCGATCCCATTATCTTTTACAAAAATAGTTACACTTTTCCCTTTTGGATGATAGCCAACTTTTATTGCCGAAATAACATCTGACTTTCTATACTTTATCGAATTACTAATGAGGTTTTGGAAAAGTATCGTCATCAGCAATTTATCACCTTGAACTATTGGGAGTGACTCTACCTCTATTTTTGCTTGATTCTCAGAAATGGACAGCTGGAGGTTATCCAACACATCCACCATAACCTCATTTAGGTTAACCGAAACCATGTCAGGTTGCTGCTGATTCAAGCGGGAATAATCAAGTAATTGTTTTGTGAGCAATTGCATTCGGTTTATAGCCTGATCAATAAATTTAAGGTAATCCTCTCCAGAACCAGTTAGTTTTTCCTGATACTTCTTCTTAAGCCGCTCGCTAAACGCCCCTATGGTTCGTAAAGGTTCTTTTAGGTCATGAGAAACCAGGTAATTGAATCGCTCAAGCTCCGCATTGGCATCAATTAGGGCCTGCTCACGTGCTTTTTGTTCTGTGACTATCTGTGCTATTCCAATTAGTGTAACTGGCTTCCCATGGGCATTCCGCTCAAATACTTGTTCACTGGAAATGATCCATTCGTATTCGTTTTTAATTTTGTGTTTGAATCGATATTCCAATTCAGTGGTCTCATTGTCCCTCATCTTTTCAAATGCCGCATGATGAGCATATACACGCTCCAGGTCATCCGGATGAATGCAATTTGAAAGCATATTACTACCCATTTCTTGCACTTCTTCCTCAGTATAACCAAGCCTTTCAACAAGGGAACGATTTGCAAACAGATTTTTCTTTTCTGTTAAATCGTATACATAAATGATTGCTGGAGAAAGGGTATTGATCTTTTCAAGATTGGCCTTTGCACGAGCGATCTCTTCCTCCCGGGTTTTTAGTTCTGTAATTTCGACAGTTACTCCAATTACAGACTCTACCCCACCCTTTCTATTGCGAGAGTATACCCGATC
>JBCDIQ010000500.1:0-3801 GCA_039024295.1 Bacteroidota bacterium | reverse complement strand
CTTCTCGCCAGTAAAAGATTTGTAAGGCCAATGCTAGGACAGGCAAAACCAGCAGCAGGGCGATCGGGGTATTCCCAAGCATTTTTCCGAATAACTCCGAAGGATTTTTTTCTGCTTCAATGGCAGATTTAAGCAAGTAAGCCTCCATAGGGTTGTCGATGCTGTCCAATGATTGCTCCTCGTCTGCTATATTGAGCTGGAATACCTGATTGTTACCTTTCTGGCTTATGGAAAATCCCACGAAGTTGTCTTTCGATGATTCGGCGGAAACAGAATCACCTAGGGTATTTATCGAGTCAATGGCTTGGGCGGCGATAGGGGTTTCCGATTGCTTTTGGCCATCATCAGTCAAATTGAACTTGATGCTGAATGCCATGACGAAAAACGTAATGAAGCCCGTGACGAAGAACAGACGAAGAGGGGGGATATAGTCTGCACGTTTACCTGCACGATACAGATGAGTCAATTGTCCGGGAGCTAAAAAAAAGAGCTTCAGGGTTTTCCCCAGCCTGGAATCCAAGTCAAACTCCTCTTGAATGTATTCCCATAAAGGGACCCAGAAGGGAACTTTCCGGTCTTTGTTTTTTTGCCCGCAATGTCTACAGTAGGCATCTTCTTCCGGGTTAAGCTCGGCATCACAGTTGGTACAACGACTTAATCTGCGGTTTTGAATAGCCAAATTTGTGGAAATTAGGTAGGTTTCGTATCTAACATACGGAAAAACTGTCTAAAATTATTCAATGAACATCCTAAACGGATCGTTAACCGTATAAAACCGTTGAACTTCCACAACTCCCCCTGTAAGACCCCAAGCCTAATACCTGACAACTAATACCTCGTCCCCATGATGTTTAATACGCCCCATTTTGAAGCTGAAGCCCGACGAAACCATCGGATCAGTTTGGTGTCTACCATCATCATTATGTTGATGTTTCTGGCACTCAGTTTTATTTGGCAGGGCCTTCGTTCATTGTTGCCACCTCCGGGGGAAAAGGAATACCAGGTGATCGGTGCCGTTGATTTCGGAGATTATAAGATGGGGAGTCAGGACATAAATACCCTGGAGGAATCTGTGGAAGATCCCAGTGAAGCACCTCAGGAACAGGTGGCAGCCCCCAGAGAAGTGGAAGAGGCAGAAACACAACCAACCCCTGCACCTCCCATTACCCAAGAAGAACCCTCCCCAGTGGTAGAACCGGTAAAGGAGCCTGCCAAAGAAAAAATTCCTACTGAACCAGAAACGGTCAAACCTCCAGAGCCGGTCAAAGACCCTCCCAAGACCAACGATACCGGAAAGGATAAGCAAGAAGTCAAAGTAGACGATCCAAAGCCGGCCAAGAATGATGACAAGCCTGCCGGTTCCAACCAGGGAGAACTTGAAACAGGTACTGGAAACGCGGGCCTGCCTGACTCCAAAGAATTCGATGACCGGTATTCTTTTCAGTGGGGCACCAGCCAAGGGAGCGGAATGAGTCCTCGAACCTATGTGGACCTTCCCTTTCCACGATACAACGTACAGGAGGAAGGGCAGCTGACTTTTGAGTTTGTGATCCTGCCGAATGGGCGTGTAGGCGGCGTAAGGCTAGTTGGGCTTACCAACAAAGCAAACCTGAAGCGCCTCGGAATAGAAGCGATCCGCAAGTGGAAGTTCACCCCCCTTAAGCCTGGACAACCACAGGTAAACCAAAAAGCCCAGGTGACCATCTCCTTTAAATTGAAAGGATAACTCATCTTTTGGGAAGGCTCCTCAGACTCTATTTATACCCACTCGTGCTGCGATCCTGACCGTTAGGATTGCCTAACTTGATCCTATGCATTATTTTAGCTGATATTAGTAAGTTAGTCCTCAATTTAAATGAAAAGATAAGTTCCTGATTTTCTGCATTTAAGGAGCTTTTTTGTACAATATTTGTAGTAAAACAGCGTCCTCATACAAACATATTTTCCATAAAGCACATCATTCATGAAGACTCTTTACGGAGCCGTATTACTATCCCTCCTACTTCTGACATTTGGAATCAATTCGGCTGCTGCAAAAGAAGCTAAACCCATGTGCATCAATATTACTTCCTTTGATGTTCAGGATGAAACCTGTGGCAGAGGGGACGGTAGTATCAGTGTCACACATGATGGTACTGCTCCATTTACCTATCAATGGACGGGTACCAATGCAAATGGAGCTTCCGCCACAAATCTTTCAGCAGGAACCTACACGGTGCGCATTACCGATGATGCAGGCTGTGATGCCGAACGTACATTTGTGGTAGGTAACGTTGATCCGCTTGTTCTGGACATTCAAGTTCAGGGCGATTTGTGTCAAGCTGGTACTGGTGCTGCTTCTGCTAGCGTAATTTTTGGAGGTACGCCCCCCTTTACTTACCAATGGGATGACAGTGCGAGAAATCAAACCTCGGCCACTGCTACTGACCTGCTTGGAGGAACCTACGTGTTGATTGTGACGGATCCATCCGGATGCCGTGTTGTGGACACGGTCATTGTTCCAGTAGAGAATGACCTGGTTATAGATTCCATTAACATCACTGATGCCACCTGTTGGCAGGGAACTGATGGTTCAGCCGAGATTTTCGTTTCCGGCGGTAATGGAAGTTATGTGTATGACTGGGACCCGGAAGTAACCACCTCTTCTGCCGCTGACAATTTAGGAGCAGCTAGTTTCACCGTAATTATTAATGACGCTTCAGGCCCTGGATGTGAAACTGAAGTCAGCTTCGAAGTGGAGGAAGGGGACCGTATTTTTTCTAACATGGTCACCAATCGCTCATCAGACTGTGGAGTTGCTGACGGGTTCGCATTTGTAAATCCAATTGGTGGTGCTGGAGAGTTTACCTTTTCATGGGATGTAGGGGTGACCCCTTTTCCAGATAATGACACTGTGCTTGGACTAGCTCCAGGGATTTATTCTATGGTTATCACAGACACCCTTGATTGCTCCATTACCACCCGTTTTGTGATTGAAAGTGAAGATGATATGGAGGTGGATGCAATTGTTCTGAGGGAAGATATTTGTGGGCTTAGCCAGGGTATTGCACGGGCTCGTGTTACAGGTGCAAATCGTCCAATTATTTACAATTGGTTTACTGATCCAGGGCAGCCGGACACCAGCCAGTTTGCTTATAACTTGCGGCAAGGAAATTGGGATATAGTGGTGAGTGACCAAAACGGGTGTTTCGAGCAATTATTTTTTACCATTACAGGCAATCCCCCTGTAGAAGTACTACAAAGCCGCACCAATGATGACTACTGTGACCTTGCAACTGGTTCTGCCACGGTTATATTCGGTGGAGGGACTCCTCCTTTTTCTTACGAATGGAGCAGCACACCGCCTCAGACTTCTTTAACTGCGCGAAATTTGGCTGCCGGACCCTACCGCGTCGTGGCTCGTGATGCCAATGGGTGTCCGGATACCGCAAATGTAGTTGTGGGTACAGAAGATGGGTTTACCCTTGAAACAGAAACTGAAGGAATCATTTGTTTTGGAGATAGAAATGGGCGTGCATCAGCCATCATTGATGGAGGTTTTTCTCCTTTCAATTATAACTGGTCGAGTGATCCTCCTCAAGGGGGAAGCGAGGCTAATGGATTGCCAGAAGGAACCTACAATGTTACTGTGATTGACTCCCGAGGTTGTGAGCGAGAAGCATTTGCCATTATAGACAATGCCCCTACCCTCATCGCAAATTTCGCAACTACTCCGGATACCGCGACAAGGATTGCCTTGAATGAAGCAACTTTTGCCTTTGATAACTTCAGTGTTGGGGCGGAGACCTACAACTGGGAGTT
>JBCDIQ010000499.1:0-3811 GCA_039024295.1 Bacteroidota bacterium | reverse complement strand
CTTTCAGTACGTCAAAGATCGTTTTCGCTGCCCCAATATCTCTACCAAAACAGCTGTATAAACTACTCGTTTATGTCTCTAAGAACTTCCCTTCGCTCGAAGGGACTGCAAATATCAACCTCTTTTCCCTAACCTCCAAATCAAAAACACAAATATTTGCAAGAAAATCCTAAACCCCGACCAAAATACCCCCTCATCATCACCCAAGTCAACTCTCCTTCATCGATCGGGCTACAAAGATAATACAAGAATGCTTTTCCACACAAGTGTTAGGCTCAAAATTTTTGCCGTGCATATACACATTTTACTGTGGATAAAGGTGCCAAAATAGCCACTGGCTGATAACCAGTCTATTAACAACACATAATGCTTGGTGAAAAAACTGCTTATGAATTTATCATAAGTGCGTAAAAGTTATTTACGCCTGCATAACAGAAAGGTTACAAAGAATTTATTTTTTACTGGCCTTGGACGTAAGCCAGGAATTTCCGCTTTGCAACGGGGAGGAATGCAGCCTCTTTGGGTAGCAATTGATCAGAATAGACTACATATGTAGCAGGATTAGGCAATTCCTGGTTTTCCTTTATCAATTGAAGTTTGATGGATTCATAGGTATTGACCAAGCTGTACCGAAAGGATTCGACATGGGTCATGTTAATTCCATGAAAATTGGCTTCTATATTTTCAAAGAAAACGATCCTGTACTGGTACACATCAATGTTGGGGTTGGGATTGGCACGAAGCAAAATATATCCTTCCCTCTTGTACAAAGGCGTCAACCCTACAGGTTCGATCGCTATTTGATCATCAATGTAATCGTAAATCAGCTTTCCTTCACTCAGGTGACCTTTGATGGCCGGTAAGGCATAATCTACAATTGCCTCCAATTCTTTTAAATCGGTGTGATGTTCCAGATCAATAGGCGACTCAGACCGAAAGTTAGAAAGCTCATCTTCACTTACCTTGCCAGTAGGATGCTGGAAGAGCTGCTTTTGACCATCCTTAAAAGTAGCTAAATTTTTATAATGAAAAATTAAATCCGAAAAGGACGGATAAAGCTTTACCTCTGCAAACTCCTTAGCGATATGCTGGAGGTATGCCAACAATTTATACTTCTTGTATTCAAAGTCCTGGAGGCCTTCTATAAACCAGTCGTTGTTCAAATTTTTCATAAACCGAGAAAACTTGGTCCCCTTGCATCGTTTTCTATTTTCTAATATATAGTTTTCTTCATAAATAAAAAAAACTCTCCCATGCAGGAGAGCCTCTTATGTAAGCTAGTGCTAACTTTTATCCTATCTGAAGCTGTCGCTCGGAGCGCTTGATCAGCGAACGGGCAATCACCATTTTCTGGATCTCACTGGTTCCTTCATAGATTTCTGTGATCTTGGCATCACGCAAGAAACGCTCTACGTGGTATTCTTTTACATATCCGTTTCCTCCATGTACCTGAATGGATTCGGATGCACACTTCATGGCAACACGAGAAGCATACAGCTTGGCCATTGCCGCAGCTTCCGAATAATCTTCTCCTGCATCCTTCACAGCAGCGGCTTTTAAGCACAGTAAACGGGCTGCATTTACCTCTGTGGCCATGTCCGCCAGCTTAAACTGGATGGCTTGATGGTTGATGATTTCGGTATTGAATGATTTACGAATTTGCGCATACTCAAGTGCTCGTTCCAAAGAGCCGGAGGCAATTCCCAGGGCCTGGGAGGCAATTCCGATACGGCCACCGTTCAAGGTTTTCATGGCAAAGCGGAACCCGAATCCATCTTCTCCTACCCGGTTTTCTTTTGGAACCTTTACATCATTAAAATTCAAAGAGTGGGTGTCAGATCCACGAATCCCAAGCTTATCTTCTTTGGGTCCCAGTTCGAAGCCCGGCATCTCACGGTCTACAATCAAGCAGTTGATGCCTTTGTGCTTTTTGTCTGCATCGGTCTGGGCCATCACAAAGTAGACATCTGCCAAATTCGCATTGGTGATCCAGTTCTTGGTGCCATTTAACAAATAGTAATCTCCGTGATCAATAGCTGTGGTCTTTTGACGTGTGGCGTCGCTTCCCGCTTCTGGCTCTGACAAGCAAAATGCCCCCACAATTTCTCCAGAAGCCAAGCGAGGTAAATATTTCTCTTTTTGCGCCTCACTTCCAAAAGCCTCCAAGCCCCAACACACCAGTGAATTGTTCACAGAAACAATCACTGAAGCAGATGCATCCCATTTTGAGAGCTCTTCCATGGCAAGTACATAAGATACGGTGTCCATACCCCCGCCTCCGTACTCTGGAGAGACCATCATGCCCATAAATCCCAATTCTCCCATGCGGCGGACCAGCTCTTTGGGGAACTGCTGCTTTTCATCCCGCTCAATTACGCCTGGCTTGAGTTCGTTCTCGGCAAATTCACGGGCCATTTGCCTCACCATGAGGTGTTCTTCGGTTAATTGAAAATTCATAGCTTATGTTATTGGTCTAAGTGGAGGCAAGCTAACATTCGTTAGCCTTTTATACAAAGATACAAGATTCCCAGAAAAAAGTTTCATCAGAATTCCTCAAAATAAACCAGCCTCTTACCTTACCCATTTTCTTGGTTCCCCTTATCCAATGTGATACCCACCACAGAAAATCACAAATTTTGCCTCCCCAAGCAGTTTTTTATGTATCCTTCTCTCAAAAGTGCGTTAGGTGAAAAAGCGCAGGTACTTGAGCAGGCTCACCTACACCCAGGAACAGCTGTTACAAGAAAAACAGCAGATTGAATCCGCCCGAAAGGACAGGAGAAAATTCAGTGTATTGTATGAGCGGTATTACGAACAGGTGTTTTTATTCATCTTTAAACGTGCAGGAGAGGAAGACCTCACCGCAGACATTTGTTCTCAGGTGTTCATGAAAGCCATGCTAGGATTGCCAAAATATACATTCCAGGGTGTGCCTTTTTCAGCCTGGTTGTATCGAATTGCGATTAATGAGGTGAACCAATACTTCCGCCAAAGCCAAAAACAGCGTATGGTGAGCATTGAATCCGCAGGTCTTCGGCACCTGGCTGCAGAGGTTGAACCAGATGCTCCCCAACGGGATATTCAGGAAGTTGTTCCTTTACTGGAAAAGCTCAGCCCGGATGAATTACAACTAATTGAACTGCGCTATTTTGAGCAGTTGCCTTTTAAAGAAATTGCAGCTATCTATAACATTACTGAAAATAATGCCAAGGTGCGTACCTATCGGTTGCTGCAGAAAATGAAACATGCCTAAGTATACCTTCCATATTGACCCTAAGCTACCCGGAAAAGACCGAATCCGGAGCCATCGCAATTTTGGGGAGGTATATGCTCGTTATGAGACCGCAACCCGAAGGAGCTTCTGGCAACGTCTTTTTGCTCGCCCCAGGCGTTTTGCCTCTCTGGTGGTGGTGTTTTTGATTGCTTTTCTGGTTTATGAGGCTGAAGTGGAAATGCGAAACAGCAGCCTGAGGGGATTTCCTCTTGACATAACCAATCAAGCAGCAGAGGCACTAGGAGCGATTGGACAAGATTCACAAGAAGGAATTATTTTGAACCTGGTACAGCACCCGGACATCCACAAAGGCTTTGCCTTGGATTCCATGGCCGAAGCCTTTGAAGTCAAGGCATACTATGATGAAAAAGCAGAGAAATGGGTCCCATGGGAGGGAAATGAACCTACTAAAGAAGGCATCTATTTTTTGAATCGTAAAAAATAAAGAAACCGGCAGGCAAAACCTCTGTCTTGCGCTACCGGCCGTCAATCCAAAACCTACCAAATACTACTCTTTATTAGCTGTCTGCTGTTTTT
>JBCDIQ010000498.1:0-3817 GCA_039024295.1 Bacteroidota bacterium | reverse complement strand
TTGACACTTCAGCAGAGCATGTAACCCGCAAAGTCATGCAAATGACCGGCAAAGCAGGAGTTGATAGCTTTTTTGATGCAGTTGGAGGAAAGGTTGCCCATCAAGCAATAAATTGCCTAAAACAAGGCAAAACTGCGTGGCTATATGGTGCTCTAAGCTTGGAGCCTACCCCGATTAATAGTGCGACCATGATATTCCAAGATGTTCGAATAAGAGGATTTTGGCTTACTACATGGCTGCCAACTCTTACCCAGACAGAACGCATTACCTTTATTAAAGAGGCATTAGGTATGCTTGCTACTGGGCAAATGCCCGTGGAGGTAGCTGAGACCTTTCCGTTCTCTTCTTATAAAGAGGCGGTAGCTGCGGCAGAGGCCCCCGGAAAATCAGCAAAGGTACTTTTCAAGCTTGGATAAACTTTTGTTTGCCACACTTTATTCCCTATATTTGCAGTTCTGTAAAAAATCACAGTTTTTCTCTGATTATCAAATTTTTGCTAGATGTATTTATACAAGGAGTTGAAGGAAGAAATCTTCAAGACCTATGGTCACGCAAAGTCCGAACAAGACACGGGATCCCCCGAAGCTCAGGTTGCATTGCTGACCTACCGCATCAAACACCTTACAGAGCACCTCAAGAAGAACAAAAAAGATAGTTCTACCAAGCTTGGGTTGCAGAAGATGGTGGGACGTCGTCGCCGATTGCTTGATTACCTAAAGCGTAAAGACATCGAGCGCTACCGCGCCCTGATCAAGGAGCTAGGCCTAAGACGCTAAGAAAGCTGCCTGGCAATGTGGGAATTGGCCTCTGGACGATTCCCATTTTTTATGCAACATCACATCGACATTGAATAAATATTAATATGAATGGATATTCTACTTCCGTTACGCTGGCAGACGGAAGAACTATATCGCTTGAGACTGGCAGACTTGCCAAACAAGCAGATGGATCTGTAATACTTCGAGTAGGAGAGACTATGCTACTGGCTACGGTAGTTGCCAGAAGGGAGATCAACCTCGAAACCGACTTCCTTCCACTGATGGTGGATTATATGGAAAAATATTCTGCGGCGGGTCGTTTCCCTGGTGGTTTTTTTAAACGTGATGGTCGCTTAGGAGAGGGAGAAATTTTGACCTCACGTCTCATAGACAGGGCCCTTCGTCCTATGTTCCCTGACGATTATCATGGAGATACCCAAATCATGGTTCAGCTCATCTCTACAGATAAAGAAGAGCAGCCAGATGCACTTGCCTGTCTGGCAGCATCTGCAGCCATCATGGTTTCTGATATTCCATTCCCTGATCCAGTATCTGAAGTACGTGTTGCACGCAGAAACGGAGAATACCTGATCAATCCTCCATTTTCAGTGATGGAGTCCTGTGACCTAGACCTCATGGTAGCTGGTACATCTGATTCTATCGTGATGGTAGAAGGCGAGATGAAGGAAGTCAGCGAAGAAGTGATGCTGGAAGCCCTTAAAGCCGCTCATGGTGCAATCCAGCAGTTAAATGCCGCACAAGAAGAATTGCAAAAGCTTGCTGGCAAGGAAAAGCGTGAGTATGACAAGCTTGAGTTTGACGAGGCTTTTTACAATGATATGCATAACATCATTGCAGGGCCAATAGAGGAGTTGTCGAGGTCATTTAGCGACAAAGATCATCGTGGCTCGCGTCTCCGTGAGATCAAAGAAGAAGCTGAAACAGCTCTTAAAGAAAAATATGAAGAAATGGAGTACTTCGGTACCAAGCTGAATACCTATTTCAAAAAAATCCAGAAAAAGATCGTCCGGAGCATGGTGCTGGAAGACCGTGTTCGTCTAGATGGTCGTCAATTAGACGAGATTCGTCCAATTTGGGGAGAAGTTGGTTACATGCCTCGTACCCACGGTTCTTCGGTATTCACACGTGGAGAAACCCAATCTTTGTGTACCTGTACCCTGGGGACCAAACTGGATGAACAAACGGTAGACACCACCACCACAGTTGGCTCCAAGCGTTTCTTCTTGCATTACAACTTCCCCGGCTTTTCCACGGGCGAAGTGAAATTCAACCGTGCACCTGCCCGTCGCGAAATTGGTCATGGCAATCTAGCAGAGCGTGCGATTAAGCCGATGATTCCAAACGACTATCCTTACACGGTTCGGATTGTGTCCAATATCCTTGAATCAAATGGGTCAAGTTCAATGGCATCCGTTTGTGGAGGTACAATGGCCTTGATGGATGCCGGGGTAGAAATGATTCGCCCTGTCTCAGGTATCGCAATGGGGTTGATTTCCGGAGAAGATGGAAAATATGCTGTCCTTTCTGATATCCTCGGGGATGAGGACTTTCTGGGAGATATGGACTTTAAAGTGTCCGGAACCTCCGAAGGCCTTACCGCTTGTCAGATGGACATCAAGATTCGTGGACTCTCGTTTGAGATTATCGAACAGGCCCTGCAGCAATCCAAGCAAGGTCGAATACACATTCTGGACAAAATGCTGGAAGTAATTCCCGAAACTCGTGGAGAGCTTTCCCGTTTTGCGCCTCGTTTCCATAAAATGGACATTCCGATCGAGTACTTCGGTGCTGTGATTGGCCCAGGGGGAAAAGTGATCCAGGAAATTCAGCGGATTTCAGATACCACCATTGTACTGGAGGAGGTTGATGACAAAATGGGCATGGCCACCATCAGCTCCATCAATGCGGAGGGAATTGAAATTGCGGTAGCCCAGATCAAAAAGCTGACCGCAACACCTGAAGTTGGAGATGTATACCCTGCCAAGGTAAAAAGCGTTACCAATTACGGAGCATTTGTGGAGTTTTTGCCTGGAAAAGAAGGCTTGCTCCACATTTCAGAAATCGCCTATGAGCGTCTTCCAAGCATGGATGGCGTACTGGAAATCGGCGATGAAATTGAAATCAAACTCATCGGTATCGATCCCAGGTCTGGTAAGTTCCGCTTGAGCCGGAAGGCCCTGCTGCCTAAGCCGGAAGGATGGGTGGAGCGACCTCCCCGTGAGGGACGTGGTGGCGGCGGCGGTGGACGCCGAGGAGGCGGAGACCGTGGGCCACGCAGAGATAGAGACCGCAGGGACGGAGGAGGAGACCGCAATCGTGACTGATTTTATTGTTGAAATATAAAAAAGGCCCTTTCGAGGGCCTTTTTTTGTACCTGTATGCTTTTCCCATAAGTTTGTTGGTTTTGATTCCGGGCTTGCCCTATATTTGGACCATAATGCTTTTTGTTTCCCCAAACTATTGCTGTTCATGAAGATTTTGATAACCGGAGGGGCTGGATTCATTGGCTCCAACCTGACCAGAAGATTGTTGGCCGAAGGACATGAGATCAAAACCATTGACAACCTCGCCACTGGATTGATTGAAAACATTACTGAGTTCCAGTCCAATCCCAATTATGAATTTATCCAGGATACAGTGACCAACCGCAGCTCACTAGAGGCTTTGGTGGAGTGGTGTGAACATTGTTATCATCTGGCTGCTCCTGTAGGGGTTAAGTACATCATGGAAAACCCAGTTAGGACCATTCTGGACAATATCCGTGGAGCTGATTTGATTTTAGAGCTGGTTCATCATTACGGCAAACGTCTCATGATGGCATCAACTTCTGAGATTTATGGAAAAAGCCTCGATTTGCTGGATTCCACTCATTCCAGAAAGTTGTCAGAAACTGATTATCGGGTTGAAGGAAGCACCCGAAACCACAGGTGGGCATATGCCAACACCAAAGCAATGGACGAGTTTCTGAGCTTTGCCTACAACAAGAAATATGGAACTGAAGTGGTGATCATCCGTTTTTTCAATACGGTAGGCCCTGG
>JBCDIQ010000497.1:0-3845 GCA_039024295.1 Bacteroidota bacterium | reverse complement strand
GAATCCCGATGCGGTAAGTCCTGAATGGCGAAGATTTTTTGAAGGGTTCGAATTTTCAGGAACTGCCTATCCCAAACTTCCAGGGGCAAATGGTAATGGAGTCGCTGTGGCTGCTGCTACCTCAGGCATAGCTTCCGGCAACGCAAAAGAGATTCAGGTTCTCGACCTGATAAATGGGTACCGAACCCGAGGTCACCTGTTTACCAAAACAAACCCTGTACGCGACCGACGAAGTTATTCTCCGACCCTTGAGTTGAAAAATTTCGAACTTTCAGAAGCTGATCTGGATACCGTCTTTCAGGCCGGTACCTCTGTAGGATTGGGGCCCGCAAAGTTGCGCGATATTGTGCAATTATTGGAAGAGACATATTGTCAGGCTATTGGAGCAGAATACATGTACCTGAGCAACCCTGCGATGGTCAAGTGGCTTCAAAAACGCATGGAACAGCAGCGCAACACCCCAAAGTTTTCTATAGAGAAGAAGCGTCGTATCCTGAGCAAGCTCAACAAAGCGGTCATCTTTGAGAAGTTCCTGGGAACAAAATACGTTGGCCAAAAGCGATTTTCCCTGGAAGGTGCAGAGGCACTGATTCCGGCCCTGGATGCCATCATCGAAAAAGGAGGCGACCTGGGCATTGAGGAGTTTGTGATGGGAATGGCCCACCGCGGCCGCCTGAATGTGCTGGCCAACACCCTTCAAAAGGAATACGATGAGATTTTTTCCGAGTTTGAAGGTGCCGAGCACGCAGAATCCGTTTTCCAAGGCGATGTGAAATATCACCTGGGATTTTCAAGTGATGTGGAGACCAGTAATGGCAAAAAGGTTCACCTGAGCCTGATGCCTAACCCTTCTCACCTGGAGACGGTAAACCCAGTAGTTCAAGGATCAGCCAGGGCAAAAATTGACCGGAAGTATAAACAAGATTTTAACCGCTTGGCACCGATATTGATCCATGGAGATGCCGCCGTAGCAGCACAAGGGATTGTGTACGAAGTGATTCAGATGTCCCTTCTAGATGGCTATAAAACTGGTGGTACCATTCACATGGTTGTCAATAACCAGATTGGCTTCACCACCAACTACCTGGATGCGCGTTCAAGTACCTATTGTACAGACATTGCCAAGACCACGCTGTCTCCGGTTTTCCATGTCAATGGAGATGATGCAGAGGCACTCGTATATGCGATTGAGCTGGCAGTAGAGTTTAGGCAGACCTTTAACAGGGATGTATTCATTGATTTGTTGTGTTATCGTCGTCACGGACACAACGAAGCGGATGAGCCGATGTTTACCCAACCGCTGCTGTACAAAAAGATTAAAAGGCACCCAGATCCTCGTCAGATTTATTTTGAGAAACTGGCAAAGGCCGGTGAGGTAGAATCGAACATGGCCAAGGAGCTTGAAAAAGAGTTCAAAGCCGAGCTACAACAAGAGTTGGAGCAGGCGCGCCAAAGGGAAAACCTCAAGCTAGCTCCTTACCTGAAAGGAACCTGGGATGGCATTCGCCGGGTTTCAAACGAGGACTTTGAGGAGGACTCTCCTGAAACTGGTGTACCTTTAGACCAGCTTTCTGAGATTCTGAGCAAGGTTAACCATGTTCCGGAAGAGTTCAACGCCCATAAAAAGGTCCGAAAGTTGTTCAAAGACCGTGAAAGAATGGTCGAAGAAAATCGTTTAGACTGGGCACTAGGAGAAACTTTGGCCTACGGTACCTTGCTGGTGGAAGGAAAGCCAGTACGACTTAGCGGTCAGGATGTACGCCGTGGTACTTTCTCCCACCGCCACTCGGTACTGGTAAGTGAAGACAAGGAGAAGGAATACATCCCACTGAATAACATCAAGGAAGGGCAAGAAAAATTCATTGCCTATAACTCTTTGTTATCAGAATATGGTGTACTGGGATTCGAGTATGGCTACTCTATCACCAATCCCAATAATGTGGTGATATGGGAAGCGCAGTTTGGAGACTTCGCCAACGGTGCCCAAATCATGATGGACCAGTACATTTCCAGTGGGGAGACCAAATGGCAACGGATGAGTGGACTGATCCAATACTTGCCACATGGTTTTGAAGGCCAGGGCCCCGAGCACTCTTCTGCGCGCCTGGAGCGATACCTCCAACTGTGTGCACGCAAGAACATGCAGATCATGAACATCACTACCCCGGCAAACTTCTTCCATTCCCTTAGGAGGCAGTTCACCTATCCTTTCCGGATACCGATGGTGTACTTCACGCCTAAAAAGCTGCTGCGGTACCCTTTATGTGTGAGCAAACTTGAGGATTTTGGTCCAGGTACCCGTTTCCAGGAAGTGATTGATGATCCTTACGTAAAGCCACGTAAGGTGAAAAAAGTCCTTATCTGTACTGGTAAGGTATACTATGACCTACTAGAGCAGCAGCAGGCGGGTGGACATGACGATGTCGCTTTGGTGAGGCTTGAGCAAATTTACCCACTTCCAATTAAGCAACTTAGAGAAATAATCGCCCGCTATCCCAAGCGTGCAGAGTATTTCTGGGTTCAGGAAGAACCTCGTAACCAAGGTGCATGGTCTTATATTTTAATGGTATTGACGGATGTTAACATTAAGTATATTGGTCGTAAGCCAAGTCCAAGTCCAGCAACTGGCTATTACAAGCTGCACAATTCTGAACAGGACTTCATCGTAGAAACTGCGTTTAAAAAGGAAGAGGCTGCGCTGGTGGCCGAAGCCTAATCAGATAAATCGAAGATCAATCAGCGGAGGCTCCTGGCGGGGTCTCCGCTTTTGTTTTGGTGATCAGGTTGACCTATTCTACCTCCTCCGCCTCTACCACTGCCAACTCCCGAACCCGCTGAGCTTTCACCTTTAGTTCATCTACCTTTTCATCCAGGATCAAAACGTGTCCCATTTTACGAAAGGGCTTCACCCTGGCCTTGCCATAAATCATGGGATGTACGCCGGGCATTTTCAGCATTTCATCCACATAAGGATAGACCGGTGTTCCCGTATGACCGGCTGCCCCCAAAAGGTTTACCATGCCAGCCGGCTGCAACATATCTGTGGAACCGAGGGGTAGATCCAATATGGCCCTTAAATGCTGTTCGTACTGAGAAGTGTGATTCGCACGAATGGTATGGTGCCCAGAGTTATGGGGGCGTGGAGCTATTTCATTCACCAGGACTTCGCCTTCTTTTGTTAAGAATAGTTCAATGGCCAACACGCCCACATAGGACAACTCATGGGCCAACTTTCGGGCAATGTCCTCGGCTTGTTCTACTACCTCTGGAGCAATATCTGCTGGTGAGAAAAGGTATTCCACCAAGTTATGCACTGGATGAAAAACCATCTCTACCACAGGGAAGGTAATCACCTGCCCAGACGGATTCCGGGAAACGATGATTGCCAGTTCTTTTTCAAAGTCAATCAAATCCTCCAACAGGCCGGGCGTGTTAAAGCTATCCTCAATGTCCTCAGGAGTTCTGAGGATTTTTACTCCCCGCCCGTCATAGCCCTCTCTCCCCATTTTATGAACGGCTGGTAGTTTGTCCTTGCAGTCATAAACTGCCTTGAGGTCATCTACCAACAGAAAAGGAGAAGTAGGGATGCCTTTTTCTACAAAAAATTGTTTTTGCTCCCGTTTGTCCTGAATCATGCGAAGGGTCTTGGGATCAGGATACACGAGCCTTCCTTCCGATTGAAGTGCTTCCAATGCCTCTGTGTTCACATTTTCTATCTCTACGGTCAGCACATCCATCTTTCTGCCAAAATCATATACCACCCCAAATTCAGTAAGATGCCCTTCCACAAAGTTGTGGGCCAGATGGCGACAGGGAGCCTGAGGATCGGGGTCTAGTACATGGAT
>JBCDIQ010000496.1:0-3845 GCA_039024295.1 Bacteroidota bacterium | reverse complement strand
TAAATTAGGACTTGGAACCGCCTATATTCATGGGTTTAAGTGGGCCTTGCAAAAAGGCTATGAATACATCTTTGAAATGGATGCTGACTTCAGCCATAATCCTAAATCCCTGCCTGCCTTACTAGAAGCCTGTCGGGAAGATGGGTATGACTTGGCCATTGGTTCCCGATATGTGAACGGGGTAAATGTGGTAAACTGGCCGATGAGCCGGGTGTTGATGAGTTACTATGCCAGTGCCTACGTTCGGCTAATCACCGGAATGAGCATCAGAGACTCAACGGCAGGATTTAAATGTTACCGGGCAACAACCCTTAGAAAAGTCCTTGAAGAACCGGTGAGGTTTGTGGGCTACGCCTTTCAAATTGAAATGAAATTCAGGACCTGGAAATATGGATTTCAGATAAAGGAAGTACCCATAATCTTCAGAGACCGGACAGAAGGAGAATCCAAAATGTCTACTAAAATCTTTCAGGAGGCCTTTTTTGGGGTCATCTGGATGAAAATTAGTTCCTGGTTTAAGAAGTGGAAGTAAATAAGCTGGCAGTTTTTCAACCTGCCAGCACTTGGTTTTACACCATATGGGAAAAAGGCTAATTATCCATTCTCAGGTGGAGTCGTTCTTCCTGGCCATCGTCATCTTCAATTAGCTTAAGCATGGTACCATCCCAGCTTTTGATTAGCCAGTCTTCCGCCAATTCCTCCAGGGGATCTTCGTCAAATCCATTTAATGCTATCTCTACCTCAGAATCAGGTGTTTCCAGTTCCCAGGTTCCGGATATACTTTTTCCATTTCCGGTGATCAGCAATTCATTGCTTCCCTGAAACTCGATGGTGTATCCGGCAAATTCAGGGGTCTCATCTTCTCCTTCGTCATTAAAAAGTGCTACCACAAATCGATTTCCTTCCAAGTCAGTCACCTGAACAGAATTGGGATCAATTGTAGGGACTTCATATGGATCATCGTCTGTGTCACAAGCGATTAAAAAAAAAGCCAACAAGCCAATAAAAGAAAGCTGCAAGTAGGTTTTCATAGCGAACAGGGTTAGGAGTTGAAAAGAGTATTTGCAGGTATTACCATTACATCCTAAAAAGTGTTATTAAATTAGCCCTGTAGTTTAACTTCATTACATTCACCCTATAATCTGAATCACCTTGGCAAAGAGACGAAAGAAGAAACCTAGTTCAGGAGCCCCCTTGTCCCCTGAAAAATATGTGATCCAGCGTGGCAGGAGTCTGGAGTTGGAGTACTGCCTGGCCAATCCAAATTGGCAGGAAACTGGTATGGCACAAGTAATGGTTGTCCGTAAGCAACCAAGTGGTTTTTTTGCTTCTGGTATGTATTTACTGGATACTTATTGTCTGGGGCTTAAGGATACCACCTCTCATATTCGCCTGCAGACGGTTGATGTAGAAAATTTGATCCAAAGCCTCACCCAGATTTCTCAAAGCAAGCTGGAAAAAATCTCATACGAGCTGGCCCATAACTTAATTTACGGTTCAATTGATTATGCTGATGAACTGGGATTTAGGCCACACAAAGATTTTCGTGTAACCCAGCATCTACTGGAAGATGATGAAAACGAAACCATTCCCATTTTGGACTTAGAATTTGGCAAAGATGGCAAGCCCTTCTATATACCAGGACCATATGATAACAGCGACCAAGTTTTGATAAAATTGATGGAGAAGCTCGGTCCTGACGGGTTTGAATTTGCGGCGAACCCGGCTGGATTTGACTAAAACGCTAACTAAATGGTTTTATCCACAGCTTTTACTAATTTGGCCTCTACTCGTTTTTTATAAAACATGTACATCAACTCCGTAACACACTACCTGCCAGAAGGGCGTGTTCCTAACTCCCATTTCAACCAGATCAACGGCCTTACCGAAGAGTGGATTATCTCGCGCACCGGTATCAAGGAGCGTACCAAGGCTGGGCCTTTAGAAAATACCCATACAATGGGCATTGCAGCTGTGGAAAAAGCCATTGAAGCCCTGCCCTATACCGCTTCGGAAATTGATTTGATCGTGGGGGCCACTTACACCGGGTACGACAACATTGTAACGCTTGGACATGCACTCCAGCATTACCTTCAGGCAGATGATGCCGTTGTACTGTCCTTATCCTCAGCTTGTTCTTCCCTGCTGAACGCTATTGAGGTGGTGGAAGGATATTTTGCTATGGGAAAGGCTGACACAGCCCTGGTAGTTGCTTCAGACCATAACACTGCCTACAGTGATGAAACAGACCGAATTGCTGGACATTTATGGGGTGATGGAGCGGTGGCATTTTTCATTTCTAAGGAAAGGACCTCTCCTCAAGATCATAACATAATCGACCTGTTCACAAAAGGAGCTGCCCACGTGGGGAAGGCTACTGAAGGCGTGGTACTCCGTCCTGCACATGACGGGTTTGTGATGAACCATGGGAAAGACGTATTTATTCATGCCTGCCAGTACATGACAGAAGCCACCCAGAAGATTTTGGCAGATAACAGCATTCCTATAGAAGAAATGGCTTACTTTATTCCCCATCAGGCAAATTGGCGAATCACTCGAAAAGTGCTGGAAAACCTTGGACTGCCAGAAGAAAAAGGACTTTCCAATATTCAGTATTTGGGCAACACCGGGTGTCCAGGCTGCGGAATTGCCTTTTCTGAGCATCAGGAGGAATTTAAGCAGGGAGAGTACATCGTCATGACTGTTTTTGGTGGCGGCTACTCTTATGGAGCCATGCTGATTGAAGTGTAGCAGAGGTTTTTTTAAACTAGGAGTGGTAAATCTCCTCAAATTTTCACAACCCATTAATACGTTTGGACACATATTTCGAATGACCAGCTTTGGCGAATCCCATGGAGAAGGGATAGGGGTGGTCATTGATGGTTGCCCTGCAGGCTTACCGCTGGATATGGATCATATCCAGCAAGAATTAAATCGCAGAAAGCCGGGACAGAGTCGGATTACCACCCAGCGAAAAGAAGCCGACGAATTTAAATTGTTGAGTGGTCACATGGAGGGTGTTTCCACTGGTACTCCGATGTGCTTTTGGGTGCCTAACACCAATGCACGATCAAGAGATTACTCCCACATTGCGGATGTCTACCGCCCCTCCCATGCAGACTATACCTACCAGGCGAAGTATGGAGTTCGAGACTATCGAGGCGGTGGCAGATCTTCTGCACGCGAAACCATTGCCCGTGTCATTGCTGGAGCTGTAGCAAAGCAACTTCTTCAGCATTGGGGAGGCATACAAGTAAACGCATGGGTAAGTTCCATTTACAAACTCGAAATGGAAGGCCTCCCTCCTACCCTGGAGCTGATCTCCGAAGAACAAAAAGCGGTCCGCTGCCCGGATCCGGCACTTGCAAAGCGGATGTATGACTTTATCGATGAGGTCCGCAAAGCGGGCAACTCCGTCGGGGGCGTGATCACTTGTCAGGCAAGTAAAGTCCCTCCCGGACTCGGGGATCCGATTTATGATAAACTAGATGCCAGAATTGCCTCGGCCATGATGGGCATAAATGCAGTGAAAGGGGTTGAAATTGGATCCGGCTTTGAGGGTACTCGCCTGCTCGGTTCTGAGCACAATGACCATTTTTTTATAGAAAATGATCAGGTGCGTACCCAAACCAATCGATCTGGAGGAATTCAAGGAGGGATTAGTAATGGAGAAGACCTGGTTTTCCGAGTAGCTTTTAAACCTACTGCGACCATCATGCAAGATCAGCCCAGCGTAAACGAGTCTCATGAATCCGTTACGGTTCAGGGAAAAGGGCGACATGATCCTTGTGTGGTTCCGCGGGCGGTTCCCATCGTTGAGGCAATGTGCGCTCTCCTGCTCGTGG
>JBCDIQ010000495.1:0-3858 GCA_039024295.1 Bacteroidota bacterium | reverse complement strand
GTGTAGGGCGTCTGTGCATCCTGCATCAAAATTGACAAAATCTGTAGGTCTAACTTATCAATTTCTAAATTTGAAGCCATATTTAATGATGGAAATTGAGTTAATGTTAAATTTCGGGTAATTTATTGCGTTTTTTTAAAAAATTAAAATAATTTAATGAAAAATTTTGATAAAAAGAGGCCTTTCGTTTACTTTGTAACAACAAAGCACATAATATAATGCTTTTGAGCGTTCTTTTTCGATAGTTTAATTGGTTAAGTTGATACTGTAGGGTGATGAAACAGGCAGCCATACCCTCTAGTCGCGGGGGTGAGGGCTCGGGACAAATTCGCCTAGGCGGGCTAACCACCTCGTGAAGGTTCGAATCCTTCCCCTACAGCAGGTTTATTGATTCATAAGCAAAAAAGCTCAGAATACGTTTCTGAGCTTTTTTGTTGTCAGCAAGGACTTAGGGTTTTTGCTCTTCGGAAGCAGCCTCCTGTTTCTTAACCTTTTCCTCGAGGACCTTCATCCGGGCCTTTGTCTGCTCCATTTGCTCAAGGGTTTCAACCCGCCTGTCGGTCAGGTTTACTCGGAACTGAAGCAAACTTGTAGGCAGTTCAAAAATACCTCTCAGGAGTCCTGAGACCTTCTGGGAAAAGTTTTCCATCCAACTGGGCTGATCCACATCTATCAGGGTAGGATAGCCATACTCATCAAAGGTGATGTTCACCTTGCTTTCCGAAAATTTCGCGTGAGGGATTTCAACCAAGTGAACGAGCTTCTTGTGAGGTACATATGCCAGAACCTCCACAGGGCTCCCATCAAGGGTGTAGGTCAATTTGCAAAGCTCCCGCGCCCGACACAAGATGCCGCCTTGTGGCTTCGAAAGGTCGAGGGTTGAATCCGGGATATCGCTTTTGCGAGTAGAACCAAATGAGAGGGAAAAATCCGGAATTACTCCTTGAATTTCTTTTACCAATTCGGCGATGACCTCTTCATCAAATGGGTCAACTGTTCGATCAAGTAAGGGGCCGTCTACGGATCGGTCTACCACCCCACCAGTAGCTGCATCTTTTGCAAGATCCACTATATCTTCAATGATGTCGAGGGTTTTGTCAATCCGGGTAGATTCTATGCTTTGCAGGTACCCATTAGCGAAGTTAATTTTCAGCTTATCATGGGTATTTCCCCGATTTTGGTACACCAGGTAATAGCGATGGTCTGGATCTGGGTGCACCACAAAGGCCGTTTCTACACGGTAGGTAGCATCTGGCGGAAACCCCTCCTGGTATACCTTTATATTCAGCAGGGTTTGGGGCAGATGGTAATAATGAAAGGTAGGACGATCAGGCTTGGCAGTTGAAAGCAGGATGTGTGCGGGCATAATTTTTACTTCTTGGGACAATTGACAACAAACAATTTTACGGAAAATTTCCCTAAGTCGTAAGCTTCCTTCAATATCCTGTATCACAAGCAGGAATTTATACTTCCATAAGGGACTCCCCCACCAAAACTTGTCTGGTTTCTACCTACATTACCCAAAAAATTTACCCATGCAGCATTTAATCGCTTACCTGGAGAGTTATATGCCCATTAGCCCACAGCTGCAGGAGAAGCTGGCCTCTGTTATCGATTGTGTACAGGTAAAAAAACAGGCTTTTTTGCTGGAGCGTGGACAAAGGTGTGAACATGTCTACTTCATGCTTCAGGGATTTGCCAGGGGGGTAAAACAGGAAGGCGAGCACGAAATCACGAGTTGGTTCTGGAAGGAAGAGGATGTGGTGACGTCTCTGCATTCATTTCTCACCCAAAAACCGACAGATGAGGCCATCAAAATTCTGGAAGATTCCTGTCTATTGAGGTTGAGCTACCAAGACTTACAGGCGTTGTATCAAGATCACGTTGAATTCAACATTATTGGGAGGAAGATTGTAGAAGCATATTTCCTAAAAACAGCAGAAATAACCGATGCCTTGCGAGGCATGAATGCCTTGGAAAAATACCATCACCTGTTGGAACTTCATCCAGATATTTTCCAAAGAACTACCTTGATTAATATTTCTTCCTACCTGGGCATCAGTCGAGAAACCATGAGCAGAATCCGCCGGATGGGCTAATTATGTGACACATATCAATTGTGTGGCTGATGGGAATACATCACTTTTATTGAAAAAATTTATGCGTCCCTTCAGCCGTTTTTTCTTCCCCTTGATTTTAGGATGTTGGATACTTCAAAGCTGTATACCTGATCCGCCTTCATACCCCTACAAGCCCGCCGCTCAGATTCGCCAGGAAGCTTCAACCCTTTCAGCAAATCTGGAAAGTTACATCAAAGGCTGGTTAGACGGTGTGAATCCTCCTCAAATACCTGACTCCCTCATTCCTGATGGAGTTACTTACGCTCGTTCCTTCATGCTGACCCATCCTGACAGCATCACTTCAAATGACACCTGGGCGTATCGCTTTGCCAAGCCCATCAATACCGATAGCATTTACAACAGCTTGCCAGATCCTCATGTTACCTATTTGCTGATGGGGCCTTCACTCGCGCCTTTTGGCAGTAAGTTGCACGTCGAAGGAGAATTTCCTCATTGCCGTTTCTTCAGCCTTCAAATCACGCCTCCTTTGTCTGGAGAGGAATACACCTATGATCGCGCTTTTGGATCCGCCGAAGTCAGCATCGCTGATGTAGACATCGACCCCTTCCCCGGACACACCAATCCCTTCCGAATCGGTGCTGACAGAAACGCAACGGACCGCTCCTATCACGTGACGTTTAACCTGGAAATCGGAGATCCGGTAGCCCTAAGTGGAGGAAAATATGCGCCTCCTTTTCGTTATCCGGGAAATGAACGGAATGGTGGCCTATTGATGCCACAGGGCCCTTGGGGAATTTCAGGTGGATTTAATGGCATAACCCCAGGAAACGGGGAGTGGAGCATGGGGGCTTTGTGGGTGCGCATGTATGCCCCAGATGGACCTGACCCGATGGCGGGAGTCGCAGCCCCTAAGGTATATTATGAATTGCCAGACGGCAGAAAGTATGCGATTACGGCTGACTTTGAAGCGTTTAGACAGCGAACAGAAAAAACCGTACCTGCGCAGGAATCATTTACCCGAGCAAACAACAACATAAGCCCAGACCTTGGATGGCAAAAATCGTATGGCATCCTGATGAACATCCTGGTGGGGGTATCGCAGGTAAATGGCTGGTTACAACCAGATTCCCAGGCAAAAATCAGGGCAGTGGATCTGGGCGTAACAGGCAGAAGTCAATCTGCGCCTGCTCCGCGAAATTATGAGGCGCACGCTACAATCAACAATTACACCAGCTACGTGGGCAAATATGTGCGGCTGGATACTGGAATGGTGGCCGTACTTACCGGTAAAATGCCCACTTTTCCAGATACAAGAAATGGCTTAACTACCATGACAGATGCCCAATGTCGCTACTGGTCCATCACCGGCTATGACAGTGATCCTTTTTTCGCCGCGCCAGGTTCAGCGGTCAACAGCATACTCGATGACCAAGTGAAACTGGACGATGACCGAAATTTCGTCCTCGTTTATTCCCGCCAGCAAGACAAGCCCCAAAATGCGCTCTTAACCAATGGCGCTACTTGGATCAATTGGGGCCCCACCATGGATTTGGGAGTGGTAATTCGGATGGTTACCCTGGGCAATGAGTGGAACTTTCCCAATTCTCCTACGGCTCCCAGCCTTCCGTGGAAAACGGGCAACCTGGCATCGCCTGATTATGACTCCACCCTCATCAACCAAAATTGGCACAAAGGCTACATGGGCTGCTACCTGCCCCGCATGCACCTCATGACGACCCAGGAGTTTGAAAAGCTAGGCACCAACTTGAAATTCAAT
>JBCDIQ010000494.1:0-3859 GCA_039024295.1 Bacteroidota bacterium | reverse complement strand
CTGGCATTTGCTGCTGGCACAGTTTCGGCCCAAAGTACCTTCCTCATGCCCGGTGAGCAGAAAAGTTTGACCCTGGAAAAAGCACCTGTAAAGGTTGAGGCTCAATGGGGAGAAGCAGTGCATGATTTTGGACCGATTACGCAAGGAACGCCTGTTACTCACCGCTTTGAGTTTACCAATGAAGGTACACAAGCGGTAAAAATTGAGCGGGTAAAGCCTTCTTGTGGATGCACCGCAGCCAATTATTCTAAAACAGCTGTCGCTCCTGGAGAAACAGGATTTGTAGAAGCTACGTATAATGCAGCAGCGGCAGGCACTTTTAACAAGAGCATTACCGTTTTCTTTGAAGGAGACACACAACCTACCCTGCTTCGCTTCAAAGGAGAAGTGAACGCAGAAAATTAATGGGGCTGCAACCTCAGTCCAATCATGCGCCCTTTCCTTCAGGAAGGGGCGTATTTATTATCAAGGTCAAAGCACGTTCTCTTTTTCTTTCTTTTAGGCGAAAATCGTATATTTCGCTCGCAATCAGATCAAGCAATTACCGCTATGAGAATTCAACATACCCTTCTATCCCTGGCATTGGTCATGGTGATGACTGCCGTGTTTGGCCAATCACAGGAACGCAAAATCAAGTTTGAAAAGACCACCCACGATTTTGGGCAATTGGAAAAAGGTGATCCAGCCGAATACACTTTCACTTTTACCAATACGTCCGATGCACCTGTGACCCTTAGTAGAGTAAAAGCATCTTGTGGATGTACCACCCCTAACTGGAGCCGAGAAGCAATCGATCCTGGTGCTACTGGTGAAATCAAAGTAAAATACAATTCCTATCGTGTAGGAAAGTTCACCAAGTCGGTAACCGTTACCTATGACAGCGTGGAATCCCCTCTCCTGCTGTATATCAAGGGAAATGTAGCTCAAGGGGAAAACGCAGCTGAGAATTTTACTTTTTCTCAAGGCAGCACCTCCTTTGACAAAGGTTCTCAGGCCATAGGCATGCTGGACTCCGACAAGCAGAAAAATGTCGTCTTCAAGGTTCGCAACAGTGGTCCGCAGCCGATCCAGTTTAATGGAAAATATGAGCACGGGCCGATGATGAATGTGAAAGTGGCAAGTCCCGCCTTAAATCCCGGTCAGGTTACCACCATCACCGTAACGGTAGATGGACAGAAATTTGACAAAGGAGGAAATTTTGAAGAAAGCATTCTACTGTATACCAATGATGCGCAAGGTGAGCTTAAGAAGCTGGTCATCAGTGGTACGATTAACAAAGTATATTCTGAGCAAGAATTGTCTGCGATGCCTAAAATAGAGTTTGCCCAGACCAACTATGATGGTGGTACCATCATTGAGGGAGAAACCCTGGATGTTACCTTCAAATTCACCAATACGGGTGGTTCTGACTTGATCATACAATCCGTAAAAGCCTCTTGCGGCTGTACGGCAACTGCTCCAAAAGACAAGGTGGTAAAGCCTGGTCAAACTTCAGAAATTACCGCTGCGTTCAACTCTCGAGGTCGTCGTGGTACCCAGTCCAAGACCGTTACGGTCAAGACCAATGACCCGATGAACCCCAACGTTCTGCTTCGCTTGAAGACCAACGTAGAGCAAGACCCCTTCCATGCAGATGACCTTGGTCCTGCCGCCCGTCCGGCTGTGCAGCGCTAAGTTTGTGATAAGATATGTTAATTTAGGCCGTTCCTGTTAGGAGCGGTCTTTTTTTTGAGGTTGATTTTTGTTGTTGACCTTCCGATGAAGATCAAAAAACTTTGTGGTAGGATAGATCTCTCCATTCCGGTCGAGATGACACCACTGGTGTGGTTGGGAATATTAAGCCGAGTGGCCTTTTGAGAATAGAAACGTAAGTTTTGCTTTCAACTAACACACATGTTTGTCACCTTGAGCGGAGTCGAAAGGTCTTGCCAGGCGAATCGTCTAGGCGGTTCACACAGCTCGCAGGTTTCAAAAACCTGCGAGGTGTAGGAGCCAACACAGCCATAAACCGCATTCTATTCTCCCTCATTTTGTCCTACATTTTCCTCTCACCAGCATTCGCCCAACATCCCCTTACCTGGTCCCAACTCGCTGAAGTCACCTACTCCCATACCTACGACTCCACAACCAATACCTGGCAATACGCACCCCACTTCCCTCCTACCCTACAATCACTAGATGGTAAAAAAGTAAGTATCACGGGCTACCTCATTCCCCTGGAAATAGACGGCGATGGAAACACCTACGCACTTTCTGCTTTGCCCTATGCAGGCTGCTACTTCTGCGGGGGCGGAGGTAAAGAATCTGTGCTGGAGCTACGGCTTAAAAAGTACCGGCAAACATTTCAGCTTGACGAACACAGAACCTTTACAGGAACCTTGTACCTGAACCCTGACCCGTGGGAACTGACGTTTTATCTGGAGAGGGCGGAGGTGGGGAAGCTTTGAGGGCCCATTGCAAAACCCTAACAGCGTTCAGAACGCTGTCAGGGTTGGGGGGAATAGCTCCGATCAAGACTGCGCACGTACCTCGTACCCGCGAAACTGCGCTTGCAGTCCCCCATTAAATACTTTGTACTTTTGAAAGGCGGCCATCCTCAAATGGGACAAGGCCGGAAAATTGGCCGTAATGATCCATGCCTTATAGCCAGGGTAGCTTTCTTTTAGACGCTGCCCCATCATGTGATAAAAGCCTTCGATGTCGTGGGTTTTCAGGCGGTTTTCGTAAGGGGGATTAAGGAATACCCAGCCGGGTTCAGTGCCCTTTGGGGCTGTGGCTTTTTCGAATGCTCTCGCCTGGATACGGATTAGACCATCTACCCCTGCATTGCGGGCCATTTTGCGGGCCATGAGTACAAAGCTGCCAGACACATCGGAAGCTTCAATTTTAACCTCGGGTCGGACGATCTTGGCGCGGGCATCTTCCCGGAGGGCTTTCCAGTCGTCAGGGCTAAATGAGGCCCACTTCATGAAACCGTATTCTTTTCGTCCCAGGCCAGGTGCCTGGTTCGCAGCGATCATGGCTGCCTCAATGGAAAAGGTACCACTCCCACACATGGGATCAACCAGCGGTTTTTCAGGCTCCCATTTCGCCAGTTGGATCAGGCCTGCTGCCATGCCTTCATTGATGGGTGCCGGGTGCTGTTCTCCTTGGCGGTAGCCCCGTTTGAACAAAGGCTCACCGGAACTGTCCAAGGACACAGTCACGCGCCTATCTCTTACCCACAAATGAATGCGCAGGTCCGGCCGGGCAAAATCAACGGAAGGCCTGCGGCCTTTAAGCCTGCGAAACTGATCCGCAATGGCATCCTTTGCTATCTGGGCAGGATAAACCGTATGTCGAAAGAGCTCTGACTTTACTACTGGATCAACCAACAACGTTTGGTCAGCTGTCATGTACTTGGTCCAATCAATGTCATGGACGCGGTCATACAGGTCCTGGGCATCCTCAATTTGAAATTCGCGGATAGGATGCAACACCCGAATGGCCGTCCTCAACCACAAATTTGCCCGATACATGGTCTGCATGTCTCCCCGAAACATCACCGCTCGGCGTCGGGTGCGAATGTCAGAAGCCCCGATCTCTACCAGCTCCTGGGCGAGTACTTCTTCCATTCCGGCAAATGTGGTGGCGGTGAATAGCATTTAAGAGATAAGTAATAGGTATTAGCTTTTGGGTAATAGGCATTGCGCTTGCTGCCCACTAAAATTCTTTATCCAGGCTAGCATAACCACCCAAAAGTACAGAAAACTGCGAACCATAAAAAAAGGGGTAGGATGCGAACATCACTACCCCGGTATCTAAAGCGTCAGCTATACCCTAAATCCTCATAGCTAACACCTAACAGCTTTCTAAGGCT
>JBCDIQ010000493.1:0-3878 GCA_039024295.1 Bacteroidota bacterium | reverse complement strand
CTTGTTACCATTCGGTAACAAGTCAGACTTGGTTAGAAGATTTCCTGAATTTATTCTCTCCTCACCACTAACGAAGAAGCCTGATCGGTTGGCATAATTACAATTTCGTTCACCGTCACATGGGCAGGTAGGCCAGAAAGGTACACCACAATTTCGGCCACATCTTCTCCTTTAAGGGGCGTCATCCCATTGTAGACCTGATCTGCCCGTTCGGTATCACCTTTAAAGCGAACCGATGAGAATTCGGTATTCACCAGTCCGGGAGCTACATGGGTCACTTTGATGCCATGCGGGAGCAGATCCATCCGCATGCCTTGTGATAAGGCGTTGGCCGCGTGCTTGCTGGCGCAGTACACATTGCCATTGGGGTAGACTTCTTTTCCGGCGATCGAACCGATGTTAAATACTTGCCCGTGTCCGGCTTTGATCATTAGGGGCGTGACTGCCCGGCTGAGGTAGAGAAGCCCTTTCACGTTGGTGTCGATCATGCGCTCCCAATCGTCGAGAATGCCTTCCTGAAGCGGATTCAAGCCTACGGCCAATCCTGCATTGTTGACCAAGATGTCAATCGGGTGCCAGGCTTCTGGGATGTTGTCTACTGCGGTTTGGACAGCTTTTGCATCTCGGATGTCGAATGACAGAGGTAAAACCTCTACCGGCAGGTCGTCTGCCAGTTGTTGCAGACGTTCGGCTCGCCTGCCAGTGAGAATAAGGCGGCAGTTTTCTTTTTGGGCAAAGGCTTCTGCACATGCTTTGCCGATACCTGCGGTTGCTCCTGAAATGAGAATGGTTTGCATGAAATGAGAGAAGATTAGAATTGTTAGCCTTGTTTCCAGCGAGTAGAAGGGGTGAGTTCACTTTGGGCATACATGAGTTGGACCGCCTGGCGTACTTCAGCGGCTCCAAGGGTTTTTCCTAGCCAATCCAGGAATTCTGCTTCGTTCTGGGCAATGACTTCCTGCTGGTTAGCAACAAGTTTGATGGGGTAGGGCTGAAGGCCATGTTCAGTCCAACATACACGGTAGGTGAAGTCCCCAAGTTTGGGGGCAATCAGCAACAACTCCACATGAAATTGACCAGATCCGTTATTATCGGATGCTGGAACAGGCCGGGTCCGAACTTCTGCCTTCAGCAGGTTGTGTGTTTTCGACGCGATAAGGCTTGCCTGTTCGCTCAAAATGGAAGCCGGAGTTCGGATTGCATCCAGGTTAAATGCTGGCCAGAGATCAAGGGGGTTCTGCATGGCACAAAAAAACGTATTTTGGCCTAAATTGCCAGCAGATCAGATGAAAATCAACTGCCCCCATTGTTTACAGGAAAATGAACTGGCCGTAGGTCAGCGGTGCCAACATTGTAAGATGCTGATGCGTTCGGATGCTGAGCAGGCATTGTTGGAAAGAGAGATTCTTCCCAAGGTTAAGTCCCTCAAGGTATTTGTCGCTTCAGAGGGAAGCTCAGAAGAGGTGAGTCCTGCCTATGCAGCAGAGTTGGGGAGACAATTAGTGCCCCACGTAGATCGCTTTCCTCTCCTTTCAGAATTGCTGGAACAGGTTGAGAAACAATTAGGACCGTTTCAGCAGCGCCAGGCCCAGTTTCAGCGAGGGCTTCGATTACACCTGCTGATTCTTTTTGTGTTGATTCTTGCCCCAATTGGCATGCTGGTATTAAAGGGAGATGCTATGGTCGTTGGCCTGCTGTGCTTACCTGTCCTAGGCTGGGGATATATTGGGATATATGCTTATTGGAAGAAGCACAAAGAATAAGTCGATCTCCATTTAGATAAAAAAACCCACCTCCCCGCGAAATTTAACACTTAAGGAACGTATTCGCTGGGAGATGGGACAGAAAGAACTGAACATGCATCATAATAAGCACACACGCTCATCGAGTTAAGAAAAGAAGTTTATCTTACTATCACGAGCTTTTTGGTTGAACTGAGGTAGCTTTTTCCTTCCACATGTGCGAAATACGTACCTGCACCAAGACCGTCTAACGCTACAGATAATTGCTGTTGGTCATTCAAAGGATGTGTTAGTACCAATCTGCCGGTTGCATCTTGCACGATAAATACAGCCCCTGAAACATCTTGCCGGACTTCAACTAGCACCCGATTAGATGTTGGGTTCGGGGCCAGTTTCCAACCAGTATCTTTCGAAGTAGCAGTCAGGGAAGTCGTGGAAGTTGAGACGGTTACCTCTGTTGGCAGCCCGGATATGGGCAGTGGATTTCCATTTTCGTCTATGGCATTTACATTTATAATATCCAGCACCAATGGCCAGGTTCGCTTGGCCAGGTGATCATCAATCACCACAATTAGCTCACCAATTTTTCCATGCCCGGTTCGAGTGGCCATATCGTTACGCACAATGCCGGTATAAATAATGCCATTAGGCGCATCATTTTGGGACAGTGTGAGCATATCTACATTTTTAGTTCCCAACCAAGAAGTATTGAAGCTTTGGCTCACGCTATTCTGCTCCACCAAGGAGGTATCATAGGTAAGATCAAATGTTAAGCCATATACATCCACAGCGGTAGTATCCATTGTTCCCATGTTAATGGTCGCTATCATTGTATCACCAGGATTGTAAGTGCTAGCGGGAATGGTGAGAAACACCTTGGGTCCAGGGCCGTCGCCGTTTTTTTGATTCACATGGGTATTTCCAAAGTTTTGAATGATTGCAAGGGTATCTGGCTGAGAAATTGTTCCATTTCCATCTGTATCCACATGCCGGATGTCCTTTCCGTTTAGCAAGGTGTCATTCCATAGAGGGGCAACCTGTGGCGTCCAGGTTAGGCTAGCGTTGGGACGAGCAGGACCTGTTTTATTGAAATGAAGGCCTATCTCCAGTAAATCGTTCATGTCCACTAACTGGTCATGGTTACAATCACCCGGGTACACAGCTGTCGCATAAGGCAGTGCGGCTGTCCCGCGGTAGATACATCCCGCATTGTCTTCTACTTCATAGCCGTAGTAACTAATTCCTCCGGTAGTAGCACTCAAACCTGAATCTTTTAGGGCTAATGTGCCACTTATGAACCATGATGCAGTGTACGGAGCTGTTCCTCCTGATGGCTGAAGTAGAATCCCTCCTTCATTGTTGCCAAAATCTGGCGATAGCAAAAAGTCAGAAACGACTATACTACTTCCTGGAATATTAACTGTATCCTGATTTGCACAGCCGTTTGTGTCTGATACAACAACAAAATACTGGCCTGGAGTATTGAACGAGCGATTGGCAGAAGTTGCACCGTCTTGCCATGTATATCGATATGGGGCAATTCCTCCGTAAGGCGTAAAAGCAACATTGGCATTAGCGGTACTGCAGGTAGAGCTAATGATGTTAAGAGACCGAGTTAACCCAAGGTTAGGACCTGTCTTAATCTCAATGCTATCTGGATCTGATAAGCATCCTGCAGCATCTTCTACTGTGAGGGTATAAATTCCGGTAACCGTAGCGATGTTGTTAGGGCCGGTATTTCCTGTACTCCATAAATATAGGTTCATCCCTGCAGGACCACTCAGTGTAATCGAACCACCGGTATTGCACAGGGTATTTCCCGGAGTGGATATTGTGCCCAGAGGCTTGGGCAATAGCGTAATCCTCAACGTATCTCTGGCAATGCAGCCAGAGGCATTAGCAGCCATAGATATGTAGTAGCCTGAATCTTTTACGGTGATAGATGTGTCGGAAGAGAAAAATGATGGTGTTTGTCCCAAAGCCTGTGTATACTCCCATCCGAGAAAAGAATTTCCCATTCCTGAAACCGTTGCAGTTACGGTAGTGCTATCCCCAGAACAAAAAGTGGTGACAGGCGCATTAATTGAAATAGAGGGGACGGTAGATATCTGAAGCAGGATTGTATCAGCAGCGAGG
>JBCDIQ010000492.1:0-3880 GCA_039024295.1 Bacteroidota bacterium | reverse complement strand
TTTTACTGGAACTATAAGCAGTAAAGTATCCCAAAATATCGGCTGGACCACGCCAGTTTGTGACCGGATTTGCTGGAGCGGCAGACCCGCTATTTGGCCCTCCACCGGTGTCAATTATATCCCCTAGGGAACTGAAATAATCATAGGAAGCCTCGTCAAAATGGATCAACTCCACTTCCACCGTATCTCCCGGATCGAAAATTTGTCCGAACAGGGGAAAACGCGTATAGGAGCCATCATTGATGTTGTCATTTACCACCTGAAGGTCCTCACCAGTTAGTTGAGCCACGCCATTGATGCGGTGAACAGCTCGATAGAAGTTCGGCACATTGGGGGGATCATTGTAGTAGAAATACAACAAATAGCCTTCCTCAATTGGGCCCCTGGCTTCCTGAAATTCGGGCAAAAGGTCTTCCAGCACCACCTGACTCGGCAGAAAGGAGGTGGCTTGGTAGACCTCGCCCTGAATTTCGACCATCAGTGTATAGGTACGGCCAGCCTGCGCACGTATAGTGGCCGTATAAAATCCATCGTCATTCACCGGGATGAGTTCATCTAGGCCCTGGTCGTCGGTAAGTCGAACCACGGCATCCCGGATGATAGGCTGCTCACCTGCTGAAAAATATGGCCCTGTTTCAGTAACATATACTTCAAAGACATGCTCACCTTCTTCCAGTTGAGCCTCAATAACCAACTGGCGATCAGCCTCATTTAAGTCAACGTCAATTACTTTTTCACAGGCCATCATGGTCAGGCCAAAAGCAAGTATGAGCAGGGATATAGGAAATCGATTCATGTTAAAATTTGAAATTGTAAGTGGCAGAAGGAACCCAGCGGAATAAAGAGGTCTGTACGGCTTCTGTAACCTGGGGATTGTCTTCATTGGGTTGGAAGCCGATGGTGAAGGCGTTCTCGCGCCCGTAGGCATTGTAGAGGGAGAAATTCCAGCTGGATTCAAACTTCTCCGTCTTTTTGCGGAGCCAGGTGAGGCCCAAGTCTAAGCGGTGATAATCCGGCATACGGTAGCCGTTGCGCTCGGTGTAGTAAGGTACCACGGTTCCTTCCACCGTGTACCTGCCAGATGGAAAGGTCACCGCATCCCCGGTGTAGTAGAGGAAGTTGGCCGTAAGGGTAACTTTGGGACTGACTTCGTACATGGCCACCACAGAGATGTCATGGATGCGGTCTTGGCGAGCAGGGAATTCATCTCCATTGTTGATCTGGTCAAATTGTCGGAGGGTCCTTGAAAGGGTGTAGGCGACCCAGCCTGTGAGTTTGCCTTTCTTTTTCCTGACCAACATCTCCAACCCATAGGATCTGCCATCTCCAAATACCAACTCACTTTCGATTACGTCATTGAAAAATACATTGGCACCGTTACGGTACTCAATCGCATTTTGCATGTCTTTGTAATACACCTCAACAGAGGTCTCGTAGGTGTTATCGCTGAAGTTGCGGAAGTATCCCAACGAGATCTGGTCGGCAATCTGGGGCTTCACCGTATTGCTGCTCATAATCCACACATCTGTAGGACTGGAAGAAGTAGCATTGGTAAGCAGGTGAAGGAACTGATAACTCCGGTTGTAGCCTAGCTTTAGGGAGCTGCTTGCATCCAAGTTATAATTCGCAGAAAGCCTCGGTTCAAGCCCTCCAGAGGAAGTCATCCATTCTCCGGCTTCATATTCAGTCTGATCCAGGATATTTCCCTGATCATCAAACTCGTATTCCGTACCAGAGCCAATGCGGTTGAACAGGGTGTAGCGCAAGCCGTAGTTCAAGTTCAACCTAGGGGTGACTTTGTATTCATGCTGCACATACACTGCGCTTTCCAGTCCAATTTCCTGCTCCACTGGTTCGGGATTAAACCCCGTGTTCTCTCCTGCATCAATATTTCCAGGCTCAATGGTGTGGTGAATGACGTTTACCCCAAACTTGAAGGTGTGCTTATCATTGACAAACAGCCCAAAATCCTGTTTGAAGTTGTAATCCTCAATCACTGACTTCACCGCAATTCGGTCTTCATCTTCCCCAAAGGAAAATTCGTAGTCATAATTGCTGTAAATGAGGGTGGTATTGGAAAACAGCTTATCCGAAAACAGGTGGTTCCATCGGAGGGTACCTGTGGCATTGCCCCAATTCAGCCCAAAGGCATCATCAAAGCCAAAATTGTCTCTACCAAAATACCCGGACAGGTACACTCGGTCCTTTTCTCCAAAGCGATAATTGGCCTTGGCGTTCAGGTCGTAAAAGTTCAGGCGGGAACTGTTCAGAGCCTCATCACTTGAAAGCCCCAGAAATAAATCCGCATAGGTCCTTCTTCCAGAAACCATAAAGGACCCTTTATCTGTTACCAGGGGTCCTTCTACCATAAGACGCGAGGCGATCAGCCCCAGCCCTCCGGATACTGACAGCTTCTTGCTATTGCCATCCTTCATGCGGATGTCCATCACCGATGAGGTACGGCCCCCGTATTCGGCGGGCATGCCCCCCTTGTACAACGTAGCACTTTTTAACGCATCTCCGTTAAATACCGAGAAAAAGCCCAAAAAATGGGAAGGGTTATAAACCGGTGCCTCATCTAGCAGTACAAGATTTTGGTCTAGTCCCCCTCCCCGTACGTAAAAGCCAGCGTTTCCTTCTCCGGCAGGTTTGATGCCCGGATTGGTCTCCATGATCTTGATCACGTCTGGCTCCCCAGCCAATACCGGCAGTTTTTTCATGTCCCCGATGTCAATCTGGGTGACACTGCCTTCGTTTCGGCTGATGTTTTGGTCTTCTCTTTGGGCGGTCACAACGACTTCTTCCACCGTTGCGGCTTCCTCGTCCAACTCAACGTTGAGCTTCATGTCTTCCTTTAAGGTGACGGTCTTTTCCAAGCGGGCAAAGCCCATGTACTGAAACGCCAGGGTGTATTCCCCCGGCGGGAGCGATAGCGAATAAAAGCCATACGCATTAGAGTTTACTCCCACTCCCTGCAGGTTGGTGACTAGCACGGCTGCATAGCCGAGGTCTTCCCCATTGGTGGCGTCTTTGATGTAGCCACTGATGGTGTACTTCTGAGCAGAGAGGGATAAAACGGTAATTGAAAAGCAAAAAAACAGTGTGAGTGATTTATAGGTCATACCCGTGAGGTTGGTTTTATGGATACACCTTACAGACGGATATGCAGGGGCAAGCTTTGCTACTTTTCAGGTGAATTGGACAGAATGGGCAGTGAGGAGGACAAAGCTTGTGGTTAATGGAACGGGCGGGTGGGAGCTTATGTGGTGATTAGCTGACGCTGGCTGCGTGGTAGCGGTCGTGAACTTGTAGTGATATGTTCATGCTTCTTTAGGTGCAGGAGGAGGAACTGGCTAAAATTCTTGGGAGAGGCTTTGTAGTTTGTTAGAATTTTGGGATATTTAAACAAAATAATGTCTCATAAGAATAATCGCTCTCTAACACTATCCCAATATTCGTTCCTAGTGGTGTGCATGAACAAATATCCCTCTGGTACTTACACTGGAGTGAATAATAAGGTGTCCATGGTATATGCCGGTTAGTAAAATTTAGGTACAGAAGAATAATTTTTTCTAAACCCTTTTTAGCATCGTTGTACTTACAATATAAATTTCATGAGAATTAGTGGAATTGGTTACATAAACGATAATGGTGTAATTCAGCTTCATGAAAATGTCTTCGAAGGACTTTCGATATTTAATGGTGCAATTATATTTGGGATATATTATCCATTGTCAAAAGACGAAAAGAAGACTGCGCCTTTCAAACATGATATCATGTTGACACCTTTTCCATATAAACTATGGCCTAAGTCTGCCAGACTAATAATAAGGTTGAGAAGGCAATCCGAAGGTATAAAGTATATCTGTCAAGAACTTAC
>JBCDIQ010000491.1:0-3887 GCA_039024295.1 Bacteroidota bacterium | reverse complement strand
TTTAGTTTGTTCTAGGTCTCTGGAAATAAATACACAGAATATGCTGCCAGTCACTGATTGGCAGCATTTTTTGATTAAAATGGCAGGATTCCTAAAAGGCTATTTCGGTAGATTGCCAATCATGTTAATCGTTTTTTTCTTGGACCAGAATCTTTTCCTTTAGATAGTTTGGCAACGACTCTATTGCGAGCTTTAATCTTATCAGATTCTCGTCTTGCTTCTCCTCATCCTTCAGGTAATTGTTGTAGGTAGCGAAAAGAAAATATATAAGAATTCTGTTATAGTCATCCAGTTGATCATCCTCGATCATCTCTAACATTTTTGCTTCGATTTCTTCTGGATATTGGGTGTCTGCAAGGGCCCTGCCAATTCGGCCAATACTTCCATAGTAATGATTTTGACTCGGGTTTTCTATCCTCAATGAAATCCCCAACAAAAGGTCCGAAACGTTAATTTCTAGTTCTTCCAGCTCCTTTAAGTAAGTGTTTCTACTGGCCCAAGCATAGCTTCCATCAGAAGCCCGTTCGAATCGGTCGTTCATAATGTCAAGATGTGCCCGTAGGAAGGTTTCCCAGTTGACGGTTTCAGCCGATAATACCGCAATATTAATTGCATGTAACCTGGGGCTGTAATCCCTGCTACAGCTACCAATGACTCTTCTCTCCCTTTTTAGCCGAAGTGCAGCCTTTTTTGAATAGTATTGACTAACGTATGCTTCAAACTCATCACTTGATCCACCTATTTCAAGTGCCTCATTAACAGCCTCCTGGAGAAGTGTTGAAAATTCTTCTCTTTTCGAAATGTCATTTTCAAGTTGAATCACCCTCAGAGAATCCCAGAGCTCCTGCTTTTCCCAAAAAGCATCCCATTCCGTTTCATTCATCTCCTCTTTTTCTGGTTTCGGTTTATCGGTTACCTCGTAAATGTAGGATATAAATTGCCCCACCTTTAACGGTTGATTAGGGTCGTATGTATAACTAGTTGGCTTTTCCCTTTCTATGAAAATTTGAGTTGAGGTGTCTACCATGCAATCGGCGTATTGAACCAAGCGGGCGTATTTGTCTGGAAGCGTATCTTTTTTGAATTCTTGGGTAAAGTAAAAGGCACGGATAGATCCTGAAATAAATTCGTCCCTTTCCCATGAGTTAAACAACCATTTTCCTTTTTGGGGTTGCAAGGATGTTCCAGGCATTTCCTGAAAACTAATTGAGTGCTCATTTAGGATGCTAGCAAATTCAATGTAATTGTTGTCTTCGTAGTTTTTGAACTTATGCCTTAAAATCAGCAAATCTCTGTCGACCTTGGCTTTAGGGTATTTTTGGACAAACTTTTCAAAAGGAATGCCATCTTCAAAATCCTTTTTGGCCTCGTCCATTCTCCCTTCTTCCATCGAAATAAAATGTGCCTTTGCCTGATAAAGGGAATAGTACGTTTTGTTGAGTTCACATGACCGGAACCTGATGTTAAGGGAATCAACGATGAACTCCAGTTGCTTCATAGTTGTATCACTGTACATGAGTCCATTTGAGTGAATGGTAAACTCCTGTCCTGGGCAAATCATCTGTGAAAAAAGGAGGCAAAGGGTAGTGGTGAAATACTTCATGGTTTGTTATTTTATCCCGGTGGGGCTGCTTACGGTTTTAGGCTAAATAGAAATTTACTACGGTTTTTAACATACGGTTATTTTTCCAAAGCTAAAATCCATTCAGGAACAACCAAAAGCGATTTTGGATGCATGTTGAGCAGTTATCAATCCAGTTTTTGTAGGGAGACTCTTAGTCAAAGTATATTTGAAATCGGGAAGTCATTGATTCAGGGAAATCCAATATGTTCAGGAATGCAAAAAAGCCGCGCCTCCAGTTAGAAGCACGGCTTTCTGTATTATTAGACCTGTGGTTAAACCGCAGCCGCTTTAAGTGCATTGGCCATGGTAACACCAATGGTCGCAGGAGACTCAACCACGTGGATGCCACAAGCTTCCATCACTTCCATTTTAGCGGAAGCAGTACCCTTGCCACCAGAGATGATCGCACCAGCGTGTCCCATACGACGTCCGGGAGGGGCTGTTTGTCCAGCGATGAATCCTACAACTGGCTTGGTCACATTGTCCTTGATCCACTCGGCAGCAATTTCTTCGTTAGAACCACCAATCTCACCGATCATCACGATTCCTTCTGTATCTGGGTCTTCGTTGAAGAGCTTAACAATATCGAGGTGTGTAGAGCCGATAATGGGGTCACCGCCGATTCCTACACAGGTTGACTGTCCAAGACCTTCTTTGGTGATCTGGTCAACTGCTTCGTAAGTCAAGGTACCGGAACGGCTCAGGATACCAATTTTTCCAGGGTTATGGATGAATCCTGGCATGATGCCCAATTTACATTCTCCGGGAGTGATTACACCAGGACAGTTAGGACCAATCATACGAACCCCACGATCATCAATGTACTGTTTGGCGTAAATCATGTCCTTTACCGGAATGCCTTCGGTGATGGTCACGATCAGGTCAACCCCAGCATCCGCTGCTTCCATGATTGCATCCGCGCAAAAAGCGGGAGGGACAAAAATGATGGATACATTGGCCTGGGTAGCCTTAACGGCATCGGATACGGTGTTAAAAACCGGGCGGTCCAGGTGCTGTTGACCTCCTTTGTTAGGGGTAACACCACCAACAACGTTGGTTCCGTATTCAATCATTTGGCTCGCGTGGAATGAGCCTTCTTTTCCGGTGAAACCCTGGACAATGACACGAGAATCTTTATTTACGAGAATGCTCATGGGGTAGTTATATGTTTGTTTCGATATATATAGATATGACAAATCTATCTTCACACGGGCAAAAAAGCAATACCATAGGTCACCTTTATGGGGGTTGACCAAATTAAGAATGCAAGATTTTGATTCTCAGTTTAGAAAGTGGTTGTCCAAACAGCTCGAAGTCGGGCGTTTCTTTCCGTAGCAGCATGAATTTATCGTTGTACACCTTGGTAGCAGCAGGGTTCTTTTCACTGAATTCGGTCAGTTCGGTAAAAAACTCCTTGACCGTGGGGTGTACCTTGTCGATAACCTGGGCTTTCAACTTATTGATCTCAAACTCTTTTTCCTGGTTGAAATAAACCACCAGCAAAGGCTTGATTTTCCGTTGCTCTTCTACCTCAAAGCTGGAATCACAAAATGCCTGGATCAATTTATGCAGGTAATGACGGTCTTCATCCGGGGTATCCAGAAAACTGTCCATGCGGTCCCAAAACAGGTATGGGATATAGGCCCCTCCAAATCGGTCCATCAGATGGAGCATGAGTTTCCGGGAATTATCCGGCTCTTTTCTTAAGCCTTGATGGGTTTCAACCAACGACTTTACCAGCGGTCCGCGGTCTTCTTCCCATTCGTCGTAGTACTTATCTTCTATTGCATCTAATTGGGCGGTAAAATCCATGTCACTATTATTTAAACTTTACGATATAGGTCTCCCACCTTGGTGCCTTGCCAGGGAAGGGAAAAAAGAAATCCTGTGGAGGCGGTGAAAAGAACCAAGTCCTTTTCGAAGGAGGGAAAACAAATTTAGGAAAATCTATTGGTTAGGCCACAGCCACTGAAAAAAATATTAGAAAATGGGAGGAAATTCTTTTTTGGAAGGGGAGAGTAGGGCTTTGTTCTCTCATTTTTTTTGAGGTGTGGAAGGAGTAGCCTTAACAAGAAATATCCTCATGCACTTTGGGTAGGTTAGTAAACTTTATCGATGTCCTTAAACATAGAAAGTTTGTTATGCCTGACATCTAGGAATAAAATTCTCTCATATATTCGAATTTTTTTGCCTGTGGTATCCTGGACAAGTTTGTATATCCCAGCATAGTATAAATCACCTGAATTAACCAGGCTATACAATT
>JBCDIQ010000490.1:0-3891 GCA_039024295.1 Bacteroidota bacterium | reverse complement strand
GAAAAGCATCTTTATGACAAAGTAGGGGAGAAGCGCCTCCCCTTTTTCAATCACCTGTTTTGCATTTGGATGATTTGGTTGTACACCTTTTTGGCGTGAGGAATCAATTCCAGTTGAGGATTCATTTTCAACCCGGGTACCCACGTCATCCCATGTCCCCAATTCATGTAGGGGTATTTCGGGCCAAAGGAAATTGTACCCGTTCCATTTCGTTTTTCGCTGAGTTCCAGGTTACTCAGGGTTCTGATGTTTATCGAAGTGAGCTTTTGGGAAAATATTCCCGATTTGATGAGAATTCTATGCTCAGTGATTCCATATATGGTATTTGCCCGCTGCCTGGCATCAATGATAAATCTGCCAAAGACAAACATCAAGCCCACGAGTACCATTGGGGCACCAAAAAGGGCGAATAGCCCCCCACCTTGGGAGGCCATCACCACCCAAAATATGGCAAACCCACACCATAAAACGCTGCAAGGAACCAGGAAGATATCAGGTGTCCTGAACACGATTCCTGATTTAGGTTTCCCCGTCCATAGTAGGTTTTCATCACTGCTTAAATGTCCTCTTAGTTCCGCATGAAGGTTTTTTATCATGGAAGTATTTGGTTAAATCTTAAACTACGGCTATCAAACTATTTGTCGCATGAAAGGCTACTTTCTTACCAATCGGATTGAATATTTTTATCTAAACTACCCATTCCTTTTAGCGGCAATTGATTAAAAGTAGATTTTCCAGCATTAGCCAGTTTAAAGTGCCTTTTTAATTGATCCTACACCTCCTCCAAGATCGACGTTCCTTTAGACTTATCCCCTGAGGTCCATTGCCAGTTTTCATACAAACGCAGCTTTCCATTTTTCATCACCTTTGGCGTGGAATGGCAAATTCCTGTCATGATGCTTCCATTCTGGTTGACTTGGTGGTAACGCATGTCAATGTTTCCCGCCTGGTCAACTACTCCTATCAGGTGCCCTTTGATGATACGGTCTCCCTGGTAGGTGCAGGGAAGGATGTTGCCTTCCTGTTTGTATTCGAATAGCGTCTCTTCCGTGACCTCACCGTTAGATGAGTTTTGAATTGGCCTGAAGGTTTTATTGTGGTAGTTCATGGGGGATCAGGATTTTGGCTTAGCGTTATTTCCAGCTTTGTAATTCGATTAAGTTGCCTTCTGGGTCGCGGGCATATACAAAGGTGATTTCTCCAACTCCCTCGATTTCTCTCGTGGTGCAGGTACCTAACGTATGGCCCCCATTTTACCAGCAAAAATTTCCAATTTGTTGAGGCTGTCCTGGCTTTTTTTCAATTGAACGAAGTCCGAAATTGCAAAGGGGTTTGCTGGGTCTTGGATTTGAACAGTTTGCTGAAGGATTGCGAATGCTCAAACCCCAGTTCATAGGCAATTTCGCTCACCGTCAGATTTGTGGTTGAGAGCTTAATTTTCGCCTTCTCAATCAATTTGTTGTGGATATGCTGCTGGGTGGTTTGCCCCGTCAGGCTTTTCAGCATGCTGCTGAGGTAGTCAGGGGTCAGGTTCAGGTTTTCTGCAATATCATGAACCGAAGGCAGGCCTGTTTCCATTATATCTCTACTGAAGCTATCCTCCAGGATTTCCTCTAATCGGTCCAAAATCTGGTGATTGGACACCTTCCGGGTAAGGAATTGCCGCTGGTAAAACCGCTCAGAATAATTCAGCAGCAATTCCAACTGGCTGATAATGATTTGCTGGCTGAATTTATCGAGGTTGGCCTGGTATTCAGATTGGATATTCTGGAGGATATCCTTGATGACGTTCTCTTCTCTTTCAGATAAAAAGAGGGCCTCCCGCACGGAATAGTTAAAAAACGGATACTTTTTGATGCTTCTTGCGAGGGAGGTGCCAAACAAAAAATCGGGGTGAATGGCCAGTATCCAGCCGGATGGTTTGGCTGTAGCTTCACTTTCCAACAACTGAACAGAAATCACCTGATCGGGCGCGAAAAAGGTCATCAACCCCTCATCAAAATCATAGGACTGTTGTCCATAGCGGTATTTGCCTGTTACGTTCCGTTTGAGCGAAATGCTGTAGAACCTCTGTATCCATTTCAACTCGTTATTCTCTGGTGTCGGATGGATCTTGCTGTAATCCAGCAGGCTGATCAACGGGTGTTCTGGAGAAGGCAGTTGATTGAACCGATGAAGGTCAGTGATGGTCCGTAAATTCTTGATGCTCGTTTCAGCCATGAGGTAAGATATTAAAAATACATAAGCTGTTCCTACTGGTATCACACATTTCAATTAGGGAAACAGATAGAGGGGAAAGCCCCTCCTCCGTTTCCCTTGGAAACTAGTGCTTCCAGAACAAAGAATTTTACCAGGTAGAGCGAAGGAATTTTCGTGTAGGTCAAGGAAGAAAAGTTGAGCCTAGTGTAATAGGCGATGCTTTTTTGACGTGGAGATGCACGAAAAGGTCAAGCTATAACGGCCAAAGACTTAGTTCTGTAAGCACTAGTCCTTTATGATACTTTTAACTTCAGCATGTCTCCTGCGCCGAATGCTCCATACAGCCCTTCGTGGATTTGTGCCAGCTGCTGGTTATACGAATCAATGTGCGTTCCCATGCCCATATTATCAACAACCGTTCGCACAGGCCTCTCCCCAGGAGTGGTAGCGATGAGGTTCGCAATGGCATCAGCCACATGTTGGGGATCCTGAGCAGGATTGCTCGCCAGCGCTCCTTCGAAGCTTTCAAATGACTGCTTGGGCGCGTGTATCATGTCGCCATAGCTTTCATTCTGAGATGAGTCAGATGGTTTCATGAGGCTTTCCATAAATCCGGTGGCATATCCACCTGGCTCAACTAGGCAGGAATCCACCCCAAAGGCGGACAGCTCCACCCGGTAATTCTCCGCCAGGGCTTCCAATGCCCATTTAGAGGCATTGTAGGGTCCGTAGAAAGGAAAGGCAATTCTTCCCAGCAAGCTAGATACATGGATGAGTAAGCCAGAACCTTGGCCTCTGAGATGAGGCAGAGCAGCACGGTTTACCCGCTGTACGCCGAATACGTTTACATCAAACAGGCGTTTAAAATCGTCAATAGTAAATTGCTCCTGGATTCCCAGCACCCCTACCCCGGCGTTGTTAACCACAACGTCCAGTCCATCCATGGCTTCAATGGCTTTTGCTACACCAGAATTGACGCTTTCATCGTCTGTCACGTCTACTTCCACGATGGTGGCCCCTAAAGCAGAAAGCTCCTCAGCTGCTGCTTTGTTCTTTGATGTGGTATTTCTCATGGTGGCCACTACGCTGTGACCTTGTTCTAATAAGGTTTTCACGGTTAAGGCACCGAAGCCTCCGTTTGCACCTGTGATTAATATTTTTGACATGGTTGATAATTGATTTGTTGTACTGGTACAAAGGTGCATACCATCCTGCATTCCCATGTAGCCAAATCCGGGATGGTTGTAGCTGGAATTGGGGAAGTAACCTGCTCGGTCAGGATTTCTATCCAAATGCTAATGGGGTTATATGCCTTAGGTGATAGGGGAACTACTTTTTGGGTGCTTGAATGCCTTTTCTACGAATGCAGATATCTTGGTCATACCCGATGGACTCAAATCTGTCATCTTTGAGCAAAAATTTGTGGGGGAGGTTAACGGTTGTATCTCGATAAGCAAGAAAAACGCTATCCTGTTGGAGGACATAGGTTCCTTCGTGAAACCCAAGGCCAATTTCCAGGTCAAACTCCCCATTGGTGTAGAGGTTTATGGTTTCGCTTCCAACAATCAAATCATCAAACCCAGCGTATTTGATCTGTCGGTTGTCCCGACAGGTTAGGAAGATGATGGAAATAATCAATATTGAGTGGATTGGGATTTTCATGCTGGGATACAATTATCTACGTGGTTGAGT
>JBCDIQ010000489.1:0-3892 GCA_039024295.1 Bacteroidota bacterium | reverse complement strand
TTTAAGGTGTGAAACAAAACCCAAAAACGCAGGGATCAGATCCTAACCTTAGGGCTCTGACGAGTTTAAATCAACCCGAATATCATGAGCTTTTATCGGTATTTGCACCACCTTTAGAGGGAAGTCTAACCCAGCTAGGGGTGATGCCTCAAAACGGCAGCCAGTATATTCATCAAGCAAAAGAACTGGATTACCTGCTAATGGATGTTACTGATTGTCAAGTCCATAGAAGAACAGATTTCGAGGCTCATAAATGAGGAGTATAGTGGTAAAAGGCTAGTAGTGACAAAAAGGCCAAGAATATCTTCAAGGTTTTCATCTCATTTTGCTATCGGGCTCACACATTTTGGGATATCCCTCAATCAAACACACTCATGAACCTCCCAGGGCAGCTTTTGCATCGCTTTCCCCGGCGAAACTTCTCGCAGCAACTCTTCTTCACCTTGATATGCCTGGGGCGATAAACAAGCGCGTCTACCTGGCAGTAATTTGACTGTTTTTCCTCGGCTTTGCGTGCGCGTTCCTTTAATGCTAAAAATTCAGTGGCGGTCATGTGTGAGCAAATATACGAAAGGATGCTTTATCTAGAATAATTCTAATTAAATAACAACCAATATATAAGTAAAGTTATATACTTTTGGGATTTTCAAGGATAACAAAAGTCAGTCTAGGCTCTTTAACTTTTTATTTCTGACAAAAAACACGCTAAATTATGTAATATTTCTAACGATAAGCACATTGTTTCCGTAGAGTTAATGCTATCTTAACGCAACCAATACAATTATATCTTTCATGAAAAAACGAATTCTGTTGTCCAGTTCGCTGTTGATTTCACTATTGGTGGTGAGTTCCTACAGCCTAAACTTGGTTGATTTCAAAGATGAAGTCCTGATAAAGCTGATGATGAGGGGGTTGAATTCTGGCCATTACCAAGCCCAGGATGTCGACGATGCGTTTTCTGAGGAGGTATTTGATTTGTACCTCAAACGGATGGATTATAACAAACGCTATTTTACCCAAGAAGATATTGAGGCCCTGAAAACCTACCACCATGACATTGACAATGAAGTTCAGGTAGGGAATTACGAATTTTTTGATGCTTCCTTGGAGCGTTTACGGAAAGGAATGACCCTTGCCAAAGGATATTACAAAGAGATATTAGATGCACCCTTTGATTTTGATAAAAAGGAAGAGATTGTCATAGACCCGGATAAGCTAGACTATGCAGCTGATGACATGGACCTTCGTGAGCGTTGGAGAAAGATATTGAAATACCAGACCCTGGTCCGCCTGCACAATATGATGGAAGACCAAGAAGAGGCAAAGGAAAAGGGTACGATGGAGAAAGAACTTACGTATGCTGAAATGGAAGCGAAAGCAAGAGAGAAGGTTCGCAAAAACTATGATGACACATTTAAGCGTATTGATAAGCTGACCACAAAAGACTGGCGGAACCGCTACGTAGACGCCATTGCCAATACATTTGACCCACATACAGGCTATTTCCCGCCAAAAGACAAAGAGAACTTTGACATTCAGATGTCAGGTCGTCTTGAGGGAATCGGTGCCACTCTCGTTGAACAGGCCGATGGGTATATCAAAGTAGACCGGATTGTTCCAGGCAGTGCTTCCTACCGTCAGGGCGAATTGAAGGCTGGTGACTTGATCCTGAAAGTGGCTCAGGCTGGTGCCGAACCCGTAGATGTGGTAGACATGCGCCTGGACGAAGCAGTGAAAATGATTCGGGGTAAGAAAGGCACAGAAGTTCGGCTAACCGTTAAAAAACTCGATGGAACCACCAAGGTGATTCCCATCGTTCGTGATATTGTAGAGCTGGAAGAAACCTATGCGAAGTCCACCATTCTAGACACTGACGAGACCGATCAAAAGGTGGGGTACATCAAATTGCCAAAGTTTTACAGCAATTTTAACAGCAGCGACGGACGCACCAGTTTTAAAGATGTGGCCCGTGAGATTGAAAAACTCAAAGCAGAAGGTGTAGAGAAAATCATCCTTGATCTTCGGAATAATGGTGGTGGATCATTGCAAGATGTAGTTGACATGGTAGGGCTCTTCATTCCCCAGGGACCTGTGGTGCAGGTGAAAAGCCGTACAGGAAGGCCCTATGTATTGACAGATCGCGACCCCAGGGTGCAGTTCGATGGCTCACTAGCGGTAATGGTCAACCAGTACAGCGCGTCTGCTTCTGAAATCTTAGCAGCTGCCATCCAGGACTATGGCCGTGGGGTAATTGTAGGAAGTACTTCCACTTTTGGTAAAGGAACTGTTCAGCGTTTCATTAACCTGGACAACTTCGTGGTAGATAACAATGATGGCATTACCCCGCTTGGCGCGGTGAAGTTAACCACCCAGAAGTTTTACCGCATAAACGGAGGGGCAACCCAATTGAAAGGCGTTACTCCAGATATCATCCTGCCTGATTCCTACCAATTCCTTGATATCGGGGAACGTGAGCAGGAGTATTCCATGCCATGGGATGAGATTCGCCCAGTAAAATATGATGCTTGGATGGAACCCGCCCTTAAGCCTTTCCTCTCTAAGGCGCGTAAAAATAGCCAGGCACGTGTAAAGGATAACTCGACCTTCCAATTGCTTGAGGAAAATGCGCATCGCCTTAAGTCTCAGCGTGACCAAGCGGTTTATCCCCTCGATTATGCTGGCTACGACTCATTCCAGAAAAAGACAGAGGAGGCAGCTGACCGCTTCCGGGATGTGTTCAAAGAAATCAACGGGTTTGATGTAGCTAACCTGCCACAAAGTCTCAAAGAGATTGAGGGGGATGAAGTAAAGGAGAAAGCCAATGAAGAATGGATCGAAGACATCAAGCAGGATCCATACATCTACGAGACCTTGATGATCTTAAATGATATTCCCTAAAGATCATTCCCGTTAAAAAATTATCATGAGCGCGTCCTTCCAGGATGCGCTTTTTTATGTTCAAGCCGGAAATGAACAATTGCCCCCTGGCTGTGTTGCTTTATTCTATCAATTTAAAATCCTATGTCTCAGACGAATCCTTCAGCCGTAGTTATGGTAACTGGTGCAAGTGGCTATATCGCTTCTTGGGTGATAAAATACTTATTGGACGCCGGATACGAAGTTCGTGCAAGTGTACGTAGCCTGGAAAATGCAGGAAAAACAGCCCACTTGACTGAAATGGCAAGCAGTTCCTCAGGGACCCTCCACCTTTTTGAAGCAGATTTATTAGAAGAAGGCTCTTTTCAAAAAGCGGTCGAAGGCTGTACGTATGTGATTCATACTGCTTCTCCTTTTCTCTTGCAAGGAATCAAAGATCCTGAAAACCAACTAATCAGACCCGCACTAGAAGGAACTAAGAATGTCCTAGATGCTGTCGATCAAACAGAAAGTGTTCAGCGAGTCGTCTTGACTTCATCTATCGTCGCCATGTTTACAGACGCAGATGAAAATGAGTTGTATCCCAGTAAAACGTTTGATGAATCATCATGGAATCAAAGGGCCTCTTTGAAATATATGCCTTACGATTATTCGAAAACGCTTGCAGAGAAAGCTGCATGGCAAATAGCGAAAAATCAAAAAAGATGGGATTTGGTTACGATAAACCCTGGATTGGTCCTGGGGCCTTCTTTGTCTACGCGCATGGACGGTGCATCTATGAATTTCACCAAGCAGATAGTAGATGGCACACTTGCAGTGGGAGCACCAGAGATATATTTTACCCCTGTTGATGTCCGTGAGGTCGCAAACGCCCATATGTTGGCAGCTTTCCAACCAGATGTAGAGGGAAGATACATGGTGGCAAGCGGTGTAGTCAATTTCACGGAGATCGGTAAGATGTTAAAACCAGTATTTCCCAAGTATCCCCTTCCTATCAGGAAAGTACCCAAATGGT
>JBCDIQ010000488.1:0-3903 GCA_039024295.1 Bacteroidota bacterium | reverse complement strand
TTACATATTCGAGGCTCAGCTTCACCTGGCAAGGCCAATTCAACTTTGATTTTTGGAATTACCTGATCCTAACAGCTTTGTGGGTGGCCTGGAGAGAAAAGTTTACTATCAGAGGAATTTTGCTTGCCCTTACTGCCCATGTTTTTGGGTTGATGTTCCTGGCGCCCTATCTGTTGATCGCATCTATTAAGCATAAAGGAGAGGTGAAAGGAATATTACTGGGGGAAAGGTTGGACGATTAACATTTCTATTCCCATGGATTTCAGGGCTGGCTAAGCTTATAGTTTAACCAGTTTCCCCGTATTCACCAATGCTCCGTCCTGAAAAAATCTCCAGTGATACAACCCTGACGGCCAATCAGGTATATCAATGGCTTGACGATTGTAGATGGTGTGATGGAATACCTGTATGCCATGAGTGTCGTAAAGTTCAAACACTCCTTCTCCCCCCGTACCGCTCGGCTGAAGAACAACCTTCCCTTTGGTAGGATTGGGATAAAGAGAAAACGAAACATTGATAGGCATTTCTGCATGAACAACCCGTGAATAATCAAAGCTGCCATCTTTGTCTACCATTTTTAATCGATAATAATTGTTCTGCAATGGTTGGAAATCGGTGAATTGCCGAACAGCCATTGTAGTTTGGTTGCCAGTAGCTTCTATTCTACCGATTTTTTCAAAGGTAAGCCCATTCTCCGTACGTTGTATTTCAACGTTATCGCTGTTTACCTCCAAGGCAGTGGTCCATCGGAGTAAAACAGACCTTCGCTGGGGAAAAGCTTCAAACGTGAGCAGTTCTACGGGTAAGAAAGTTGGGGATTCAAAGGCACCTACATCCGGTGTCATAAGGTTTCTAGGCCGATTGTCTACATCATAAAATACAGGAACACCACTTCCTCCTGCACCGATAGCTCCGCTACTTGACAGTACCTGGTAATTTGAAATGTCATTGGATTCTGCTGCAGAACCAGGGAGCGGATTGAGGACATAGTCTGCTGTTGTAGCGATAATATTATGTGCCTGATCAATGAAGGTGCTGGTGGCGTCCACATTTACTGTGCTTGCCTGCGCAAGGCTGGGAGCGGAGATGAAATTATTTCTGATATTTACATGGGAGACATCTCGTACCCGCACCATTCTCCCTCCTGTTCCGCTTTGAGAACTTACTGCTCGCCAGTTCGCTGTGTTGTGGTACACATCCACCATGCCGGAAACCACCCCGTTAAAATCATGCCCCACAAAAATGGCATTTCTGTACCCATCAATGACATTGTTCCGAATGGCAATGTTAGTGGCCTCGACATTAATGCCATTATTGGAATTCTCCCAGGAGGTGCCTGTATAAGCTGGGTTTTGGCCGATGTAATTTCCCTCAATGGTAACATGTGAAATAGCTGCAACAGTAGCCACATTTTGTGGGTTAACGCCCAGGATTCGGTCCATTTTATTTCGGTAAATCATCACATGCCGTTGCCCATCTCCTCGAATTTGAATGGAAGATTTGGTTTCTATGAGGTTGGTCAGGGTATTGTGGGCAATGAATTGCTTTTCCCCTCGCTGGATGCGCATGCCATGTTCGGGCTGAGGGGTGCCAATCAGGCTATCAATTCGATTGCCCACCCAGGACATGCGGGTACCATCCCCGGAAAAGACCGCCAAAACCCCAAAATCATGCACGTAGGTATCGAAGGTACCCGACTTATCCACATCGTCGTAGTAGATTGCCAGGGAAGTGGCGCCTTCCAACTCGAGGTTCAGGAGCAGAATGTTCTCACAATCTTCGATATTAAAATTACTGACGCCGGCTGTTGAGGAATTCGCGACCACATGCAAATCCATGAACGCTATATTATCGGTCTGGTCCAGGAAAAAAACATCTTGGTCGATGGTCCCTGTTAAAATCGGTTTATCCCCCGTTCCATAGGCCCCGATGATTCTTCTACCAACAGTCAGGTTGTTGAAGTCGTAGGCGACATTTGGAAAAGTATCTCCCCGCTGAAACAGTACCCGCTCATTGGGCCCCAATTGAGTAAAGGCAAAATTGGCCGTTTGCCAGGGCGTACCCATAGAAAGTCCATTATTTGCATCATTGCCATTTGCTGCCACATAATAGGTAGTTCCTGAAAAAGCAGTTACCATAATGGTATCCGTTTCGGTGTCGGTGGTTCCATCAGGAGCAGTGACGGTGCACTGGACGATGTAGGTTCCGGGCTCCTCAAATGCATGTCCAGCCACCATTCCCTTTGTGATTATCCAATTGCCATTGGGATCGGTATCCGTGAGGTCAAAATTCCATTGGAAATCTGAATTTACTAGGTCATTGGTATCGGATAATCCTGTGGTAGTGGTCGCATCAAAAAATACATACAGAGGGGCAATGCCTGAGTTTGCACTCGGTTGGATGTTGAGGTTTACCTGTGCGAAGAGTGGCGCAAAGGTCAAAAGTATCCCTATACCGATTCCCATTGGGTACCAAGTCATTTTTTTGAGAGTTGAATGTTGAATGAGTGCCTGTTAATGGTTGGGCACTGTGCTGTACTTCCAGGGGTTGATGTCCTTGGGCGGGGAGTGGTAACGGGGATTTGTTATTTTATTTTTTGCCTCCCAGCGCATACCTAACCCCCAGAGATAGCATAACCCCATAATGTCTGGCCTCGAATCCTGGGCCTAGAACATATGAGATCAAGCTGTGGGTATAGGTACCGGAGGCAAATATGACGAATCGATCATGGAGGGTATAATCTCCCCCAATTTCGACCAGTCCCACGAGGTCAAATCGCCGAAGGTCTTCTGTTGCGTTGATGCGCTCTTCCTCAGAAATGCCCGGGACAGCAGGAACCAAAACGGTAGAGTTAGTCAAAACGGCAGGTACAGCCCCTAAATTCAGGAAGCCTGATAACTGATTCCCAATCCTATACCCGGTCTTTATGGGAAGGGATATATATTCAAAGTTGTGACGCGCAGTGACGCTATCTGTGGGATTTCCGTTAACATCTGTATATCTAAATTCAGTAGAGTAGCCTTTTTGGTCATACATCAAGTCGCACATCAAATGGAATTTTTTGTTGATCCGATATTCATAGGAGATTCCACCATGGAACCTTCTTTGAAAGTCCCCTTCTATTAGGTTATTAGAAAAATGTACATTCGTCAGGCTCACACCTCCTCTGAAGCCTATGAAATGGTGTTGGCCAAATACAGGGAGTGAGCAAATGAAAGTAAGGAGGATCAGTATATGTTTCATGGTGATAATAGTGGGTAATGCAAGTCAGGTCTAAATCTATGCTCTGTCACAAAGCCAGCTGTAGGGAGACAAAATCCGCTAAAAACAGCAGTGCCACAAACCCAATGGCTCCCAGAATAACGATGGTACAAACCACCCCCAGGAACTTAACCATCGGAGATGCTTTATAAGGCAGGTCGGGTTCGCCATCATTAACCAGGACAACACCGAGGTACATGCCCATAAGCAACCCGCCGAGGTGAACGGCAACATCCAATACCAAGGGGGCAGTTAGACCCGCCAATAAGAGAAGAACAATATATTTTAGGATTAAAAGGGTGAAATTTTTGGGTACGCTTTCCAATTTTAGACTCATGGTAAGTAAAAACCCAAATATTCCTAAAATTCCGCCTGAAGGCCCCATGAAAGCGGCATTTGGAAAAATGAGAAGGCTAAAAAGATTGCCTGTCACTGCAGAAAGTAAAAAAACAATTGGTAGGTAGAGAGGATGAGCAATTTTTTGGATATACGGAAAAGCTATCCCAAAGACTGGCACCATTATGCCTAGGTAAGGGGTGCTAAAATGCAGAAAAGGTGCTGATAATATTCGCCAATATCCGCCTTCTAGCACCCAAGGCTTAACCAGACCAGCAATTTCCCAAAAATCCTCATGTTGAAGTC
>JBCDIQ010000487.1:0-3929 GCA_039024295.1 Bacteroidota bacterium | reverse complement strand
GTATTGAGGCCCTGAACAAGGTCCGCTACTTGGTTCTTGGCCGTCACCATGATGATGGGTAGCTCAGAGGGCAGGTATTGCTTTCGTATCTGCTGGCAGACTTCGTAGCCACTCATTCGAGGCATCATGACATCGAGGAAAACCAAATCGTAGGTATTTCCAGCACGAACCAGTTCCAATGCTTCTTCCCCATTCATGGCTGAGGTAACCTGATAATAGTCTTCTCGCAGGTGGTTTTTAAGTACCTGATGGTTGATCGGCTCATCGTCCACCACCAGAATTTGAATGGCGTAATCATTGGTGGCTATTGTAGCAGTTTTGACTGCTGTGGCATCTGGCATGGTCAAGGGGGTCAATCGAGCGGCAGTGCCCACTTCGGTGGTTACCTGCGCAGTTTCCTTGCTCAAGGGCAGGGTAAAGTAGAAGGTAGAGCCTTTGCCGAGTTCTGATTCCACCCACATGGAGCCGCCATGTTTTTCGACCAATACTTTGGAGATACTTAGCCCCAATCCTGTCCCTGCAAACTGACGCTCAGCAGAGCCATCTGCCTGCTCGAAGGCCTCGAAGATGGCGTCAATCTTATCTTCGGGGATACCCGTTCCGGTATCAGAAACGGCCACGCGGAGCATGCCATCTTTCTCCTCGGCCCCAACCCGCACATGACCTGTTTCGGTGAATTTGACGGAGTTACCCACCAGATTGTACAACACCTGAGTCAACCTGTTTTCATCCACAAAAGCAGCTGGGAGATCGTTTTCAATGGCATTTTCCAGATTCAAATCCTTGCCTTGGGTCAAAGGGGCTGAAACTTGCAGCACCACATCCACCACAGATTTCAAATCAATGGGCCGCTGGTAGAGCAAAATGTCCGCATTCTTGATGCGGGAGAAGTCCAAGAGGTCATTTACCAAGGAGGCAAGGCGCTTGCCCGAGGCCACGACCATGCCGAGGTTTTGCTTCATTTCCTCATCCTCGGCTTGGTCAAAAAGGCCTTCGGTAATGCCGATGATGCCATTCAAAGGCGTTCGAAGTTCGTGAGAGGTATTGGCCAGAAACTGGTCTTTGAGCTTATCGATCTGCTCGAGCCGCTCGGCGCGCTCACGCTCCAGGGCCACTTCCTGGGCACGGGCCTTGCGCTGCTGGCGGTCGCGGTAGAAGAAGAACCCAATCAGCCCCAGACCGACTGCTGCAAAGATGCCATAATTACGCTGGCGAATCTCAGACTGATAGGCAGCTTCGGTTTCGGCCTTTTCTTTAACGTAGGCCAATGAATCGGACAGGGCTTTTCGGTCATATTCGAATTGAAAGGTGGCTTTTTGGTTGGCTTCGCTTTCCAGGCTGTCACGGGCAGCAATGAATTCCTCATGCATTTCCAAGGCTCTTCGTGTATCGCCCAGGGCTTTATGGCTTTGATAGAGGTTTTTTGTCACCTTCTTAATGACTTCCGTGGTTTTGATTTCATGCGCTAACGTATATGATTGTTCGAAGTACTTAATTGCCTCGCTGAAATTGTTTTGCAACTTATAAATTCCCCCTATATTATTTTGAAGCCATGCGATGCCACGTTTATTCCCAATTTCCTCAAATAGATGTAAGCCCTTGAAGTAGTTTTCCAGGGTTTTAGAATACTCTCTATGCTCCTTTTGAATCGAACCAATGTTGGTATAGACCCAAGCCAACACCTCTCTATTATTCGCCTTTTCCATTATGGGCAAACTTTTGCTGTAGTATTCCAGGGCTTTTTCAAGGTTGCCTTGTTTTTGGTAATTGGTTCCGATGGAATTATAAACCGATCCGATGGATGATCTATCATTTATTTCTTCGTAAACTTTTAACGCTTTGAAATGATATTCATGTGCTGTTTCAAATTTGCCTTGATCGGAAAAAATTAGGGCAATATTGCTGAGCAGTATCGCAATTTGTGATTTGTTTTCAAGCTCTTCCTGTATTTTTAGCCCTTTGAAATATTGATCCAGTGCCTTCTCATAGTTTCCTTGTTGCCAATGAATAAGCCCCATATTGTTGGAGTCATAAGCCATCATTTTTTTATCCCCCACCTCTTTATGCAATTCCGAAGCTGTTGAATAATATTTCAATGCTTCCGTGTAATTCCCCTGAGCGGCGTGAACATATCCAAGCATATAATTTGTGTTGGCAATTACTGATTTATCTCCCAACCCTTCCCTTATTGCCAAGCTTTTGGAATAGTATGTTAGCGATTCTTCATACTTACCTTGTGCCTGATAAATATATCCTATGGCCGAATTGGCATCTGCCTGGAATTTTTGATAAAAAATAATTTCGTTTTTTGCTAAGCTTTTGCCAGGATTCTCGAGTATGTCCTCACATCTTTGTATGACCTTTTTGTTCAACTCTTCACTGAGATCATTATCGGTTCCTACCAGTATATCTCCCCAGTTAAACCATGCCTTGATGGTTATGGAGTCATGCTCTGCTGTCTCAATTACCTGCTTGAGAGAATCCACCTGAGCTTGCTGTTCTTCTGATAGCTGGGAAAAAACCCCTAATGGCAATAGAAGTATCATCGCCAGAAAGGAAATCTTGTTTTTTGAGGTCATGATTTTTAGGTATTTGGAATTATATGTCAGTCAAGCAGGTAAATGAAAATGACTAGCTGGGTATTGGCAAAATTAAAGAATAGCGCATAGAAGTCTGTAGCACGCATTTGCTAACGGTGCCATTACTTCGCATCCATCCTCTCCACGCCGTTCCAGTCTTCCGCAGCACCCGGCTGTTGAAGCTGCTGCACCCGATACAAGAAATACCCTGCGGTGAGGTCTTCCGGATTCTGTGCAATCACTTCCTGAAAGGCTTGTTCTGCTGGTGCGAAATCACCAGTGAGGTAAGCCTGAAGGCCTGCGCTAAAGGTAGTGAGACTCGAGAGCTTTTTGTCTCTTTGGGTTTCTGGCTCACCGTCAAGGGATTCAAAAACCTTCATGGGTTCCTGTTTACCCTTTAACTGTACCTGACCAAGATAGCGGCAGTGGGCTTGTAACTCCGGCAGCAAGTTCTGGTAGCTTATACCACTCATAAGGATAATGGCTCGGTAGAACTTGGTGAGGCCTTCCATTCGGGCTGCGGTATTCACCGTATCCGAGATGATGGCCGGATCAGATCGCTGTTGGTCACCAATGATGCCCATAATGAGCGAGCCGGTATGGAAGCCCATACCCACGCTGATGGGAAGTCTATTTTGGGAAGTTCGTTTGTAATTGTATCTCCTGATTTCGGCCTGCATGGCAATGGTGGCTTTCAGTGCATCAGAAGGGCTTTGTTGAAAAAGGGCCATAATGCCATCTCCGAGAAACTGGTTGACAAAACCCTGGTTGGAATTGATGATGGGGGCCATGCGCTGGGCATAGGCATTCACAAAGCCGAAGTTTTCATCTGGCGTCATCTGCTCGGACATGGTGGTATAGCTCCGGATATCCGTAAACAGGACCGTTACTTCTCGCTCTATGTTATCTCCGAGCTGAACTTCAGTAATCTGCTCCCTGCCCAGGGTTTTGATGAATTCATTGGGGACAAATTTACTGGTTGCCTGGCTGATACGGTGCAAGGTCAGGTGGGTGTTCAGCCTGGCAAGAAATTCGTCCTTGCTAAATGGTTTTGCCATGTAGTCATTGGCCCCGATATTCAATCCTTGCACCAGGTCTGCTACCTGATTTTTGGCCGTTACCATGATAACAGGAAGCTCAGAAGGAAGGTACTGTTTTCTAATCTGCTGACAAACTTCGTATCCGCTCATGCGGGGCATCATCACATCGAGCAATACCAAATCATATTCATTTCCGGAATGAATGAGGTCTAAGGCTTCCTCCCCATTCATGGCAGAGGTGACTTGGTAATACTCTTCTCGGAGGTGATTTTTGAGTACCTGATGGTTGATCGGCTCATCATCTACCACC
>JBCDIQ010000486.1:0-3930 GCA_039024295.1 Bacteroidota bacterium | reverse complement strand
GGGGATAACCTGTTGCATTTCCTGGGCGATAAAGCCGATGCTGGCACTGCTGTCTGATTTGTAGGAATAGGCAGCAGGTCGCATGGCAAGAACCTCTGTAAGGCCGTAGTCCAGATCACGAATGGCGTATTTACGGGTACTGTCGGAGACACTGGTCCAGGTGCCACCAGCGGTTACGCGAGCACCGCTCGCCATTTGTAGCGGGTGTACAGGATTATCGATTCCCATGCCTATGTTCCCAGTTGCATCCAGGACCAGTTGATTGGGAATAGCGAGTTTACGAATGATCAGGTCGCTGTTGTCATGGTAGATCACCGAGTTATTATTACCGGCAGTAAGCTTGATGCCTGATCGGACTCCCTGATCGGAAGCCTCTAGGTGGAGCCTGGAATCTGGATTATTGGTCCCAACGCCTACCTTGCCATCTCCTTGTAGTCGCATCACTTCTGCACTCCCTCCATTGTCATTACTTGCTACCCTGAACGTCATATTGTTGTCCGCTGGATCTGGTGTGCCTACAGTGCTAGGAGGATCAACATTCGTGCGAATTTCACTGGTCTGCCTTAAACTAATAGAGCTGCTTCCGGAGGTAAAGACCAATTTTGCATCATCTGTGTCCAGACGAGCGTTCCCTTCGATCTCCAGTTTTTCAGCAGGTGCATCTGTGCCAATGCCTACATCTCCGTTATTTCTAACAAATACGCCTTCATTGTCGCCATCGCTGGAGAGCCAATTGCCATCTAGCTCAAGATTTTGGGTAGCAGTATGGTTCCCGAAATCGTCACCTACATTGGTCAAACCTGAACCATTTCCAACAAACGCATTGGCTGTAATGGTACCGCCGTTATTTAGGTTATTACCAGCCAGATTTAGGTTTTGGGTAGCAATGTGATTGCCCAGATTGTCAGTGCCCAGCGTGGAGAGATTGACCGCGTTTCCATCCGAAAGGCTGAGGCTCGTGCCATCAAAATCCAAGCTTTGCAACTCATTGGTAGGATCTATATCGGCATCCTGTACTTCGGAAAGAGTGGCTTCTCTCTGAGCCGGGGATCCATCACTCGACTCAAGACTCCAGATAAAAAATCCTCGCCCAAGTCTGGTTCCTTGAATAGTCCCATTAGTGCTAAGTAGCCCCCCACATACGGAAACCCTTCCCTTGGGGTCAACCGCAATTCCCCTGACGAAATCTCTATCTTTACCTCCTCCTCTTTTGGCCCATAGCGCTTGGCCATTAGGGTCAAATTTGGCCACAAAAACATCAGTACCACCAGCGCTGTTAAAAGAAACCACTGGGTTTGCCGGATCACCAAAGATAATGGTTCCCCCAAAGTCTCCTGTGAGATAACTATTACCAGCATCGTCAACCGTAATCCCGTTTGAGGCATCAGAATCATTGCTCCCAAATGAGCTGATCCACTGCAACTGTCCCATGGGATCAAACTTGGCTGCATACCCATCTAACTGACCGTAAGTGGGGAGAGCAATCCCTTCAATACTGCTAGAGTTCGTAGTGCCAGTAAGATAGAGGTTACCACTAGGGTCGATGGCGAGACCATTTGCACTTTCGTTGCTGCTTCCTCCCGTGCCACTGGCCCACAATAGATTTCCCGCGAGGTCGTATTTGGCAATGTATGCATCGTCGTTTCCATTTGTATTCAGTGTGGTATCAGGAGCAACAGGATCACCGAATTGCATCGAAGGCCCAAATGTTCCTGCAATCAGACAATTCCCATTCATATCCACCACTACTCCTCCAGCCTCCAAGTTGCCGGAAGCTCGCTCTGTCCATAAAAAATTGCCAGAAGGGTCTAGTTTACTAATAAATACACTGCGGGAGGCATTCGTATAGGTGGTGCTGCCAAAGCTCACACTTCCCCCAAAAGTACCTGTCAAATACGTATTTCCAGCTCCATCGACCGCAATGTCGTTGCCAAAAGGACGGAGAGTGAGGGACGGAGAACTACTAGCACTGGTACCATTGGACCATAGGACTTGGCCATTGGGATCGATTTTGGCGACAAAGGCAGCATATGCAGCCAAAGGAGAGCCATTTCCAATACTACCCGATGCCAATCCTGTGACATAAGAGTTCCCCGCTGCGTCTAGGGTAATGGCGAATCCGACATCTAGCTGTGAACCTCCTCCCTGGATCGCCCAAATCACATTTTCTGTCAGATCGATCTTGGCGACAAATACATCCCTTCCACCAGCTGAGTTTAGGCTAATCCCTCCCAGGTCCACCTGTCCGAAAAAGTTTCCGATGACGTATCGATTTCCTTCCTCATCCGAGACGATATCATTCACCTCTGCGGGAAGCAATGAACTATTTGAGCTAGGTGGGATAAATGAGATCGGCTTCACCGGCTCGAAGCTTTGTTTGTCACCGCAATCCTTGATCCAACCTTCTCCTGTATAATAGTTGAAGCAGGAATCATTGACATTATAGATCACGAGCCCTGGAGCTGGATCGACAATGGCATCGCGCTCGGTCAGCGTCATCCTGGGCATCAGCATGCCTTTATCGGTACTCTGCACATCCAGCATGGCACTGGGATCGGGGTTGCTGTTGTCGGCATTAATTCCCACCTGTGCTGCCAACCCTAGTGGCAGCAGCAAACTCAATAGCAAAATGAAACAAAGTCTATTCATGACTCACGGTATTTTTGGTTGATTCACTTGAGTCAAAATTGGGGGAGATACGCCAGAAAGGCTTGAACATATGTCCCAAAGGCTAAGACTATTGTGCCAGATATTGGGAATAAAAAAATCCCCCACCGGAAGGCAGGGGGAGAGTCATAGGTCAATGTGCTACTAGGGATTCACGGCGGCTGCTTCAAGGGCTTGGAGTCGGGCTTCGAAGGAGGCTTTTTCTATCTGCTGTTGTTGTAAAAGGGCTCCTAGTTTGTCTTTCTCCTTCTTCAGTTTTGCTACCGTACTTTCCAATTCCTCAATTCTACGCTGCTGCTCCTGCGTCGCGCTTACGTTGAGCATAGATATCGCTTCATAATCGACGGTGTGAAAGTCGTTGACTTCGCGGCCATAGACAAATATGGTCTCCAGTTTACAGTTATCGGTTTTCAGTGAGGAGACTTGAAAGCGGTCTGCCTCAGCAGCCATTACCTCATATACCTCTGCACGTTGTTCGGTAATGAGCTTCACCCGCTCACCCACTTTCAAATCTGTAGCTAGCATCACCCAGCCATCCTTGACCTCAGCACGCTGGTAGATGTCAGGCACTACCTCCGTAAGGTCGGCAGTAACCGCCTGGGGGTAGACGCTAGCAACTTGCTGGGCGATGACTTTTTTGACAGGCTTATTGCCTTTGGCGAGGGTATCAATCAGGCGGTAATCGGTTACCTCGATGTTCATCAAGGTCGCGAGATCCGTTTCGCTATCAGATACACCTTCGACCTGCTTGATGCGCACGTCTGAATGGGCCACGTAGGCCGCAGCTCCAATGATCCCATCTGCATATAGGGAGAAGGGGCCGGAATAGTTGGTATTTATGTTATCTCCCCCCCCTGCCAAGGTAGCGAGACAATCCTGAGACGGTATAGGAGGAGCCGGAACCGCTAATTTCTAGTTTTGCTTTGGCCGGGTTATCAGTCCCGATACCGATGTTCCCACTTGCGTCCAGGACCAGTTGATTGGGAACAGCGAGTTTACGAATGATCAGGTCGCTGTTATCATGGTAGATCACCGAGTTATTACTCCCTGAAGTGAGCATAAGTCCAGAGGTGTCGCCCTGGGCAGCACCTTTCAGGTGGAGTAAAGATTGAGGACTGTTGTTGCCGATTCCTACCTTTCCATCTCCTTGTAGTCGCATCACTTCTGCGCTTCCTCCATTGTCATTGCTTGCTACCCGGAAGGCCATATGATTATCCGCTGGATCTGGTGTGCCTGCCGTATTAGGAGGGTCCACATTTGTGC
>JBCDIQ010000485.1:0-3938 GCA_039024295.1 Bacteroidota bacterium | reverse complement strand
CTTAGTTAGAGACTCATGTAATTCAATTTTAAATATTAGCAATCAGATATTAAATTCCTAATGCATCTATAATTAATTCTGGGAATCATTACCTTTCTTTAAATTTTCAATTGATATGCCAGCATACAAAGAACTCAGAGCACAGCTACGAAAAAGCCTGCAAGAGAAAGGAAATAGAACGCAACCTTTCTTTGAGTACTTATTGCTTGCACCGGACTTGCTTCATTTATTGTCTCAGCTTGTGACAGATAGACGGGTAAACTGGACGGAAAAAGCAAAGGTCGCGGCTGCTTTGGCGTACTTCGTCTCTGCTTTTGACTTCATGCCCGAAGCCCTAATGGGACCCGCTGGGTTGGCAGAAGATGTGGCGATTTCCCTGTATGTCATCAATGGACTTATAAATCGAACCAATGTGGAAGTGGTAAAAGACCACTGGGCCGGAGAAGAAGATGTCCTCAAAATGGCGAAGTCATCCGTGGGCATTGCCCAGGAAATGGCAGGAGGATCTGTACTCTGGAAAAGACTCCGACAAATCATTAAGTAGTCCACAGTTTTCAGTTTGCGGTTTTCACTATAGGATTTCCTATCTAACCAACCGAAAACCGCCCACTGATAACCGATAACTTAATACTCATTGCTTCCGCCTTGCAGCTTGACGCCAAAGTAGCGAACTTGCTGTCATGTCACAGAAGCCATCCATTCCCAAGGGTACCAGGGACTTTCTCCCTGAAGTTAGCCTCCGCCGTGCATATATTTTCGACACGATTCGAACCGTTTTTGAGAAGTATGGCTATGCGCCTATCGAGACTCCGTCTATGGAAAATCTTTCTGTGCTGACGGGTAAGTACGGCGAAGAAGGCGATCGGCTCATCTTTAAGATTCTGAATAACGGAGACTTTTTAAAAAAGGCCAAACACCTGGGTGACCCGCAGAAACTAGCCTATGAAATTTGTGATCGGGCATTGCGGTATGACCTGACCGTTCCATTTGCCAGGTTTGTGGTGATGCATCAACATGAACTGGCATTTCCTTTTAAGCGGTACCAAATCCAACCCGTTTGGCGGGCGGACCGTCCCCAACGCGGCAGGTATCGGGAATTTTTTCAGTGTGATGCAGATGCGGTTGGCTCGGATTCTTTGTTGTTCGAAGCAGAATTTATCTGCATGTACGATGAAGTGCTGTCCCAGCTGGGACTAAAGGACTTCAGTGTCAGGATCAGCAACCGAAAAGTGCTTTCCGGATTTGCGGAAGCGGCAGGATGTCAAGACCATTTTACCGATATGTGTGTGGCCATTGACAAACTGGATAAGATCGGTGCAGAGAAAGTAATATCGGAAATGGAAGGCAGGGGAATCTCGCCAGATTCCGCTCGGAAGGTAATGGAGCTTATTGGTTTTGAGGGAACCAACGAAGAAAAAATAGCTTTCCTGCGCAAGGAATTTGCTACAGCTCCTACCGGACAGCAGGGACTGGATGAGCTAGAAGAGGTATTTGAAACCCTAACGTATTTCTCTGTTAAGCAAGCCAAAGTCCCCTTTGACTTGCAGCTTGCCCGGGGCCTGGACTACTACACGGGCACCATCATGGAGGTGGTAACCCACGAAATACAGATGGGCAGCATCGGAGGTGGTGGCAGGTATGATGATCTGACGGGACTTTTTGGACTGAAGGGACTTCCGGGTGTGGGCATTTCATTTGGGGCTGATCGGATATATGTGGTACTGGAAGAACTGGGCTTGTTTCCAGAGATTGGAGGCACCAAAACCAAAGTATTGCTCATTAATTTCGGAGAAGGGACGCATGAAGCATCTTTGAAAGCACTTGCGGCTCTACGCGAAGCTGGCGTTCCAGCAGAGCGCTACCCTGGTACCGATAAGCTTAAGAAGCAATTCGGTTATGCCGACAAAAAAGGAATCCCCTACACCCTGATCATCGGAACGGAAGAAGTCAATAACGGTGTGTACCAACTCAAACACATGAAGACCGGTACCCAACATGGATATGCACTCCATGAGGTGGTTGCTGAATTAATGGAAGGCCAAAGTTAGAGAAGCTCCCAGTAAATCTAATTGGCAACATATTCGTATTTTACCATATGGAGCAATTTGTCCCCAGCCAACAAGCTGAATTCCAACGAGAAATTCTCAAGAGTGAAATCCTGAGAACTCAAATTATGTTGGGAATTTGGGTGGTCGCGGGTAGCTTTTCAATCGTTGGTCCGCTCATCATTGGTAAGCATCCTTTCCTGACGCTTTTCCAAAATGAACTCACCATTTACTTCATCTACGGCGGAACCTTCATGTTTTTTGCCAATCAGGTATTCTTCCTTATCTACCTGAAAAGGCGATTAAGGAAAGGAACGACTACTTCTAGCATATTTACCTACCTCCAAGCCATTGAAGAGATTTCCTTTCCTGCTGCTTTTTTGCTCATCTTAATCTCACTGGAGAAGTCCATCTACTGGATTGAAAGCCCCATTTTCCTGCTTTCTTTTGTCATTCTGATGCTTTCCGCCCTTCACCTTGATCCAAAACTTAGCCTGATCTTGGGAGTTATCGGTGCGCTTGAGTTCATTGTTCTTGGGTTATGGGCAGCAAATCAATTTCCAGTGGTTACCGATGATCCCCTTCATGCCTCAAATTCAATTTACCTTATAAGAGGAGGAATTATTTTCGCCTGTGGCCTTACAGCAGCAGCAGTGGCCTACGAAATAAACCGCAGGCTGGGCTATTCTCTTACAGCCATGCATCAGCGGTTAGAAGTGGAAAGACTTTTAGGCCAGCAGGTATCTCCTGAGGTGGTGGAAGCCTTATTTGAGGAGAGCCGCACGCTGAATTCGCAAGAGGTTGAAGCAACAATTTTATTTCTGGATATCCGGAACTTCACGCCCTTTGCAGAGGCGCGTACCCCAGGGGAAGTAATTGAATTTCAAAACACCATTTTCAGTCCACTGATTGAATGCGTGTATGAATACAAAGGCATCATCAACCAAATCATGGGGGATGGATTTATGGCCACTTTTGGTGCGCCCATTCACCGGGAAGATCATGCAAACCAGGCCGTAGCTGCCGCCCTAAAAATGCTGCGCTGTGTGGAAGACCTTCAAAATTCGGGAGCAATCCCTCCTACTCGAATTGGGATTGGCCTCCATTCCGGCAATATCGTAACTGGCAATATTGGGAATACCACCAGAAAGCAGTATTCAATTACCGGTACTACGGTGATTCTTGCTTCCAGAATCGAGCAGCTAAATAAGACCTACAACAGCCAACTGCTTATTTCAGGTGAGGTACGTAAGCAAGCAAATGGTCTGTGTGACAACTTCGAGCACTTGGGCTTGGTAAAAGTAAAGGGAAGCGAGCAGGAATTGGAGCTTTTCCGGGGAGGATGATCACTTCTTGAGAACCCTACTTAGAAAATACACCGCAACTGGGACAAATAGTAAAATAGGCAACCAGGCGGCTAGCTCGGGTGAAACCGTTTCTGAACGCATCAATTTCTTTGCCTGCACATTCATCAAATGCAAAATCACCACAAGGGCAATTGAGATCAGTGCCGGCAGGCCTATTCCTCCTTTTTGCAAAATTGCGCCAAGGCTGAGGCCAATCAAAATGAACAGCAAGGCGTAAAACGGTACCGAAGTACGCTTCCAGTATTCATAAGAAAGATCCAGCCATCTTTTTTTTAGAGCTTGCCTCATTGCTTTTTGTGAAGCCGCCTGCTGCTTCAGTTTGCGAACTTTTATGGTAGCCATCGAAACCGCTTCCTGTGGTACTTTTTCTGACGAAAGCTTATCAGAACCAGAAACCTTCTCTTCATATTGCTGAATACCAAATGCCAAAGGAGCACTCACCTGTTTATAAAGGCTATCAAGGTACCTGGCAAGTTGCCGCTGGGGAAGCCGTCTTGCGCTTACCTTATCCGAAGATGATTCATTG
>JBCDIQ010000484.1:0-3964 GCA_039024295.1 Bacteroidota bacterium | reverse complement strand
TCGATTTTTGCTATTTCGATCCAACTGTATATTGTGGCATATTAATTGCAAATTGTTGATTAACACACAAACTCCGAATTCATTCCCTCTCCCCGACTTTACTTGCTCCCTTATTTGACAGTTTTTCTGTTCCTTTCGCAAGAAGGTCGATATTGGCATGTTTTCAACAAGGAATTTTTTGATGGACAAACATCATATTCACCCCATTTTTGACAAAATCCTGAGTCGGGAGGTCAAGGAAACCCAACTCAAGCAAAAAGCCACAGTTGTTTGGCTTACCGGCCTGTCAGGATCAGGAAAAAGCACCATTGCTCAAGCACTAGAACGTCAACTTTTCGACCAAGGCTTCGTGACCATGCTGCTAGATGGTGACAACATCCGTACGGGCTTGGGCAATAATCTTGGGTTTTCCGTGGAAGACCGCCAGGAGAATATCCGGAGAATTGCTGAGGCTGCGAAATTATTTTTAAGCTGCGGAGTGGTCACATTGTGTTCCTTTGTAAGTCCTACCCGGGAAATTCGCGATATGGCCAGGAACATCATTGGACCTGCTGATTTTAAGGAGGTCTATGTAAATGCCCCCTTAGAAGTGTGTGAAAGTAGGGATGTCAAAGGACTTTACAAGAAAGTCCGAGCTGGAGAGATCAAGGACTTCACAGGAATTGATTCCCCTTTTGAAGCACCGTTACACCCTTTTTTGGAGATTAAAACTGATCAACAAGAGTTGATCGAGTCAAGCAGCATGCTATTGGAAGCATTGCTGCCGATTATTTCTAGAGACTAAGTATTTTAACTGAATATCAGATTATTACCCTTAAATCGATTCGTCGCATGGACTACAAACTGAGTCATCTCAAACAACTCGAATCGGAAGCTATTTTTGTGATCCGGGAAACCGCGGCACAATTCGAACGTCCGGCCCTTTTGTTTTCCGGTGGAAAAGACTCCATCACCCTGGCCTGGTTGGCCCGTAAAGCATTCTATCCTGCTCGTATTCCCTTTGCGCTGATGCATGTGGATACAGGGCACAACTTTGATGAGACCATCGAATTTCGCGACAAGTTCATCAAAGACATCGGGGCTACCCTGATTGTTGCCTCTGTACAGGACACCATTGACTCCGGGCGTGCCCAGGAGGAAAAGGGACCTAACCCCAGCCGTAATGCCCTCCAAAGTATCACTTTATTGGATGGGATTGACGCGAACAAATTTGATGCTTGCCTAGGCGGTGCCCGTCGTGATGAGGAGAAAGCTCGTGCAAAAGAGCGCTTTTTCTCCCACCGTGATGAGTTTGGCCAATGGGAACCAAAAAACCAGCGTCCAGAGCTTTGGGACCTCTTCAACGGCTCCAAGCATCCAGGTGAGCACTTTCGGGTGTTCCCAATCAGTAACTGGACCGAATTGGACGTGTGGATGTACCTCCAGCAGGAAAACGTTCCCATGCCAAATCTATACTTCGCCCACAAGCGCCAGGTGGTAAACCGTAATGGCGTGTTATTAGCCGATACGCCCTTCATTACGTTGATGGAAGGTGAGCACTTTGAAGAACGCAGCGTACGTTTCCGTACCATCGGGGATTCCACTTGTACAGGTGCGGTCCTTTCTGAAGCTGACACCATTCCAAAAATCATCGACGAAATTGCTGCGACGCGCACCACTGAGCGTGGCGGACGTGCCGATGACAAGCGCTCCGAAAGTGCCATGGAAGACCGTAAGAAGCAAGGTTACTTCTAGTATACATATGGCAGGGAGTTCTCCCTGCCTGTTATTTTATACCATTTTTTTGTGATGCTCCACTTGTAGACCAAGTGAATGAGCCGTTGCATGTCAAATTTGTCCAAATTCTGAAACTTCATCATAATGGATTTGTTACGTTTTTCTACTGCTGGCAGTGTGGATGATGGAAAAAGTACCCTCATTGGCCGCCTGCTGTATGACACAAAATCTATCTTCGAAGATCAACTTGCATCTATCGAAGAAACCAGCACCCGAAAAGGAGCTGATTACCTCGACCTTGCGTTGCTTACTGATGGCCTGAAAGCCGAACGTGAGCAAGGGATTACTATTGATGTGGCTTATCGCTACTTCGCAACTCCCCGGAGAAAGTTTATCCTAGCAGATACCCCTGGCCATATCCAGTACACCCGTAACATGGTTACCGGTGCTTCTACCGTGAACCTCGCCATTATCCTTATCGATGCGCGTCACGGAGTAGTAGAGCAAACCAAGCGTCACTCTTTTATCGCTTCCCTGCTTCAGATCAAGCATGTGGTGGTCTGCGTCAACAAAATGGACTTGGTTGATTACCAGGAAGAAGCCTTTGAAAAAGTGCGTGAGCAGTTTGAAAGCTTCTCCTCCAAACTCGACATCCCAGATATTCGCTACATTCCGATCAGCGCACTGAAAGGGGATAACGTAGTGGATGAATCTGAAAATATGCCCTGGTTTAAGGGTTCCCCTCTTCTATACACCCTGGAAACGGTTCATGTAGGTAACGACAACAACTTTGTGGACTCTCGTTTTCCTGTACAGTATGTCATTCGCCCTCAGTCTGATGAGTACCATGACTACCGTGGCTATGCAGGTAAAGTTGCTGGTGGGGTGTTCAAACCCGGTGATGAAGTGGTGGTTATGCCATCTGGTTTTACTTCAAAGATCAAGTCAATTGATTCACTCGATGGCCAACTCGAAGAGGCATTCCCTCCGATGTCCGTGACCATGACATTGGAAGATGACATCGACATCAGCCGTGGTGACATGATTGTCAAACCAGAGAACCAGGCAGAAGCAACTCAGGACCTCGACCTGATGATTTGTTGGATGAACGAGAAAAAGCTGGTCCCCGGTGGAAAGTACCGCATCAAGCATACTTCTCGTGATGCCCGCTGTGTGATCAAGGATGTCCTGTATAAAGTAAATGTGAATACCCTCCACCGGATCGAAGATGATACCAACATGGGACTGAACGATATTGGCCGGATCAAAGTACGCACCACTGTGCCTATCATGAGTGATAGCTACACCCGTAACCGCAGCACAGGTAGCGTGATATTGGTAGATGAGTTTACCAATGAGACCCTCGCTGCCGGAATGGTTGTGTGATCTTATAAAGTGCCCATTAATTATTACCAAGGTTCAGGGGCCTGTAAAGGAGTTCCTGAACCTTTATCATAACACCGAACCCTGACGTCAGTGAGCGTCCTCTCCAAAATACAGAACATAACCAGTTCCAAAGGCTTCAAAAAGTATTTCAGCAATACTTTTTGGCTAATGGGAGAAAAGTTTTTCCGCCTGGGAATTGCCATGGCGGTGAGCATCTATGTGGCCCGATTCCTAGAACCAGTAAACTTTGGCCTCCTAAATTATGCCAAAGGCTTTGTAGGCCTTTTCACAGCTTTTGCCACACTGGGCCTAGATAAAATCGCCGTACGGGACCTGGTTCGTGATCCTTCTAAAGAAAACGAAATAACCGGAACTGCTTACTGGCTGAAAGTCATGGGTTTTGGTGCCATGATGCTGGCCATCATGGTTTCGGTTAATTTCACCAGCAACGACAGCTTCACCAATACCCTGATCCTTATCATTGGGTCGGCGGAACTGTTCCGTTCCTTTCGGGTAATCGACTTTGTCTATCGGTCACAAGTGCGGGCGAAAGTGATTGCACGTGTGCAGATGGTTCAAATTGTGGTGAGTTCTCTGTTGAAACTTTACCTTATTTATATCCAGGCAGACTTGATTTGGTTTGCTTACATAGTGGTTTTTGATGCGATTTTTACCGCTTCTGGTCTGATTCTGTCTTATACCCTGGATAATAAATCCATCTTCAAGTGGAAATTTAGTCGCAAAACGGCCCTGGAGCTAGTGTATGAAGCATGGCCTTTGACCCTGTATGGGCTGGCCTTGTTCGTCCAAGCCAAAATTGATCAGGTAATGATCAAGGAAATGATGGGTGAACAAGGGAATT
>JBCDIQ010000483.1:0-3969 GCA_039024295.1 Bacteroidota bacterium | reverse complement strand
TTCGTTGTCTCACGAAACCTCTCGGAAGCAGAAGTGCTGAGCGATGATTTTATTCCCATGATTGAAAAAGCCTATCTACTGGCTCAACCGTTTCGGAAATATTTGCAACAAGCGGCTTCGTTTTAAGGTAATCTTAACAGGAACTCCGTTTCAGCAGTCGATACTCCCTTTGCTTTTTAAACTCCCGAATGGAAATGCCCGCGTACCGCTTGAAGGTCTTAGAAAGGTGGCTAACATCGGTGAAACTGAGCTCATCTGCGATTTCGGAAAGGGTGTAATTGGAATTCAACAACCGAATTTCCACCAGTTTTAGCTTGGTCTTGATGATGTATTCCCGGAGAGAGATTTTGACATTTTTCCGAAAGAATTCACTTAGGTAGGAAGGGGAGATGGAAAAGGTAGGTGCCAGGTGTTCTACCTTGAGCAATTCTGGTTCAGCTATGTGCTCATTGATATAGCTGAGGAGTTTGACAATCCGATCATCTCGGTCATGCGATTGCTCAATTTCGTAAAATGGGCTCTGACGAATATTGCGAAGCAAAATTTCCAGGATACTGGTCATCAAGCTTTTAATTAACGCAACAGAACCTTGTCTGAAATTCCTGTTTTCTGCCAGGATGAGTTCTATTAAAGAAAAAATATGCTGTCGGTCCAATTCGGTGTGGATCACGTCTCCCGGAAGCTGGTTGTAAGTTGAAAGGATGTAAGCAGCCTCCCTGAACCACTCCTGTTGGCTAGTTAGATCAGGTAAATTGCCCGTAAAAAAACTTGAGGTAAATTTTAGAAAAACAAACTGGGTAGGCTCCCCAATTTGGAAGGAATGGCACTTTAGGGGCGGTAACAGAAATAGACTGCCTTGGGTATAAGCATATTCATTGTAATCAATGCACTGGGTTCCTGTTCCTGATTTGATGAGGACCAGTTCAAAAAAATTGTTCTTGACTGGGCGGTGCTGCCATTGTGCAAGGGTTATTTCTTGTACTTCAAAAGGTTTATATGCCTCAATTACCTGCATTTACTGGGTAAATTTCCTATAAAACTAGTCACTATAAACTAAAAATTGAATTAGTCGCTATAAAAATCCCCTAAACTTACCACAATACCCATACTACTTACCATAATACTCTTGGTTTTAACTCTTAATTTTGTCATGTAATACTTATTCAATTCCCATTAGCATCGGCCAAAATCGAGAGGCAATTGCCCTGTGGGAGCATCTCGTACCTTGTTGTAAAGGCAGCCAGTTCCTATGAAACCATTTGAATCCATCAACAAAGCCTATAACCGGGTTTTTCGTCCTGGGCAATTAAGTATTGGCCTGGTTATTCCGATTGAGAACTATGCTCAACACCCGGTACCCAATATGGAGCGTCATCTTGAGCGGGTACAGCTAGTAGAGCAATTGGGCTTCAAGGCTGTTTGGGTTCGGGATGTGCCTTTTAATGTGCCTTCTTTTGGCGACGCGGGTCAGACCTATGATCCGTTTACCTACCTGGGGTTCCTGGCAGGCCAAACCAAGGAAATTGCCTTGTGTACAGGAAGCATCGCCTTGCCCTTGCACCACCCAGTACATGTAGCCAAATCAGCTGCAACAATTGATCGGCTTTCCGGAGGCCGATTAATCCTGGGGGTCGCTTCTGGTGACAGGCCTGATGAATATCCTGCTATGGGCATCGATTTTGAAACCCGTGGGGAACAGTTCAGGGAAGCTTTCAGCTACATTCGACAGGCCCAGGAAGCTTACCCCAAATTTGAAACGAACCATTGGGGAACGGTCAATGGCCAGATAGATATGTTGCCTAAAGCAACGGGGCATAAGATTCCCATTCTGGTGACCGGGCATAGCCGTCAGTCCCTTGACTGGATTGCCGATCACGCTGACGGGTGGATGTACTACCCCAGAAACTCGCACATGCAGGCCTACAACCTGTCTCAATGGCGCTCCTCCATTCCTGCGGATCACCCTTTTGACAAGCCGTTTATGCAACCCTTGTATGTTGACCTGCAGGATGAAGATGACTTCCCTCCTCAGCCCATTCACCTAGGGTTCAGGAGCGGTGCCAATACACTGATAGAATATTTTCACCACCTTCAAGAGCTAGGCGTAAATCATGTAGCCCTCAACCTCCGATTCAATTCAGCCAATATTGAACGTACCTTGGAGCAATTAGCCCAAAAAGTACTCCCCCACTTTCATACCCATCAACCTGAGCACATTTCCCCATGAATAAGACAATTTTAATCACTGGCAGTACCGATGGTATTGGAAAGCTGGCAGCAGAGAAGCTGGCGAAGGAAGGGCACCGGGTCTTTCTCCACGGCAGAAACTCCGAGAAACTTCAAGCTGTGGTCGCAGAAATTCAGCGCAGCTCCGGTAATGATCGCGTGAAAGGATTTACGGCAGACTTTTCTGACCTGAAGGCAGTTCAATCCATGGCCCAGGAAGTTGTGCAGACCATCTCTCAACTTGATGTGCTCATCAACAATGCAGGTGTCTTCAAAAGTCCCGAAACCTTCGCTCCAAATGGCCTTGACCTTCGGTTTGTGGTCAATTATTTAGCCCCTTATTTACTGACTCAATCTCTTATTCCCCTGGTAAAAAAGAGCCCTTCCCCCAGGATCATCAACCTAAGTTCCGCAGCCCAGGCACCGGTATCTATGGAAGCGCTACATGGGAAGCAGGAGCTATCCTCTCAAGCATCTTATGCCCAAAGTAAATTGGCCCTCACCATGTGGAGCTTCCATCTGGCAAAGGAGCACCCGACTGTTGCGGTAACAGCTGTAAATCCTGGCTCGCTGCTCAACACCAACATGGTACGGGAAGGCTATGGCCGTTATTGGTCTTCGGCAGATAAGGGAGGCAATATCCTGTACGATTTAGCTGTGGCCGCCGAATACGAAGGGGTCTCCGGTAAATATTTTGACAATGATTTGGGACAGGCAAAAGGCACTTGGGGAACGGCGCATCAAGATGCCTATGATGATGAGCTGGTTAGGGAGCTTATGAAGGTGACGGAATTGGTGGTTGGATAACTAAATATTCCTCTAGAACAGGATTATAATGTATTCTTGGAAATTTTTATCTAAATGGACCTTATAGTATTCAGCCATAGAAAAACTAAGGATCAATTCTGTGGTACCTAAACATAAAATTGGAAATTTTATAATCTGATAGATTTTACCAATATTTGTAAAAATAATGATGTGATTTTCTTCACTATTATCATTTAAAATCATTACGAATTAGATAAGGTTGTAAGTATGGCAGCTAACTCATTGTATCCATTTGGGCATTTCAACCTTTAATTAAATGGGAAAAGAACAAAAGGGGTTTCGTTCATGGGTGAGTTCCCTTTCAGGGAACATTATTGTTGCTATTCTGCTACTCTTGGGATATGGATTGGTAAAGTATACCATTGAAAACTTAGGCACTTCCAAACCAGAAACGGTATTACCAGATACCACTGATACCTCGGGAAACCAAACTGTTCCACCACCTTCAGAAAATTCTCCAAGTCAAAATATTGTTAAACCTACTCCGAAGCCATCCACTCCAAAGAATTTGAGTCCACTATTTAATTCAAAATATTCAGGGAGTATTGCCATTGCTGATTTAGAGGACAGGAATAATATTTCATCCGTATTGAATGATTGTTTGATTCAAAACCAATTTCAATCAACTACCTCTTTTTTCAGAAAAGCTTTTTTTGATAAGCACCAGAATTTACTCTGGGAACAGGGAGTGAGTATAATCGAGAAAATTTCTGTGCCTACAAATCTTAAGTGTGTATGTCTTTTGAAAGAAGATTTTGACTATGAGACCAAAGAAAGATATGGCCAAGATTTTACTGTTGGGAAAGGTGAGGTTAAAATTAAACTCATACATCTTGGTACCGGAAAAGTAGAGTCTTTTTATGTTCAAGTCGGAGGTTCTGGGGCAGATAAAAGAAGGGCTTATGAATCTATTCG
>JBCDIQ010000482.1:0-3973 GCA_039024295.1 Bacteroidota bacterium | reverse complement strand
GTTCAGAAGCGATGCAAGCCAATCGCGATGGCGTAGCCTCTTACCTGAGTTCCCATTAAGTTTGACCCTTTAATCACATTCAGATATGGTTCAAGAACTGAAGCAAGACAACCTTGAAATGCTAATAGCAGAGAATGACAAGGTATTTGTCCAGTTTTCTGCCTCATGGTGTGGCAACTGCCGCGTAATGAAGCCCAAGTTCAAGAAGCTCTCCAATGAGCATACCGATGCGGCTTTTGTGATTGTGGATGCTGAAAAGTATCCCAATTCTCGTAAGCTGGCCCAAGTAGATAACCTGCCTACCTTTGCTGGGTATGCACATGGCAAGCTGATGGGACAGGTGCAGACCAATAAATTTGACGTTCTCAAAGAACTGGTAGATGAGGTTGCCCATCATTAAGCACATGACAGACTTCATCGCTGAAAACGATGAAGACTTTGTGATCGAAGCCATCGAAACGCTTGAGCATCTTTCTGAGTTAGAATCTCTGAAGGATGAAGAGATAGATGTGATCGGCGAGGTTCTTTCCAATTTTTACGGTGCCATTGAGGTACATCAGATGGTAAAAGCTGGAACACCCCGCAAAGAAGCCCTCAATGCGTTCATGCAGCGCGTGATGGGTGCCATCGACAAGACCTAATAGAGAAGATAATTGATTGAGGTTTTTGGCCGCTCCGTATGGAGGGGCCTTTTTGGTTTTGGGGATGTGTATTTCCGTACCGCCGTTATCCGAACGCCCAAAGTAGCGTGTAGGTAACCACCCGCTTTATGGACGGAGGCCTAAACTACCAGGGTATCGTATGTACAAGCTTGGTGAATGCTATCCACATTTCTTGCCTAATACCCAATAGCTAACACCTAACCTAATACCCGTTCTCGCTACCGCACCACCACCTTTGCAGCAGCCTGCTGTCCTGTTCCATCAGCGATTTTAAGCAAATACATACCCGGTAGTAAATCTCTGGTAGGCACCTTGATCTGCTCACCCGAAAGCTCAGTATAACGAGCCACTTGACGGCCTTGTAAATCATAAAGCACCACAGCAGCATTTTGTAAGTACTGATTCATCGATAAGTTCATCCACTCTTCAGCTGGCTGCGGCCAGATGGTGAGCAGGCTTGAGGTTTTTCCCATGTCAATGCTCACAATTTCCTCAAACAAGGTATTTTGAGTGGTATTGGTGATGAGGGGCTGAGCATTATCCAAATAGATATCTGCGGTATTGGTGATCTGAGTGCCTACAGGCAGATTTTCTTTTAGGTCAATCCTGAACGTCACAAAGCCGTGACTCGCAGGCTCGTTAGAACCAATATCTGACAACAGGATATTGTCAAATCGCCAGCTCACACGTTGGTTTTCCTCTACCGTGAAGGTGTAGGGGTGGCTTGATGCAATGGTCTTGAGAGTGGTCAGGGTTAAGGTAGAATCCAGCTCATCCTTGATTTGTACAGCGGATACGGGAGTGGTTCCGGTGTTTTGGAAGCGAATGGTAAAGGTCAACTGCTGGGTTTCTGGTGGAATATTTCCATTAGGTCCATTACCTTTTGGGAACACCTGTTTGTCATCGGATTCGGCAATAGTTGAAACGGGGGTAAAAGTGGTGTCTCTATTATCTGAAGCCACTGAATCTCCAACAAAAGGCGAGATCGAAGCTTCCAGCCGAATGGTATCAGTCACTTGGGCTGTCAGGGGGGTATTTATGTCTACCCAGATGCGGCCTTTTTCCATCGGGGTAAGCAGCCCTACATCCCATGCCAGGGTATCACCTTGGATAGAAGTCACCGATGGTGAGGCTGAATTTAAGGTAACAAGTGGATCAAGTACCAATTCTACACGAGAGCTAAGCGATTCCGTGCCGATATTTTCATAATTCAGGTACATGCGGGAATCAGCTCCTGGAACGAAGCTGGGAGGAGATACCCTGACGAACAAATCGTTCACATTGGGTACCGGGGAAAGCGCAAAGTCCAATTCAGTGGCTGAGGTATTGGTTGAATCAAGTGTTACGGTGTAGCCTGTGTTTTGGCAGGTATTGGACCAATAACTTGGCAGATTTACCAGATTGATGGTGTAGGTGCCAGAATCAGCAGGCAGAGTAAAGTCTCCATTATCATCAGTTAAGACGATATGATTCCCTGGTTCAATGCTCACCCATTGTTCGGAAATATTTGCCTCGCCTGGGTCTTGGATGCAGTTGTTGTTAATATCTTGAAACACATGACCCGTCAATCCGAAAAAAGGAGGTTCAACGAACAGAGTTGTCTTCGTTTTATTGGTGATGATCGGCATGTTGAAATCGAAGTAGATAGCTGCTCGATTGGTAATTTGAGTGCCGATTGGGAGGCTGTCTCTCAGATTAATCGTGAAGGTAACAAAACCATGACTGGCAGGCTCATTGGTGCTGCTGTCTGGAAGGAGAATATCATCAAATCGCCAACCGACCCTTTGGTTTCTGTCTACCTGAAAGCTAAAGGGATGGCTGGATGCAATGGTTTTGAGGGTACTTAAATCGAGTAGAGAGCTGATTTCATCTCGAATTATCACGAAGAATGCCGTATCTGTCCCAGTATTCTGAAAGCGGATTTTGTACGTCAGGGTTTTGGTTTCTGGCGGAACATTTCCTTCTGGGCCGTCCCCTGTTGGGAATACCTGCTTGTCATTGGGATCAAAAGAACCTGTAACAGGTGTAAAGGTGGTATCGATGTTATTCCCGGGAATTGTATCCCCCAAAATCGGAAAAATAGTTCCGAGTAACTTCACGGTATCAGTAAAGTTTGCCGTAGTAGGCGTATTTACCTCTAACCATAATCGACCAGTGGTTCCTGGTTGAAAAATGCCAAGATCCCAAACTAAGGTATCTCCTTTTGCTGTGTCAGGACTGAGGGAACTGAAGTTATTGTAAGAGATCAAAGAGTCAAGGATTAGCTCCACCCTTGCATTCTGAGGATCCGTCCCTTTATTTTCATATTGTAAATGGATGCGTGCATCAAATCCTGGGCGGAAGCGGGGAGGGGAAATAACTAAGGAAAGGTCATCATAGGAACTTGGCTGAAAAAGAGGGAAATCAATACCTGTGGCATTGGAGTTAATTGTATCTAGCTTGACTGTATACCCGTTGGGGTTACAAATGTTAGATTGAAAGAATGGGACATTTAACAGATTCACCGTGTAAGAGCCAGAATCCAGTGTGAAGAAATAATTTCCGTTAATATCAGTTTGCGCAAGGTAATTACCCGGTTGAACGCTGACCCATTGTTGAGCAATATTGGTTTCTCCTGAGTCTTGAGCACAATTATTGTTTAGGTCTCTAAAAACATGGCCTGAAATAGATTTACAGCTTTCCAAATCACAAAGTTTTAATACTCCACCTCCTAAATTGGTACAAGTGTCCAGGAAATCCCCTGATACATATATATCATTGCCATAATCTAAGTAACCACCCTCAAAAAAGGAATTTGCCACAAATGGTCGTAATGGACTCCATTTACTTCCATCAAAAACCAAATTTGAATACATTCTGTATCCCGGAATTTTTGATCGGACATAATCCCCCCTGACAATTTGAGCCCCCGTGAAATATAGTTTCCCATTAATTTCCTCAATTATTTCGAAAGCGACTGTGTCAGTAGGCATAGAAATAAAATGCCAACTAGCACCGTCATATCTAGCGAGATAATAGGTTCTAACGGGCCATGTCGAACCATCTCTACCAGCTGCAATCAGCTCTCCATTGAAAGAGCTCATTGCCATGATTCGATCTGACGAGCTAGGGTTTTGCCACAAAGGATCCTTGATGGAACGTAGTCTTGCACCGTCATAACTGACAAAATTCTCAAAGTCTGATAGTATCAATAAGTTGTTTACAACAACCATATCTAGGATGTTTTTCCCACGTGAAAGAGGTCGACTTGAAGAATTATTTCTCAATTTTTTCCATGAGCTGCCGTCCCAAGCAACGGCAGCTTCTGCGTG
>JBCDIQ010000481.1:0-3986 GCA_039024295.1 Bacteroidota bacterium | reverse complement strand
TTTTCCGATACCCCTGCTCTTTTTTGAGGTTGATACTTTAGGATTTCCTGGGCAAAGGTCTCTTTGTAAAAAGTGGGCTCCTGAGAAAAAACGAGGTTTCCCATGATTCCCAAGGAGATGGCGATCAAGAGAATATGTTGTTGATTCATAGGAAATGATTAGCTCAGTTTACCAACACTGCATCTTCCAGGATGTACATCAGATGGCTCACAATGTCCTCTTCATTGATCTTAAGCTTGCCCCGTATGGTGATCGCTTTGGGCGAGTATTTCAATGGTTTTTTTGCATAAACCTCCATCACCGTCTCCATGCCGGCATTCCCACAGAAAAAACAGTTTTCATAAGGGAAGGCAGAAAAGGCAAAGTATCCAATGTCATCTTCCAAGGGGATAATATATCCTGTTATGGTAATCTCCTTGCCATTCAGGGCCATTACTTCCTCCGGAAAAATGGGATACATCACCTCATACCCCAGATCTTTGTCTACTACTTTGTCATATCCCACCTTGAACAAGGTCCGCCATACTTCATCTTGAGCCTGGAGAGAAGTACAAGGATAAATTAACAAAAAAGAGAAAAGAAGCAGTAGATTACGCATGTGGGGTATCAATAAAAAAGGGCAGCACATATGTGCATACCCTAATTTAACGGTTAGAAATATCAAATCGTTATCTCCTGGCTTTCGCACCTTTTTTGGCAGGCTGGGCATTGGCCTTGTCTCTTAGGATTAAATCTAAAGAAATCGGGCTTGCCACGAAAATGGAGGAATAAGTACCTACTGCAATTCCGATAATGATCGCGAAGATAAACCCACGAATCACATCACCACCAAAGAGAAACAGGATTAACGCTGTCAGCAAAGTCGTTACAGAAGTAATCAACGTACGGCTGATGGTCTGGTCAATGGATACGTTGTACACATCGTTGATGTCGCTTGACTTCATCTCGCCCAGGTTTTCCCGAATCCGGTCAAACACTACCACGGTATCGTTGATGGAGTAACCGATAATGGTCAACAAGGCTGCAATCAACGCTTGGTTGATTTCCACATTAAACGGCAGATCAATAAGGCTCAATAAAGAAAAGACCCCCAGCACAATGATTACATCGTGGAAGATCGCCACAATCGCACCGGCACTGTACTGCCATTTACGGAAACGGATCAGGATGTACAGGAAGATCACAATCAGCGAGAACACAACCGACAAGAAAGCAGCCTGCTGAATATCACTCGCCACAGTAGGTCCCACGTCACTGGAGCTCTTTTTAATCCACTCCTGCTGTCCCAAGCTTTTATCTATACCCGATGCTAGTAGTTTTTCTACCTCGGTCGAAGCTTCGCGGTCTTCAGCTTTATAACTGGTGGTTACCAATACCTGATAGTCAGAGCTCAGGGTTTTTATCACTGGCTCTTCTCCTCCAAAGGACTCGGTCAGGTCTTTCCGTAGGGTCTCAACATCAGCAGAGGTCAACCCATCCCAGTTATCTTCCTGGAAAGCCACTACGTACTGGCGGCCACCTTTGAAGTCAACACCCGTCTTGAAACCAATCAGTGCAAAGGAAAGCAAGCTCACCAGTACCACTGCACCGGATACCATATAGAAGGTTTTGCGACGCTCTACCATGTTTATTTTAATCCGGTCAAACAGCCCAGTGGTAAACGGGAAGCCAAAGGTGATGGAATCCTTGCCTTTGTTCGCATAGTAGTCCAGGATCAAACGGGTGATGATCAATGCTGAAATCAATGAAGTCACAATACCAATCATCAAGGAGATGGCAAAACCACGAATCGGACCTACCCCAAACGCCAGCAAGATAACACCTGTCAGGAAAGTGGTGATGTTTGCATCCATTACAGAGGAGAAGGCATTGCTAAAGCCGGACTTGATGGCAGCTTTTAGCGTCTTGTCCTTTTTCAATTCCTCTCGTATACGTTCAAAGATCAGTACGTTGGCATCCACCGCCATACCGACCGTGAGCACCACAGCAGCAATACCAGGTAGTGTCAACACAATGGTAAAGGCTGCCGAACAACCCAAAATGAATATCAAGTTTGCAATTAGGGCCACATTTGCCACCAGCCCTGCTTTATTGTAGTAGAAGGCCATGAAGATGAGCGTTACGATAAACGCACCAATAAAGGAGTACAATCCACTATTGATGTTTTCCTGACCCAAGGTAGGTCCTACCACATCTTCCCCCTCAATTCGAGCAGGAACTGGTAACTGACCTGCTTTCAACACTGTTGAAAGGTCTTTTGCTTCTTCAACGGTGAAGTTCCCAATGATCTGAGAACGGCCGCCGGTAATCTTGCCATTCACATTTGGATAAGAATAGGCGAGTCCGTCCAAGAGGATCGCAATTGATTTGCCCACGTTGGCTTCGGTGATACGCGCCCATTCCGCACCCCCTTCTGGGGTCATGGTCATGTTTACAATCACGTTACCTCGTTCGTCATAGTTTTGACGGGCGGTGGAAATAGCTTCCCCCGTAAGTGCAGGAAGGCCTTCCGCATTGGTTTTGATCGCAATCAGGGCAAAAATATTATCTGTGCCTTCAAGGGGCTTGAACGTCCAGGCAAAATCCATGTCATCAGGAACAAACTCACGCAATTCCTCCATGTTAAGTTTTTCATTCACCTCAGACGTATCAGTAGATAGAGAGTATCCTACCACAGGGGAAGTAGCTGAAATCCGCTGAAAATCTGGTGGGCTCAAAATGGCAAATAAAGGATTCTCTCGTTTGAATTTCCGACGACGCTCATCATCAGACAACCCGTCATCTCCAAGAGAATCCTGATCAGTGGCCAAATCACCTAAGTCCAGGGCAGTATCTGCTACAGCACTGTCACTTGCAGCTGCAAGACTATCAATAGCAGCCTCGGCAGCTGCCTCATCGGCAACCACAGAATCCTGAGAAGTGGTATCCTCTTCGACCAGCCCTTCAATTACTTTCAGGCGCTCGTTCATTTCGTTCAACACCGGAAATGCATCCTGTATGGTGTGGGTGGCCCAAAACTCAAGCTGGGCTACCGAACCGATGAGCTTACGTACACGCTCAGGCTCTTTTACCCCAGGAAGCTCCAACAGAATACGTCCAGAGCTGGTCTGCTTCTGTAGGTTTGGAGAAACTACCCCAAATTGGTCAATGCGTGTACGAATGATGTTAAACGTACGGTCAATAGCCGCCTCGGCCTCCGTACGAAGCATTTCTTCCACCTCCGCATCTGGCGTACTCACACTGATGTTTCGCTCAGGACTGGCAAAGATTGCTCCCAACTTTGCATTAGGGTTAACCTCTCGGAGTTCTTCTAAAAAAATATCTACGAAAGGGGTTTGTTCGTTTTGCTTACGCTTGGTAGAACGCGCAATAGCCTGTGAAAAAAGAGAATCCTCGGCGGAGGTGCCAGCCAGCTGGTTAACCAAGGCTTCAATGCCTACTTCAAGGGTCACAAACATGCCCCCCTGAAGGTCAAGCCCAAGGGTAAAAGAATTATCAATTGCTTTTTGGTAGGTTTTTTGGAAGTCGTTTCCATCCTCACCTCCAGAATATTGTCTTTCTTCATACTCCTCAACAACCAAGGTATCTTCAGCCGTCCGGTCTTTGAGGTCTTTTTTCTTAATCGCCTCTACTTCCTCTGTTAAGGAGGACATTTCTGCGTCCATGTCAAACTGGACATAGGTCCAGAACAGGTTATAGGCACAGATCGCGGTGAAAATAATCAGTAGCGCGATTACTGTATTTTTATTTCGCATAGTAATGAGAAATTATGGACTTAACAGCCAGGCGTATATAAAAGGGTGAGAAACGCCCATCAATCAGACTGTAAGTCTATGATGTTGAGTTGGTTTAATGAATAATGGGGTGCCGGTTTATACCGACTTGTACAAATGCAGCCTTTTCTGAAAGCTACATTATAAGATGTACACGAGATGGATTAGCAACCAGAGGGGCCTCTAATCGGATGAATGAGGGTGGTTTTCAAC
>JBCDIQ010000480.1:0-4004 GCA_039024295.1 Bacteroidota bacterium | reverse complement strand
TGGGTAGAGCGGCTGACCATCCTTTTTTACGAAAAAGTGAGAGTGACTGTTAACCCCACTGAGGGGTGATTTTTGTTGTTGGTAGGCTTGCATTGCCTCCTTTGCTGCTTGCCCGAAAGGAACCAAGCGTTGCTTATTGCCTTTGCCGGTTACCTTTAGCATCCGGCTGTCCCAGTCAATGTCTGAAGGTTTTAGCTGAATAAGCTCAGCCCGCCTGAGGCCCGACGCATAAAAAAGCTCAAGGATGGCCCTGTCTCTTGCTCCTTCAAAGGAATCCTCAAAGAGGTTTTCCTCAAAGAGCCATTCGGTCTCTTGTTCCCGCAAGTAAGTGGGCAGGGTATGAGGCTGGCGGGGAAGCTTTATTACTGCTGCAGGATTTGTGGAAAGTCCTATTTCCTGCTGGAGAAACTTAAAGAAGGATTTTGCTGAGGACAGCTTTCGGGAAATACTTTTGGCCTTCAGGTGCTGACCTTCCATCAAATCAGCCGCCCATGCGCGAATCATCCGGGGAGTGATGTTAGGTACCTCAGCAGAATTCGACAAGCTAAGCTCGTAATGTTTACACAGAAATTCTTCCAGACTTCTCAGGTCACTTCGATAAGCGGTCAAGGTATGGCGTGAATACCCCTTTTCTTGTTGGAGATGTTGTAGAAATCTAGCTGGAAGGTGGTTATCCATGTAAAAGACCTTTCTATAAGCTAGAAAAATTTGAGAAGGATAGCAAATGCCCCAAACACAAATAGCCCATCCTGAGGATGAGCTAATGTTATATGGTACCTAAAAACCGAACTCAGTCGGAATTAGTAATTTTCCTTGGCGTAATGGTTTTGGCGGTTCACCGCTTTCTTCATTTCCTCTTTGCGAACTTCAGAAGGCTTGCGGTAAAACATCCGGCGGCGCTTTTCTTTGAGCACACCCGTACGCTCAAACTTCTTCTTATAGCGGCGTAAAGCACGATCAATAGATTCTCCGTCTTTTACTTTTATAATAATCATCGAATAAATTTTCTTGGGAGTGCAAAGATAAAACGTTAATCGCCAAGTAGCAAATAGAGTTTGAGATTGGAGAAAACTGTCGGGATTATGGCTTAAACCCCTGCTTTGGCAGCCTCTAGTGCTGTTTTATATACGTCCAGGCACCTTTCTCGGGCAGATTTATGGTCTACGATAGGCTTCGGATAAACCGGGGTTCCATATTCAGGAACCCATTTGCGTACATATTTACCTTTTGGGTCAAACTTTTTTAGCTGAGATTCCGGATTGAATATCCGGAAATAAGGGGCTGCGTCCGTCCCACATCCGGCAGCCCATTGCCAGCCGCCGTTATTGGAAGCCAATTCAAAGTCGAGCAGCTTTTCTGCGAAATAAGCCTCCCCCCATTGCCAATTGATCAACAAATGCTTGCTCAGAAAACTGGCCACCAGCATTCTGACGCGGTTGTGCATGTAGCCTGTGGCATTCAGTTCTCGCATGCCTGCATCCACCAATGGAAATCCGGTCTTCCCCTTACACCATTTATCAAATTCTTTTTCATCATTTCGCCAGGGGATATGCGCATACTCTGGACGAAAGGGACCTTCGGCCACATGGGGAAAGTTCCACAAAATTTGCTGGTAGAAGTCCCGCCAGATCAATTCGTTCAGATAGGTGTCATTCAAGGCTTTTGCCACCCGGGCAAGCTTTCGCAAACTCAGGGTGCCAAAGCGTAGGTGAATGCCCGCATGTGTTGTTCCTTTTTCCGCAGGAAAATTGCGCTTTTGATCGTAGACCTTAATGATTTCCTTGTCTGGAATTCGAGGCGGAAATTCAGTGTCGGTTGGTACAAATCCCATGCTTTCAAGCGAGGGAATTTCGCGAGGCTCAGAGGAGAAAAACTGGCCAAAATGAGGCTCTGTTTTGTATTCTGCGAGGTGCTCCTTCGTTAGGTTGGCTCTCCATTTTTTTCCAAAATGGGTGAATACAGTATAAGGCTTACCTCCCCCGGTTAGAATGCTGTCCTTTTCGAAGATGACATGGTCCTGAAAGGTGTGAAAAGCCTTTCCATGGCTTGCCAGCAGCTCTGCCACCATGGGGTCGCGTTCGCGCGCATATGGCTCATAGTCTCTGTTGGTGTAAACAGCGGAGAATTCGATTGAATCGGCCAGCTCTTTCCAAATCTCCATCGGGCGACCATATTTTACCACCAAACTGCTCCCCAAGGCTTGCAGTTCTTTTTGCATCCTATGCAGGGTCTGGTGCAGGAACTCTACGCGTGCATCTGCTTCAGGCAATTCATCCAGAATTTCCCGGTCAAAAATAAATAAAGGAATGACCTCTTCGCCTGAGGTCAAGGCCTGAAAAAGCGCATGGTTATCGTCCAGCCGTAAATCACGACGGAACCAGTGGATCACCGGCATACAAACAGCAGTTAATGAATGGCAATATTCAGCTCACCATAATTGGCAAGCTGATTTATGCATGATCAACTTGCGTGCGTTCCAATTGTTTGTGCATGATGTGAAACCATGCCGGTGGAAATAAGGATAGCACCATCATGCCTGGATAACCGGTGGGCAGTTGTGGGCTTTCTTTGTGGTAGCGTAGGATTTGGTATTTGCGACTTGCCCGGTAATGGTGGTCTGAATGACGCGTAAGTTCATACAGCAGAATTCTTCCCAGGCTGTGGTTGCTGTTCCAGGAATGCCATGGCTTCACAGGTTCGTAAACTCCGGGACGAATTTCATCACGAACGATTCCGTAGTGTTCCAGGTAATTGACCGTCTCCAGCATCAGCCCACCAATTAGCCCCATCAAGAGGTAGCAAGCTACTGCAAATGGCCCCCAGATAATCCCCACTACTGCTAATGCTGCCAACTGCAGCAGGGTCAAGCGAACCATCACGTTATGCCAGGAGATAAACGGCAACTTATTCCGCTCCAATCTTTCCTGTTCCAATCGCCATGCAGACCTCCAGCCCCCAAACACACTTCGAATCCAAAATGCGTACACGCTTTCGCCTAATCGGGCTGTGGCCGGATCCAGGGGCGTGGCCACATGCTTATGGTGTCCCCGGTTATGTTCTACAAAAAAATGAAGGTAACAGGAAGAAAGCAGCAGTGCCTGGGCCAAATATTGTTCGTATTTCTTGGTGCGATGCCCCAACTCGTGTGCTACATTGATGCCAATGGCCCCGCAGACCATCCCCAGGCTTAGGGTATGTCCAACCCATTCCCAGGTAGGCCAATTGGCGGAGGTAAGTAGACTAAAATAGGTGGCGAGCAGCACGTACATGATGGGCACATTCAAATAAAGCAACACATCAAAAAAGCGGTTCTCAAAACGCGATTTCTCGGTATTAGGTGAATGGTTCTCTTCAGTTCCTGGAAGGAAGAGTTCCATTAAAGGAAAGACGATAAATATAACCAGTGGGGTCAAGTAGGCCATCGCTCCCCCAAACCAGAAGCCTAAAGTCGGTAAGAGGGGAAGGATATATGCCACCAAATATTTCAGATCGCGCATAGGATGAGTTTGTTGCTAATTCACAAGATAAAGCGTGGCATGAAAATCTGCAAAAACACTTGTGGTAGACAGAAGTAAGAAAATTAGCTGTAAGCTGCTTTCTTATAGCGTTTCAGTGCTCATTGGCTGTTACGGCTGAATATCCGCCATAGCCCAATGGTAGAAAGTGCCAATAACAAAAGGGTCGTCCAAGTCCAGGCAGTTGCCTGGGTATTTCCCTGTAAAATTTCCCAAATGGTAGAAGCTTCTTTTCCCAACCACCAGGCAAGTGCGGTTCGGGGAAGCATCCCTATCATGGTTCCCAGCAGGTAGGTGCCCCACTTCAGGGGTAATTGGCCAAGTAAAAGATTGGTCATGGCAAACGGCAGGGCAGGAGAGAGCCTCGCAAAAATCAGCAACCTTAAAGAGCTGGTGATCGCATTTTTTTTCCAGGAGAAGAAGGGAGCAATTTCGAATATATTACCTGCTGTGAGTTGTTGCTTGAGCATAAGACCTAACAACCTGCCG
>JBCDIQ010000479.1:0-4034 GCA_039024295.1 Bacteroidota bacterium | reverse complement strand
TGAAGGTACACCCGGTCTTGGGTAGGATTGGGGTACACCTCAAACCTGTCAAAGAAGTCCGCTTCACTCAGGGAAGTCGCTGTGTAAGTCACGCTACCGGAACTGGCTTCACAACCGGTATCCTTATCCGTAGCCACAACGGTGTAAACCCCGCTTTGAGTAGCAACAAATTGGGTGCCTGTGCCAACGGCCACGCCATCCTTTAGCCAGGTGTAAGTGTATTGGGAGGTATCAAAAACTGCTACCTCAAATTCATTCCCAGAAACATTTAAGCTGGGAACGGGTACTGCTACAACATCCAGCTCCAAAAGCTGAGAAGTATTTCGACACAAGGTGGAACTGATCACTTCAACGCCATACCGACCTCCTTCTTTTGCCATATAGGAGATGGAATTTGCATTGGGAATCGGAAAGCCGTCTCGCAGCCACTGAACAGAATCTCTGGTGGAAACAATGAGCTCTACGGAATCACCTTCGCAGAAAGTCGTATCTCCCAAGAGCATTACCTGGGGAGCTACAGGGATAGAATCCAGGGTAAACGTATCTGCACAGCTCACCACTGAAATCGGATTGCTTAGGTAAAAGGTAACAGTCAGTCCCCCGCTCGTCACCACGTTGGCACCTGTATTTTGGGTCGGGACATTTAGGGTTACAGAGGCATTATTGTTGCCGTCTGCACAGCCATCGTCGCCTCCAATGTTGTCATCGTCCCACACTTCCAGGGTGTAAATTCCGGTATCCAACAAGGTGCGGGGATAGCCAATGTTAAGTGGGAAGGAATTGAAATTACTCAGGACACTACTAGAGGTGTTTACCAATTGTTGTCCTACAGGATCTTTCAAAATCCAGTAAATGTCCGGGGCACCGCCAAATGCATCCCCACAGTTCACGGAGTTGACTACAATGGAATCCATCAGAAAGCCGATGGTGTCTACCTGTGCTTCGTACTGCAGGATGTAAGTCCCACTTTGTGCAACTGTCTGAGGTAGTGGATTTTCATCTGCCGTGGTATAGTTTAGGCCCGGGCCTGTGAAAGACCATTGGTAGGAAAATCCAGGTCGCCCCAAGCTGTTGATGTTGTTTTGCACATCAAACTGTGCTGGTGCGCAGTTGGTACTGAGGCTGTAGGTGTAACAAGCTCCGGTGAATACACAAGGCGAAACAGAAATCTGGGCATTATAGCTGGCCTGGCTGGTGCCGAAGGTGGGCCCAAGGTCTACGTCCAAAAATACCGTTAGCGGATAGGTGCCTGGAATGGTGGGCGTACCGGAAATCCGAATGCAGCCGACCGTATCAGGCTGAACGGCATTGGGAGAGACATCGTACTCGCAGTCGGGCTGCAAGTTACACTGCCAAGTCATGCCAGCTGGAAGTCCGGCAATGCCTGTAATGGTAAACGACTGAAACGGAATGGTGATTTGCTGGCCGGCAAAGGTCACCGTGGTGTCCCGGGGAAATACAAAGGTGATGTCAGTTTCGCCAAAGTTACATCCTAACAAAGGCGGAATAGAATCGGGATACACGCCGGGGATATTGGGGGCAGTGGTATCAATGACACATTGAGCCTGAAGCCCCACAGTAGTTCCCAGCCAGATCATGCAGGCCATGGCGAGCCTGATGAGGGTAGGTTTTTTCATGTGGAAAACGGGTTAAGTTAATGATGATGTGTTGTCAGATCACGGCATATATAACTACCCATTGGCCAATTTATTGTATAGTGTCCAACTAGTGAGACAGTTCTCGCTTTCGCGCAATGGCAAGCGACTTGCATACCCGCTTGGCAAAGCCAGGTCCCTGGTACACAAATCCGGTGTAGGTTTGGATGAGGCTGGTGCCTGCTTCTAGCCGCTCGTGCGCATCTTTGGGTCCCATAATGCCGCCAACCCCAATCATTGGGAGCGTTCCTTGGGTTTTCTGAGACAGAAACGCCACGACTTCCTGAGACCGGGCGGTGAGGGGCGCACCACTCAATCCTCCGTTCCCAATCTGTTTTACCGCCTCGGCTGGAGTTGTTAAGCCCTCTCTGCTAATGGTGGTATTCGTTGCGATTAGTCCACTGAGCTGCGTATCCCGTACTACCTCGATGATGTCCAGCAGCTGAGATTCCGAAAGATCGGGGGCGATTTTCAGCAGCAACGGCTTGGGTGCTGTTTGGGCATTGTTCAATTCCTGCAACCTGAGCAACAGACGGGTGAGAGGTTCCTTTTCCTGTAAATCGCGCAGGCCGGGCGTGTTCGGAGAGCTCACATTCACGACAAAATAATCCACGTAGGGAAAAAGGGCCTGGAAACATTTCTCGTAGTCCTCTGCTGCCTGTTCATTGGGCGTGTCTTTGTTCTTCCCAATGTTCGCGCCGATAATGATCTCATGCTGATCGAGCTTCTTCAGACGGTTTACCATTGCCTCCAATCCTGCATTATTGAACCCCATCCGGTTGATGATCGCCTTATCTTGTGGCAAGCGGAAGAGTCGCTTTTTGGGATTGCCCACTTGTGGACGGGGCGTAACCGTCCCAACTTCTACAAACCCAAATCCCAGGTACTGCCATTTATCCACGAGCTTGGCGTCCTTGTCAAAACCCGCTGCGAGGCCGACTGGATTTTTGAAGGTCAACCCAAATGCTTCGGTTTGCAACACAGGGTCGTCTTCGGTAAATATCTGCCCCATGAGCTGCTTTATGCCCGGGATACTGAGTAGAATGCCCAAAACCGTAAAGCTGAGGTGGTGAACATATTCCGGGTCCAGGGAAAACAGCAGGGGACGAATGAGGTGTTTGTACATGATTGCGGGGTTGTGGGGGCAAAGATAGGGGTTCTGGGGAGTAGAATAAGCATATAAATCCCTCTGCTGTCCTCAAAGGGTAGTTCTTAATCTAAAGAGTTTTAGAGATTCCTTTTTATGTAAATAGTACATCGGATAATTACCAAAGCTGTCATTCGACATTAATATTATATTGCCAAAAATATCTAAAATTCTGTATTTAGCCGTTCCTCTCGGGTATTTTAATGGAATCAACTCATCCCTAAACAGTTTTTTGACATACATCTTTCCTTTAGTCATTCCATTTTTATGTAGTGGTTTTAGCAAAAGATAATTTCTATCCGAGCTAAATAGGCCAAAACAACTTTCTTCGCATTTTGATTGAAATACTGATCTTTGATGATTGTTAATTTCTGTTAAAATGGAATAGTCCATGTCATATTTTCCGTAAGCCTTGTGAAAGCCAGTAGTAAAACAGAATTTTTTCTCTTCGATCAGGCATATATCACTTACGTTTGGAGCTTCATACTCATCGTTCACCAACTGATATTTCTTTATTGGGTAATCGTCTTTTCTCAAATTTTTTACCTGTCTATCAGACCACTTTATTTTTCGATCTTTTGCGAAATGTAAACTGGCAAACAAGTAGGAATCTCCTGCGACTGCAGACTGAAATAATACCCAAATTTCCCCAGTGGCTTCATTAGCACTTGCTTTGAAGGGTCTCAGAAGTTTGGATGGATTGCTGTATTTTTCAGGAGGAGCATTTACAATCAATGATTCGTTGAAGTTATAATTATCTAATTCCCAACAAAAACATCTGTCAATTCCTATTAGGATTGCATAATTTGAAAATGCGCAAAATGCATAATCTCCTCCCCAGGCAGTATCTACTATATCTCCAAATTGGTTTATTTGGATCGTCTTTTTAACTATGGAATCTTTAAAATGAACAATTTTATTTCTTGTTCGAATTAGCCACTCAGATTCAGATAGCATTATCTTGTCAAAGATTCGTTCTTGAAAACCTAAGTTATATGTTTCAATGAGCTCCATTCAATCAATTCAATTTTAAGCTAAGCAAGGTGAGAGAATTCCCAACCATACATTCATTAGAGTCATTAGAGTTCCTCCAAGTTTAACATTTGATTAAGTAGGGCCTGCTGAACAACTAATAATCAATTGATTTTCAATTAATTGTGTTTAGTTTTTCTAGCAAATTTGGCTAAAAATGTGTATCTTTTGCAAGTAAGAGGACAAAAAGCTTGCAGATG
>JBCDIQ010000478.1:0-4042 GCA_039024295.1 Bacteroidota bacterium | reverse complement strand
TTGGGGCAAAGGCCTGATTTATATAAGTTTAGAGAATTACATAGCAGAAGTTACTTAAATAATGTCATGCTGCTCATTCGAACCCACCGGCAAGATTTACCTGACCTATTGGAAAGTTCTCAAATCCCCAAAGATGATTGGATCAGGGGACTTATCGAGCGAATTGCTTCGGGTAAAATCAAATGGAATTACCAATGAACCCTGACAGGGATCGTAACAATCTGGGCAGTCCTTCCTGGTAGTTATCAGAAGCTTTTTCCTCTTCAATTTGACACTTTTTGGTTTTTTTCGGTTACTTATTAAGATAACCGGTGGTAAGCATTTATGAAAGGAATTGTGTGGTACTTGGTTCACTTCATGAACGAAGCGGAATTAGGTCCTTTTAGAGATTATTTGGAAAAAAACTGCAAGGTGGCACAACGAGAAAAGGCGGTGTCGACCTATGACCAAATTTGCAGCCTGAGGGAGGAAATACCTGCGCACATTTCTGAGGGGAAAGTAATGGTTCTGACAGATCGAATACGTGACTGGTTTACCCGGAAATGGCAAACGAGTTCACGAGCTGCCGAAAAAAGCAGAACGAACCTTGCAGATCAGGTCATTAGCCATATTGCCAAACATGCAAAGGAGTATCGGCGGTGTTACCTGGTGCCTATGGGATTTTCCCCGTTTGAGGTGAGATTGATAGAGGAATGCAAAAGGCGGGGAAAGCAGGAGGAGGTACCAGGGATATACGTAGGATGTCTAAAAGCATTTAAGAAACAAAAGCAGGTTGATGCAGACTTATTTTTGCACATTAGCCTACTGTATGAAGAATATCAGACCTCCGATCACAACCTTGAATCCACTAATACTGGAGCAATTATTTGGGGTGTCCTGTATTATTTTGAACTGAACCTCTTATTTAGGCTAGTGGGATACCATGTTAACTGTGCCCGTCTTATTTCCCTCGGGTACCTTCCTGAAGAAAGGTACTTTCCTCAGATGGAACTATTTGTTAAAGATGCGCTACATCTACTAGGAACCGTGTTTAAGTCGGGAAACCGTTTTTTAAAAGCAACGTCAAAGTTGTCGAAGGAATACATGGATACGGCAAAGGAAGTGCTATCAACACTCATACAGTTATCAGAAACCTTGAAAAGAAAAGGCTTCCCCTCAAAGGAGGAACTATTTGACATCTATGAGTCATTTAAGGAGAAGGTTACCCCAGAGTTTCAAGATCAATTGGAACAATCGCTTAACGGAATCCCTTCTTTCTGTAAATCTCCAGCCATCTATAAGTCGGTATCCACCATGCCCAAAAATGGCGGAAATAAACCAAGGTCCTTAGAGGAATTAAGGCTGGCCATTTCCTATGTGGAGAACAAACCACACCGAGATCGTCATTTTTATAAAGAAATGCTGGAGCTTATTCAGTTGACCCAGCTAAATGCATCCCAAATTACAGAGGAAGAACTCATTGAGCTTGAAATTCAGGAACACTTTACTGAAGGAGTTTACCTGGCCTTGAGCGCCGGGTACCATGAATTGTTAAAAAGTCATAGCTTATCCCTGATAAAAGGTGAAAAAGAACGTAAAAAATATCGGCATCCAGCATCTTTCGAGAACCTGATAAGTCATTTATGTGCCGATCAGCATAAAAATCTACCTATAATCCATTTACGCTCACCCGTCTCTTCAAATGCGATCCTGGACTTGTATGAAAACTTCTTTCTGACAAAAAGTAAAGGCATAGGTTACTATTCTCCAGAATCTTCCAGGAACCTGCTTCGACAGTTCAATGCTGTATTTTCCTTCCTATTACCAGAAGATGCCAAGTTTGTATATATGCTACTGCTGGGATTTACAATTCCTCAGTTAAACCAAACGAGTGAAACAGATAGTGAATTGGCTTTTAAATTGTATGAACAGGTACATCAGTTTGGGGAAGAGCAATCCTTTTTTATTCAAAATGGAAGATTAATTGGTCATTATTTCATTTTGCATTTGAGGGTGCTTATTAGAAATCAACGGTTTTCAAAAGCAGAGGATTACTTCAACAAGCATATCGATAAAATGCAGCATTCTGGAGCAATAGAAAGCGTCATCAAACTTTTTCGTGCTTATTTTGACACCTGGAACTACAAGCATGAAAATGACTATTCGTATCTGGAAAATGTATATTCGAGGAATAAACAATTTTTTGACATGTACATGGCTGTGTCAATCAGGATTGACCTTCTAGGTGGAGAAGAGACAGGAGAAATTGAACGGAAAATAAGCAATTTTAGGGCAGCTTTAGGGCAGAGGCCTGATTTTGGCAATGAAGCGGAGTCTGCTAGAAGACTTTTTCTGAATAGCGTGATGCTACTCATCAAAACCCCTCGGGAAGGCTTATCAGCCATATTGAAAACCCCCCAAGCCCTTAAAGATGACTGGCTCAGGGAGTTTACCACACGAGTTATTTCAGGTGAAATCGACTGGAAGTATTAACGTACCTGAATACGGGTTTTAGCAGAGTTATCCCCTTTAACTCTTAACAGGTATAAGCCTGGTAAAAGGGGTGAAATGCCGACCTCGTGATACGTATTTTCAGGGCTTGTTTGCTGATGAAGGATATTTCTGCCACTTAGATCAAATACAGAAATTTCCTGAATCTGAACTCCCTCCACATGTACAATTTGCTGCACAGGATTAGGCCAATCTTTTTTTACTATTTTTTGAAAAACCCAATTTCTGTTAGGCATGTAGGGATTTTAGGCACCAACCGTTCCAACATTTTGTGTTCTAACATGTTGTATATAAACTTTTTCATATATTTATAGGTAAACAAAAGTTTTAGTTTGTATTGAATATTCTGAAACTTTTACAAAGATTCTCGTATTGTAACCAATGGAATTTATTAACCAACTCATAGAACAGAATTCCTTCCCCCAACGGAGCCGTGAGGTTGCTCAAAAAGTTCTCCAGGGGGAGCGTATTTCCAATGAGGATTGCCTGTATTTATATGAATCGGCAGACCTCAACTTTTTGGGAATGCTGGCGCACCACATCCGGTTGAACAGACATGGAAAAACCACCTACTTCAACCGGAACTTCCACCTGGAGCCTACCAATGTATGTATTTATGATTGCGCCTTTTGCTCCTACAGCCGAAAGATTAAGAAACGGGAAGATGGCTGGGAATTTAGTATGGAGGATATGATGGATGAAGTGCGGAAGTTTGATGGGCAGCCCGTAACCGAGGTGCATATCGTTGGCGGGGTCCTTCCTCAGTATGATTTGGCATTTTACGAAGAATTATTTTCCCGGATCAAAGCTCACAGACCTGAGCTACATATAAAAGCCCTGACACCGGTTGAATTCCATTATATCTTTAAAAAAGGGAAGGTATCGTATCGCGAGGGATTAGAGCGATTGATTGAGGCGGGTCTACAATCCATCCCGGGAGGGGGAGCAGAGATATTTGACCCTGAAATTCGCAAAGAAATTGCCGGAGGGAAATGTTCGGAAGAAGAATGGATAGAATTACACCGCACTGCGCATAACCTCGGCCTTAGGTCGAACGCCACCATGCTGTACGGTCATGTAGAGACTTACGCGCACCGGGTGGACCATATGCGGCGCCTACGAGAACTACAGGATGAAACTGGCGGTTTTCAAACGTTTATTCCCCTGAAGTTCCGTAACAAGGACAATGAGCTTTCTCACTTGCCAGAGGTATCCGTGATAGAAGACTTGAGAAACTACGCCATCGGGCGGATTTACCTCGACAATTTCGATCATGTGAAAGCCTACTGGCCCATGATTGGGCGGGATGTGGCCCAAATGTCATTGTCTTTCGGAGTAGATGACATTGACGGTACGATCGATGACACCACCAAAATCTATTCGATGGCAGGTTCTGAAGAGCAGACGCCGGCTATGAGCACTGAGCAATTGGTGGATTTGATCCACAGTGCGGGTTTTGAAGCCATTGAGCGAGATACCTTGTACAACGTTATACAAGACTTTAAGGAACCCGCTACGCTTCCCTCATGAAAGTATACCTGATTCGTCATGG
>JBCDIQ010000477.1:0-4067 GCA_039024295.1 Bacteroidota bacterium | reverse complement strand
CAGAATTTGGAAACATAAGCGCAAAAATTCAATTAGCTGAATTATTATTTGACAATCAGAATGAATCACAAGGTAGACAATTAATGCTGGAAGCATTTGATTTTTTATATCCTCAATATAAAGCAAGTAAGTTTAGATTTTCTCAAGACGATTATGATGATTTAATTACTGTACTGGAATTTCTTGAATATGATAATATTTTATATGAAGTAAAAGACTCTTCATCCAATATAATGGCAAATAAGAAATCGGCAAATGAACTTTATCGCAAAGAGAATTTACTAAAGAAAAAACTAAAACTATAGCGCACAATAGATACACGTCAATAGGACTCCCATTCGGTCGGCCTGTGTGTAGCCTAAGAGTTGTCCCATCCAAAACAGCAACTCTCAACCGCACCCCCCCCACCCCATTTCATAACCCAATTTGCTTTTTCCCGTATCCATGCCTATACTCATGACAAAATGACAGCCCGAATCCGTTTTTCTGGCTGAACGAGAGGAAAAAAGCTTCATGACCATTCAACAAGTCAAACAACGGTACGGTATCATTGGCAATTGCAGGGCAATCAATACCGCTGTTGAGGTTGCCATGCAGGTAGCGCCCACAGAGGTAACGGTATTGGTGACAGGGGAAAATGGAACTGGTAAGGACGTGTTTTCCAGGATTATCCATGGGTTCAGCAAACGGAAGCACGAGCGCTTCATGGCCATTAACTGCGGCGCCATTCCAGAGGGCACCCTGGATTCAGAATTATTCGGACACGAAAAAGGATCTTTTACCTCTGCCTATGAATCCCGAAAAGGATACTTTGAGGAAGTAGAAAATGGCACCTTATTCCTGGATGAAATCGCAGAAATGCCCATGGCCACCCAGGCACGGCTGCTGCGCCTATTGGAAAATGGCGAATACCTCCGCGTAGGCTCCAGCAAAGTGCAGCGCGCCAACGTACGCATCATTGCCGCCACCAATAAAAACCTGGTAGAAATGATTCGCCAGGGAAAATTCCGGGAAGACCTGTATTTCCGACTCAATACCGTTTCCATCCAGGTTCCAGCATTGCGAGAACGAGGAGATGACATCGAATTGCTGTTCCGGTATTTTGCGATGGAATTTTCGGACAAATACCGCCGCGATCCGGTGGTCTTGTCTCCTGATGCTACGCCGCTGTTATATAAGTACCGCTGGCCGGGAAATGTCCGGGAACTGCGGAATTTGGCAGAAAAGCTTACGGTGCTGGTACGTGGAGAGCTGGTTACCGCGGAAACATTAGAACAAAACCTGCTCATCCGAGAGCGGTACCTGCCCAGCGTGGTCAGGTTGGGAGATGAAACGGGACCGCACGGCGAGGCCAACCAGGAAGAGGTAGATCAATTGTACAAACTCATTTATGACCTAGGCAAGGAGGTAGCCGAACTCAAAAAGGCCATTTACATGGGCATCCAAGGCCGGAATGAAGGTCAACCAGTAGGGAATGGAGAATTTGCCCCTTCCCCTACTTCTTATAATCCGTCGTTTGGCAATTCCGCCTACTTTCCTCCTACCAGCTACGAGGGTCAAAGTTACCAGGAAGCCGAGTGGGTTCCCGAAAGTGGCAACGGAGGCACCCATTTACTAGAAGAATCTCTTTCCCTGGAAAAGAAGGAGCGGGAGATGATCGAAAAGGCCCTGTTGAAGCACAGCGGCAACAGAAGTAAAGCTGCCCAGGCCCTCGGCATATCCGAACGGACCCTCTATCGAAAAATCAAAAACTACGACATCAGCCTTTAATCCCCTTTTGATGAGAATAACCCTGACGCTGATCGGGATCGGTATCCTCACCTTAATTTCCGCGTGCATCCCCAGTTTCAATTTTACGGGTGGCGGCGGGCAGGATCCCAACCTCAAAACCATAGCCATTCCGGCATTTCCAAATGAGGCCCCGCTGGTTGTTCCAACATTGAGCGTGACCTTTACAGAAGAGCTCCAGGATATCTTCCTTACCCGTTCAAGGCTGGATTTGATTGATGGACTCGCAGATGTGACCCTGAGTGGCAGCATCACCAATTATACCATCAGCCCGGTGGCCATTACCGATGGAGTGACCGCTGCTCAAAACCGCCTCACCATCACGGTGAAGGTGAATTATGAAAACGGGGTGAACCCCAGTGACAGCTGGGAAAAAAGCTTTTCCAGCTTCGTGGATTTTGCTGCTACAGAGAACTTTTCTTCCCGCGAGCAAGAGTTCATCGAAGAGGTGGTCACCCAGCTCACCCAGGATATTTTCAATGAGTCAATAGGAAAATGGTAAGAATAACTTATTTTTAAGTTTTCAGTGATCATTTAAGTTTTCAGCGATCAGTTTACAGTTATCAGTCAAAGGAAGTATCTTCCAAATACTGAAAACCGAAAACAGTAAACTGCACACCTAACCCTCAATTGCCTTCCCCATCGTTCCGCTAAAACTATACAGCCAGAGCATCCGTGAGAAATTCCCTGAAAAGGAACGAATTTCCCTGAATAGCCTGTTGTTGGAATATCCCTACTTTGGCCTCCTGCATTTTCTGAAGGCCAAGTTGGAGCAAGAGGAAGAAAGCCTGTTTTCTGCTTCTGTATATGCCGCCAACCGCTCCTTGCTCAAGGACTACATGGAGGGCAATGTCTTTTTCACATTTAAAGATACTGATATGCCGGATGTCTCCTTGCTCCCCTCCCCCGAAGAACAGCGGACCGTGCATGAGACATTTTCGGTGCTTTCATTAGACGCTATCCAGCCAAAGGTGGAAGGCAGTGGCCTGTTTACCCTTGCGACTGATAGCCGAGGAACGGATGTACACGAGTTTCTCAACACCGAAATTCAACTGCGGGTTGAAAAATATATGGGCCTTTACCCAGTAGTGCGTGAGCAAATCCAAGCGATGACAGCCGAACTTCCACCTGTAACGCCACATCAGCCAGAACAGCCTGCGCCTTCTCTGATTTCGACTGCAGCAGAGGTTATTCAATTTTCCCCTTCACAGGAAGAAATACCATCAGAAGGAAATGAGCCTACGACATGGTCATCATCGGATGAGCCAGCCATAGACCAAAAGGAAAATTGGGACCCACGTCAGCTCACCTATAACGCTGGTGGCAAAACCATTAAAATTCAGGTATCTCCAGAAGCATATGCTGCCTATTTTAACCCCCAATCTCCCATACAAGAATTAAATCCCTGGCAGCAGCAGGACCGGGAACTGATTGATAACTTCCTGGAACACCCGCCTTCCTTCAAGCGTGAGGAAGAATCGAAGCCTACCCAGTTCGAGGAACCGGCGGAAGAAGCCTTCACGAGTGTAGAAGAAGATGAGGACCTCGTTTCCGAGACATTGGCCAAGCTCGCCCTGCGACAGGGAAGACCTGATGAAGCCATTCGGATCTACCGGAAACTGAGCTTGTTATTCCCGGAAAAAAGTACGTACTTCGAAGCCCAAATCGAAAAAATATGAGCGGAATAGCCTTTTTTATAGCTGGCTTTGTTTGTGTCCTGGTTGCTGCAGCCTTGATTTTTGTGGTAGTGATCCAAAACAGCAAGGGCGGTGGCCTGAGCAGCACATTTGGTGCTTCCTCAGCAGGTCAAATCATGGGCGCACGCCGCAGTACAGAGTTTGTTGAAAAACTTACCTGGGGCCTTGCCATCGGCTTGGCAGCTGTTGCATTCTTTGCAAACATTGTAGGAAAAGCTGGAACTGGTGAACCAACCGGTTCAGAGGTTGCGCGCTCCCTAGATAAAGCGTACCAAGTAGCACCGACTGCTGTTCCTTCTGTCGAAGATCTCGGCGGTCTACAAGAAGCAGATCCTAACACGGGTTCTCTTGGGAATATGCCAGAAGGAGACGGACAATAAGACTTTCTTTTCAAAAATACATGCAAGGCTCCAACCGGAGCCTTTTTTTGTTGGCCGGAGTTATATGACTACATTTAAATATGTCAATCACCCTCCACACCCCAACGCCGGACCTGAAAGTAAGTAAAGCTTTTTATCAGAAAATTGGGTTCCAGGTCATCCCCCATGATTCTGTCCATTACATGACAGATGGAAAAGCAAT
>JBCDIQ010000476.1:0-4068 GCA_039024295.1 Bacteroidota bacterium | reverse complement strand
TGGGCAACTACAAGAACAAGGGTTTTTTCAGCACCCGCAGTTGGTTGATACCTTGGCTACATCCTTTAAAATTGCTGTTGACACTGAAGGCGGTGTTATTCATCATACCGCTTTTCAGCTTAATTCTCAAAAAAATGAGGGGAATCGTTAAAGTATATGACACAAACGAAGCATTCGTTTTCCATGGCGTGGGGAATACCAGAACATTTTGGAATATGACCAAATCCAAGAAATCACTCCTATACTACAACACCCTAGTCTAAAAGAACTCCGTGCGGATAAGGACGTAATGGCGCAGTGGGAAAACAAACCTAAAACATGAATCAAATGGAAATAACCAACAAAAATTTAGCTCAAATTATAGAAAAACGTTTGGAAGAAGAATGCCAACCGTTGAAGGATTTGAAAATGCCGGAGGTAATCAAGGAATTGTATGATGGTATCTTGACCGTAAAACCTGAAGTGGTCGAAGAATTGGCAAAAACGATACGGCAAGACCTGATATATATGATTGGGATGGTAGCGGAAAATCGGATAAAACCCATATGTTTTATAGATTATCTGCTTCGAGAAGAGTATCAAAGTGGATATTCCTATGCAGTAGGTCCAGCGTGCACTTGTGAGTACAGAGAAAATGATTATCTCCCAGACTTTCATCAATACATTTTATGGTATGAGGATTGGTTTCATGATGAAGACGATGACAACATGTATTCTATATCTGAATCGTTACATTATCAGGTCTTTAGAGAAGAGGAAGTACGTGGCAGTGAAGATGAAGCGTTCTTCAATAAATATGACCCTTATCTCGATGATTACGATTTTTACGATTTAAGTTGGGCCCAAATGACCAAATATACCCATTTAGCCTGCCTGCAACTGGAAAAGGAAGGGTTTTTCCAAAGCCCTTCGGTAAAAAAGGCCCTTCAACGCCCATTTTATGTAGCCATAAGACCGACTGATACAAATCCTGTGGCCTACGTGTTGCATCCAAAATAAGGAGCGCCGTGCCGATGGAGATACAGGAAACAAACAAAAGTGAATAACAAACAAAAGCAATGCATATGGATGGTATAGACCCCTTTCTGCAAGCCTTGAAAAATCGGAATGAGAAAGAATTCTTAAAGACCATATCGTTGGTGGAAACCCTTGAAGAGCCCTACCCACTTTCTTGGGCCGAACAACTGGCCCTAAGAAAGATCGCTGAAAAAATAGGATACGAAGAGATGATTCCCCTCATTCCCCATTTATCCAAGCTGTCCAATCATAACCAGCGTTTTGTAGAGCGATTGCTGGAAAAGCTAGTTCGGGAAAATAAAGCAAAATACATCGGATCGGTTGTGGAACTCTTACCTAAAAAAGTGGTCGACCCCATTTTGGCTTTCAACATAGCGTGTCTTTTTGCCCAGGATAAGAAAAAGGAAAAGATACTGGAGGCCATGAAGTATGCGATGGATTTAGGTAAAAAATCCGAAGAATTTCGAAGGGATTATGATTTTGAACCCTATTTTGAAGACCCGGACTGGTGCGATATTTTGGAAAATTATGAGCCCAGTAAAAAATCCTTACGCCATTTGTATTATTTGAAAAGTTTTGGTTGGCTGCCGGAAATCAGGTCTATGGAAATAGACTTTGAGAAAACAGAGGTATTAGGAGAAAATTTTGTCGGTCTAAACGACTTAGATCACATTACATTTAAAAATTATCCTTCGGATTATCAACTTCCTGAGGAGTTTGCTTCACTTCCCAGCGTCAACTCTGTAACCTTTCACCATGAAAATACCCAAACCCTGATTCCCCAACCCATCCTCAGGCTGCCTTTGAAAAGGTTAGAGATTGTAGCGGCCAACGTCCCATGTGCCGCACATTTTAAAGACTTAGAGACCTTGCACGTCCATACGGAAGATACGATAAGCACTATTCAACATATGGCGGGTAAATTCCCAAAACTAAAACGCTTGATTATCGATACGGTACGTGAAGCAACCATACGCTTTCCATCCGAAATTGAGCAGTTGACTACCTTAGAAGAACTGGAGCTGCATGGCCCCATAGCAGACTTTGTCGTAGAATTCGAAAAACTTCCCCTTCTAAAATCCCTTCTCATAGAAATTCAGGTAAAAGAATCCAGGATACCAACAAAAGGATTCGCCCACCTTCAAAACTTGGAAGTTTTGACCATAGAAGGCCATGGTTATTTTGCCGAAGTACCCCGGTCACTTGCGAAGCTTCAAAAACTCAAAAGACTGTCCTTGGGATACATATTCACTAATAAAAAACCATCCCTTTACGAAGAAGAACTATATGAACTATGGGTAGATCCTTTTCCATTGCCAGATTACTTCGCATCCTTGAAAAACCTGGAAGAGCTTTTTCTTTCCCTTTGGCCCATTACAGATCTCAAACCGCTTTCGAAGTTGAAAAAGCTAAGGAAGCTCGATTTAGAATACGGGAATTTTAATGACATTTCACCGCTTTCCTCCTGCTCATCTCTACGTGAATTGAATATAGGTGGTACCGAAGTGCAAATGCTGGAACCACTACAACTCCTTACCAAGTTGGAGCGCTTAAACATCAACCGATGCGAGCGCCTAAGAAATATAGAAGGGCTGAGACGGATACCTCAGCTTAAACTATTGGACATGTTCGGTGTGGTGCCCGATAGCATTGCGCCTGTCATTCAACATCCTACTTTACAAGAGCTTAAAGCCAATGAATCTATTTTGCAGGCTTGGGAAAATCGGGACGATTGGAAGGAAGGCCAACCTGTTGTCACTCAAGAAGAACTCCACAAAAGGTTAGAATTGGTCTGGGAAGAAAAAAGCCAAAAGCTGCTCACGCAAAAAAGTCTATCCGCTGACATAAAAGAAGCATTTGAAAAAGTACGGTCCATACGCCCCGAAGCAGTGCAGCAACTGGCAGAAACCATACAACGGGACCTTATGTATTTGACCAGTTATGTGGAGGAAGAGCATACAGAACCCGTCCGATTTCTGGATTATTTATATCACGAGTCCGAGGGAGGAGATTTTTCGTATGCTGTGGGAAGAGAGTATTGCTACAACGAAGGGATTTTAGAATACAACGAAGTGATCACAGAAGAAGATGAGTGGACGATTGGAGAGGAACTCTTCCGTACCATGTATGGAAAAGACGTTGAATACTTAGAAAAGAACCGTGAAAATCGGGATTTACTATGGGAAGTACGCTGGGCCCAATTGCACCGTTACACTTATAACGCTTGTAAACAATTGGAAGAAGCTGGTTTTTTTGACATTCCCGAAATACAGGACACCATACAGTTGCCTTTCTATGTATCCATCGGACACAAAAACTGTAAAAACCCTGTAGCTTATGTGCTCAACCCTTCTAAAGAGCGACCTGGAAAAGGAGCGCACTACCCCATCTATGCCTACCATGAAGCAGTGCATTGGGAATTCGAGGATGAACAGGATATGGTTGAGGAAATACAGGACATGTCTCCATTGGAAAAAGAGAACATCAAGAAACTGACATTAGAATCGGAGATAGAAATTACGGATACTGTCCTTGTGCTACTAAGGGCGTTTAAAAACCTGGAATTTTTAGACATAAGCACTGTAGAACAAGAAGAGGATTTCTTTGATGAGGATGAAGAAGAGGATTTTGTTGAAACCGAATCACCGCTTTTGGACATTGACACTCTAAAGCCTCTCGTCAAACTCAAAAAACTCATACTCAAAAACCATCAGGTCGAAGACATTGCTGCCATCACCCACATGCCCCAATTGGAATACCTAAACATTCTGAAGTGTAATCAAATCCAAGACATTACCCCCATACTGAAACACCCTAACCTTAAAAAACTCCGTGCGGATAAGGAAGTGATGGCACAGTGGATAAAAACAAAAAGGGAATAGCTTAGAAACTGAATGAAAAACATCACGCCATTTTTGGAAGCCTTGGAGCACAATAATTTTACCCAATTTCTGGCCACCGTACCTTTGCTGGGAAAATTGGAAACGCCCTATGTACTGAACAAAGCGCAGCGAATGGCTTTGGTAAAGATGAGTGTCCAAGTGGATGCCT
>JBCDIQ010000475.1:0-4084 GCA_039024295.1 Bacteroidota bacterium | reverse complement strand
TTCATAATCAATCAGTAGGGGTAAAAGGAACAATACCTTCCAGGCTCACTGAGGGGAGAGATTTTCACCATCGAACCGGCCAAGGCTTATGCCCGGGTTCGAATGTTATTTCCTGGGTTGATACAAAGGTGAGGGAAAGCCGAAGGAGGTTCAATTACCCATATGGGGCATATTTAAGGAAGTTACCAGTTTTCGGTCTACAGTTTTCAGTATGTGAAGTTTTACTTCAACTATAGTTTTCCAAGTTAGAATATATGATTTTTGATCGTTGAGGATTTTATGGGTCAACTTTCATCATCCTGTATAACACGTACCCCTGGTCTCCGACCGGAGATGAAACGCCGTTAGGATAACGGCGGTACAGGGTTCGTTGCTCATCCTAATTTTCACAAAAACCGATCACTGTTGAGCAAAGCGAAATCCCGCTAAGCGGGGAAAACCGATCACTGCTATACGATTCCTTGCTCAATCGCCTTCCGGACCGCCTCGGCACGGGAATGCACATGCAGCTTTTTGTAAATGCTTTTAATATGAGCTTTAATGGTATTGGAACTGACGAATAGCTCTGACGCAATTCGCTTATAATCAGCCCCATCACACAATCTTGTTAGTACTTCTGTTTCTCGTTCAGAAAGAGGATTCTTGACAGTTTTTACTTTGTGAAAATAGGCGATTACCCTTCTGGCGATGCGTGGACTCATGGGAGAACCTCCCTCGTGGGCTTCCTGAATGGCAGATAATAGCTGAACTGGCGGGGTGTCTTTGACCAAATATCCAGTGGCACCGGCACAAAGCGAGTTGAAAATATTGTCATCTTCTTCTTGTACCGTCAGCATCAGGATATTTAAGTTGGGTTGCTGCTCTTTGAGTTGGCGGGTGCACTCGATACCATTCATCCCTGGCATTTGAATATCCATGAGCACCACATCAGGTGGATAAGTAGAAAGGGGCTTCAGGGCTGATTCTGCATCCGGATAACTCATTTTGCAGGAAAATCCGGGCGAGCCATCTATTAGCATGACCAGTAATTGGCGGATCTCAGGATCGTCTTCTACAATGGCAACATGGATTTCAGTCTCTTTCATGACTCAAGTTAGCATTATTCACCTGCAAGCACCATTACCCAAATGGGTAGTTTACCTTAACGGCACATGTACCTGAATCCAGGTGCCTTTGCCAGGCGTGGAGTTGAGCACAAATTCTCCTCCCAGCTCCCCTACCCTGCTTTTCATGTTCTCCAGTCCATTAATCCGTGGCAATGTTTCCGGGTCAAATCCTTTTCCATTGTCATCTAAATAAAAGGAAAGCCGATTAGGATTACCCTGAATTAGAAGGTCTACTTGTCCTGCTCCGGCATATTTGAGGGAATTGTTCATGGCTTCTTTAAACACCAGGATCAATTGACGGCGAAGGTTCAATTCCAGGCTGATTTCTTCCGAATTTTCAACCTCTTGAACCAGGGAAAATTCGGTGGGCGTGTCTTCGAACAGTTTTACCCCAAAATCCTGCAAGCGACCTGCCATATCTGCGAGGGAATCTTTTGTCGGGTCTAAAGACCAAATAAAATCCCGCATTCCCCCACTGAGCGCCTGGACATTGTCTTCGATCTTTTGCAACATAGCAGCAGATTCCGGCTGCTCAGCCAGTCTCTGTTTGAGCAGTCCGGTGTACAGCGAGATTTTGGTGATTTTATTTCCGGATTCATCGTGAAAGTCCCTCGACGAACGTGCCCTGACGACCTCCCGTTCTTCCAGCTTTGCTTGCTCAATCCTGGCTTTTAGTGCCAGTTCTCTTCTTACTTCTTGCGTTCGGTAACGAATGAGTTCATAAATTCCCGCAACCACCAGGGCGGCATACAGCAAATATGCCCATATGCTTTGCCAGGGAGGTGTACTTACGGAAATACGCAACTTGGTAGGCGATGTTTGCCAAATTCCATCCTCATTGGCCGCTTTTACCAACAAGGTATAATCACCGGGTGCTAAATTGGTGTAGGTGGCAAACCTGCGGGTACCGATTTCCTGCCACGCTTCATCCAGTCCTTCCAATTTGTAAGCAAACTCATATCTGCCTGGTTCTGTAAACCCTATGGCAGTGAAATCAAATCCTATGACATCATCTCGCCAGGACAAATTAAGCTGTTGGGTATGAGATATTTGGGCATCAAGGACAGTTTTGCTCTGAGGGTGCTTCTCCCCTACCACTAACGGCTGGTTGTACAGCCGAACCTCCTGGATCACTGCCCGCGGCTTAATGGATTCATCTGTTAGGCTATCTGGGTGAAAACGACTTACCCCCTGCAATCCTCCAAAGTACATGAACCCATCTTTGCCTTTGGCCACTGCATTCTCGCTGAACTCATTTCCTTGTAGTCCATCTTCTATATTGTAATTCCTAAAAGACCATGTTTTAGGATCGAATTTATCAATTCCAGCATTATGGCTGATCCAGAGGTTTCCTTTGCGATCCTCCAATATCTCGTAGATAGATCGATTGGTGAGACCATCATCTTCGTCAAAGTGCTCCACTTGAATAGATAAGAAGGGACTGATACCTTCGCTCCATGGACTATTTCTCCAATCTCCCTGAAGGATGATATGAAAAAGTCCACCAGCACTGCCGACCCAAAAGCTGCTGTCACTTTCCTGAATAATCTCCCTGGGTTCCTGACCTCTCCTATTAGCTGAATCCACAGGCGGTAGGAAAAAATGTCGAAACCGGCCTTCTCCCTTGCCATTCAAGGACAGACGGCTCATCCCTAGATTTGACATGACCCACAAATTGCCGGCTTGGTCTTGTTGAATCTTACCTGGACGGTTATCCAAAGGGCCAAATTCGGGGTGGTCTGTTGTCAAAAACCGTTTAAGCACAGTTAATTTATCTTCTTCGATAGCAACATGGGTAAGGCCTCCCGTATAATCACTCAGCCACCAATTACCACCCTCTTCCTGATATGCCTTAACAATATAAGGCGTTTTAAGCCCATCTGCTGAGGGACCCCACCTTGTGACAATAGGTGGAGGAGGATTAGCGGGATCAGGTACTGGTGGTAACTCGAGCCGGATTAATCCGATAAAGCTGGTTACCCAAAGGGCCCCCTCTTTCCCTTCATCAATCCCAATCATATGCGCGCTGGGCAACCCCAGGTCTTTTGGCGTATACATATGCCGATACCAGGTTCCATCGCTACCTTTACAATACCGAGCCAATCCCTTATCGTACATAATGATCCAGACTTCCTCATTCCGGGTTTCACATATGCCAAATACGTCTCCGTAGGGAAGCCGAAGGCTATCGATTCGATTGGTGGTGAAATTTTGGAAGGGCTGTCCTCTGGGAAGAAATTGCCACAGCCCTTTCTTGGAGCTCATCCAAATGTGTCCTTCTTGCGTGAATAGAAGTTCATGCACTGGTCCAGCAGGTTCATCCAGTGGAAATGGGATTAGGTTTTCGACTCCACCTATGGAAAAAGCAGGACCTTGGTACGTTCCAGCCCAAAAGGCATGTGTTTCCGGAACTGGTAGCAATGACATGACATATGGATGAGGAAGACCAGACACAGCACCATTGTATGTCAACTGGAGAGAAGGAGAATTGAGCGATACCTGTCCAACCCCTCTGTGCACACTTCCAGTAAGCAAGGTGGAGTCACCTAGCAATACCAATGTTTCCACGCCCCGGTTGGGATTCTCGGCTGGGACTTGGAGAATTTCCTTTATTTCACTTCCGTCAATAAATACCAAACCTCCTTCAGAGAATTCTTTTATCTGATTGGAAAATGAGCACCAAATCCTGCCTTCATGGTCTTCAATGATTGATTTGCAGGTTCTTCTCGAAAAGTTAAATTGGTCTAAGTTTATCCGACTCGCACTCCATCTTGAATTTTCAGGTTGAAAAGTCAGTTTAAACAACCCTTCAACCGTTCCAACCCAGACCTGCTGCTGACTATCCTGAAAAATACAGCTAATTTCTTTTTCCTCTCCCTTCGAATACAACTTAATAGGCTCCAATCGGTCAGTTCTGGGATCGAATCTTGCCATTCCTCTCCGGGTACCCACCCAGATAAATCCATTATCATCCTGGA
>JBCDIQ010000474.1:0-4085 GCA_039024295.1 Bacteroidota bacterium | reverse complement strand
AATTAGAAGATAATAACTTCAAAATAGCTACCTTATTTATAAATGATAGTTTTGATATGGATACTCCATTAGAAGATATTAAATCTGGAAAAACAGGAAAAATAGTTCCAATAGACTACAAAGGAAAAATAATTAAAAATTGGAAAAATGTTTATATGCCATGGGGTAATGTTAGCAAAAGATTACGTTACATAGAGAATAGAAAAGCTGGCCATTCTTATTTGAAAGCCAAGTACAAGCTAATGTATATCAATAAGGTTTCTCCTTTTATAAAACGGCCATGGGGAAAATAAGAGATGCCAAAACTTATCTATAAGTCTGATTATTAATTTTTACAATCAAAGCGTTTTAATAATTCTACATATTCCAAACTAAAAGCGCAACAAGTGCTGATTTTTTTAGCAAATACTACATATTTTTAATAGTTTTACATACACAAGGTGACAGTTTTAGCAAAAATCATTCTTCCCCTCGCGGTAAAGTCCAATTTTACCTATCGTGCCCGACCTAACCAGGAGGCGTTTGTGGTTCCTGGTGCTCGTGTGCTGGTGAATTTTGGCAAACGCAAAATTTACACCGGCATCATTAAGGAAAGCTGGGAGGAATCACGGGAAGAAGTGCTCAAACATCTGAAGTACATCGAAGAGGTGGTAGATGAAGCACCTGTGCTTAGTAAACAGCAATTTCAGCTGTTTGAGTGGACTTCCTATTACTACCTATGTACCGAAGGAGAAGTGATGAAAGCCGCCCTTCCTGCTGGGATGAAGACCGAAAGCTCCCTGCGCATCAGCATGTCGCCCGACCTGAATTGGGAAGCCCTCGATTTGGGTGACAAAGAGTTTGTGCTGATGGAGGCACTGGAGCATAAGCCCACCATGGGATTTCGGGAAGTGGCCGAACTATGGCAGGTGGCCAATCCCAATCCTCGGCTCAATGTGATGGCCGAACGAGGTTGGATTAGGTTGTACCAGGAGGTGGAAGAACGGTACCGCCCCAAGACCAAAACTTTTCTTCGATTAACAGACCTGACCAGCCATGAAAAAGGCATGCAGGATGCACTGGAAACGGTGGCTAAATACCCGGCCCAGGAAAGCCTGTTGATGCGCATCATTTCAGATTTTTTCCAAAAAGCCCCTACCCCCAAAACCGAAACCCTCAAAGAGCTGGGCATAAGTGGTTCTGCAGTTAACTCCCTGGAGAAAAAGGGATTTTTGGTGCAGGAAGAGGTTCAGGTAGACCGATTGGCCCTTTATGGATATGACCAAAAAGCGGTAAACATCACCCTCAATCCGGAGCAACAACGAGTTCTCGGGGAAATCCGCGCAGCGCATAAGGAAAAAGTCTCACGACCTGTATTGCTACATGGCATCACCGGAAGTGGCAAAACCCATATTTACATCGAACTGATTCGGGAAGCCCTGGAAAAGGGGCAGCAAGTGTTGTACCTGTTACCAGAGATCACCCTGACCAAACAGATTGTTGACCGGATTAAATCTGAATTTGGGAGTCAGGTAGGTGTATACCACAGCAAGTTCAATGACGCCGAACGGGTGGAGATCTGGCATAAGGTCAACAAACAGGAATACAAAGTCCTGATTGGGGTTCGCTCCGCTATGTTTTTGCCCTTCCACCATCTAGGGTTGATAGTGGTAGATGAGGAACACGACACCTCATTTAAACAATTCGATCCCGCCCCCAGGTACCACGCTCGTGACCTTGCCGTGTACCTCGGGCATAAGAATAAAATTCCCGTTGTATTAGGATCGGCAACGCCTTCTTTTGAAAGCTACCAAAATGCGCTTCAGGGCAAATATGCGCTGACAGAGTTGTTTACCCGAGCCATAGATGCTGAGTTACCAGATATTCGTGTGGTAGATGTGCGAGCTGAGCGCAAAACCAAGCAGATGGAGGGAGTATTTTCCAAGCAGCTCAAAGAAGCAATTGAACTGCGGCTTCAGCGCAAAGAACAGGTGATCCTGTTTCAAAACCGACGAGGGTATGCCCCCTATCTGGTATGCCAAAACTGTGGATTTGTTCCAGAGTGTGTCAATTGCGACATCAACCTAACCTACCATAAGCAGGTGGACCACCTCAGGTGCCACTACTGTGGATACACCGAATATGAAACCCAAAAGTGCCCTTCCTGCCATCATTTTGCCCTCAAAAAGATGGGCATCGGCACAGAAAAAATCGAGGAAGACATCAAGGCCATGTTCCCGGATGCGGAAGTTGGGCGAATGGATTATGACACCACACGCTCCAAGATGGCGTTTCAGGAAATCATCAACCGCTTTGAACGGCGAAAGCTGGACATTCTGGTTGGCACCCAAATGGTGTCCAAAGGCTTGGACTTCGAGCATGTGACCCTGGTGGGGGTCATCATGGCGGATAATGTGCTGTCTTTTCCGGATTTCCGGGCGTATGAATACGCCTTCCAACTGTTGACGCAAGTAAGCGGACGAGCAGGGCGCAGCAAGAAGCCTGGGGAGGTCTTTGTGCAGACCTACAATCCGCAAAATACCGTCGTAAAAGCAATCCAAGAGCGGAAATCTTATGGAGACTTCTTCCAAGCCGAAGTGCTAGAACGCCAACAGTTGGCGTACCCACCCTCCAGTCGTATGCTGCGCATTGAGACGCGCCACCGCGAGCGGGAGCAGGTAGAAAAGGAGACTTTACGTCTGGAAGGGCTGCTACGCCCCAAGTTTGGGCAGGCCTTGCTGGGGCCTGATTACCCGTTGATCGCACGGATGCGGAACCAGTACCGCATGCAGTTTTTGCTGAAAATCGACAAGCGTATGGCCGCAGCTCAGCTCCGGCAGCAATTGCAGGAAATCATTGAGCAATACTACCGGAAGGCACCTCACAAGAGCCTAAGGATTGTGCTGGATGTGGATCCGGTGTGAGGGAACTTAATTTTTCTTAGGGATACAATTAAAAATTTCGAGTTTTCATGTAGCTTCAGTTTGATGTACACGGCTATCTCAAACCTTATGGTAGGATTAATACCAACTTCGACTCCTTTAAGGAGGTATTCGTTGACTCCTTTCAAGATACCTCTTCTCGGCATAAGCTAATTCAAGGTTTTATTCGCTATAACCAAGACCTCAGTAAGAGGATAAAACTTCAGCGATATACTCAATGGATTAATGGCAGCTTTACAACTAAAGAGGTCAATCCCAAAGATATTGACGTAGTGGCTTTATTGAAAATGATGTAGCTGTAAAATATGAAAAAGAACTCGAAAAGTTTACCAAGAGTCAAGGCGGGGCCACTTATGGCGTTGATGGATATGTTGTTAAGGTTTATTATGATGATCATCATCCTTACTATATTCATACTCAATCCGACTTAGCCTATTGGGAACATTGGTTTAGCAGTGGCCATATGAATTATTGAAAGAAGCAATTCCCAAAAGGGTTCATTTCATTAGAATTTTGACCTATGGAACCTATCATTAGCGAAAAAACCGCACAAGTCTTAGATATACTTGAACAGATTGAGTCTGTCAATAAGATGATAGCTACCCATAAAGGAGATTCTTTCATGCAAAATCAATACACATACAAAAAACAGCAATTGATCCAGCAGTTGACCAATAAGCTCAAAGCGTTTGATATTAACCCATCAGATTTGGCGGCCTGAAAAAGGGATGAAAAACTTAAAACCGAGTTATTTTCTGGTAATCGCTTTTGTGACATTATGCGCCCGAAACAACCCCGAATCCTACAAAAAGAAGGCAATAGAAAAAGTAAGGAAACAAGGAGGCATAAAAATTGATCCGCAATCAGAACCTAAAGCCTTCAGGGTATATCACATATCCTGTACCTATTGGCTGAGTTCTACGGAAGCCTAATAGCGCAGGAAAAGAGGTTTTTTCCGGTATCAGATTCCTAAAGGGATTTTGGGGTGATGGTGATTTTTCACCATTTCCTACTAAAATTAGCATAAAAAGGAAAAGCTTTACTTTTTAGTAAAATACTAATTATTTTTATATTTTTAGTTCATGTTGTCAGATTTTCTATCTAATCCGCATGACAAATATGTTCGTGACCAACTATCAGACCCTCGACTAGCACATACCTTTT
>JBCDIQ010000473.1:0-4103 GCA_039024295.1 Bacteroidota bacterium | reverse complement strand
GGAAAATGTTGCAACCATGTTGGAGCCATAGGAAGGCGCCAAAGCTCCAACCGTAATAACGTTATCTGCAATTTCCGAAGAGGTGAAATTATGATCATTTGGATAATTGGGGTTGTTGTTGTCATTTTCTGGAGAAAATGAGTTATCCGGTGACTTCTCTTTTAGACGAATTGACAAATAATTCATGACCCAATACTTTCTTTTTGCATGGTTAGCTATCGCCTCACTTGGTGTCGTCGCTCAACAGACGGCATCTTTTGAGGGGACCATCACAAATGAAAAGGGAAGCCCCCTGCAGGGAATTACCGTGCTACTGAAAAGCCAACAAAAAGGAGCCCTTACGGATGCCAAAGGCAGATTTACCTTTCAAAATATACAGCCCACACCAGATACCATAGAAGTTTTTGGGACAGGTTTTGAACGCAAGAAATTCGAAGTGGTCTTTCAAGCTGGAGAAACACAAACCCAATCTATCACCTTGCAAGAGGAAATTATCGAAACAGATGAGGTGGTCATCGTGGGAGAATCAGCAGGCAGGGAACTGGAAAAAACTGCCAAAGCAGTAAAGGTGATCGAATTGCAGGAGGTAAAACTTAAAGCTGCTGACCTGGGAGAAATCATGGCCCAAACAGAAGGCATAAGCGTGCAACGAGGAGGAGGGCTGGGTTCTGGGGTTCGTTTTGCACTCAATGGCCTATCAGGTGACCAGGTTCGATTTTTTTACGATGGGATTCCGCTAGGTTTTTCTCCCTACGCCTTTGGCATAGCCAATGTACCGGTTAACATGATTGACCGGGTGGAGGTATACAAAGGGGTGGTACCCATTGAATTGGGGGCAGATGCCCTGGGAGGCGCAGTCAACCTGGTTTCACCAAGTACCTATCATGGGATTTCCGGCTCTGCCTCCTATCAGGTAGGCTCATTCAACACCCATCGAGCGACCGCCAACCTTAGTTATGCCAACGATAGCAGTGGGTTCTTTGCAGCAGCAGGCGGTTTTTACGATTTTACGGACAACAATTACAAAATTGATGTAGCTATTCCCAACGAAAGAGGGCAACTGCAGCAACAAACAGTGGAGCGCTTTCACGATGGATATCGCGCATATGGGATCAACCTCAAATTAGGAATCAGAAATAGGAAATGGGCAGATGAACTTAGCTTAGAAGGGTACTACGGGAACTATTACAACGAAATACAGAATAGCCAATCGCCAGGTTTGGTCGATCAGCCTAGCCTAGGTATTGACAAAGCCATTGCAGGCATTCCCTTCGGTGAGGTGCTCTTCACCAGCTTTTCCCAAGGACTGAACCTTAATTATCACCTTACCCCAGGTTCTCGCTGGGACCTTGACCTGCGCATCGGCTACAATGACGACCAGCGCACCTCCATTGATACCAGCCGCAACCGGTACAATTGGCTTGGCGAGGTCAGTGTGATGCAAAATGTACCCGGCGAGTTCGCGCGTGCTGACCACCTGATCACTACCAGCCGCAGCGTTTTTGTGCGCCAGCAGCTAACCTATACCTTCTCAGACCAACACCAACTTAAGCTATCGTTGGCTCCTACCTACGGCTACCGTACCCCAGAAAACCTACTACCCAACGGGGTTTTTGACCCGACCCTGGACGAGGGCTACCTCTTTGACTTGGTCAGCGGACTGGAATACACCGCCGACCTGCTCGATAGCCGCTTGCAGAATATTGCTTTCGTCAAAAACTATCGACAAAGCATCCGAATTGAGTCCATGGACCTTAGTGTAAACGAAGTACTGATCGATGAACGCACAGTGAGCAATTATGGAGCTGGCAACGGGCTGCGCTACAACTGGTCGCCGCGCTTCTCTACCAAGCTGAGCTATGAATTTGCCTACCGTATGCCTCGACAGGATGAGATTTTTGGGGATGGATTGTTTGTTCTGGAAAATCTGGAGATTCAGCCTGAAAACAGCCACAATGTTAATTTTCAATGGAGGTTGACCAGCAATGAAGAAAAAATACTGTTTTGGGAAATTGAAGGCAATCTGTTTTTACGACAAACGGATAACCTGATCTTTTTCCTTGTTGACAGGGTTACGCTTCTGGGTAGGTATGAAAATGTATTCAGTGCAACATCCCAGGGGCTGGAAATAGGGACAAAAATAAATAACCTTTTCGTGAAAGGATTGAGCTTAAATGCGAACTCAACATATCTGGACTATACAAATACTTCCGATGAGGGCTTATTTGCTGGCTTTCGCGGGGAACGCCTTCCCAATGTACCGTACTTTTTCTTCAGTACCAGACTGGATTATTCAATTGAAAACATTTTCAAGGCTTCGGATAAGATAAATATCTTTTGGAATTCAAGATATGTGGATTCATTCCTTTTGGGTTGGGAAAGTGTGGGTAGAAGCCAATCAAAACAAGAAGTTCCGAGTCAGTTCATCCAAGGTGCGGGGGTTATACATAAAATGAATATTAAGGACTTGCAATTTGCAACCACGCTTGAAATGGCGAATGTGACCAATGCCAAAGTCTTTGACTTTTTTGGTGTGCAGCGGCCCGGCCGAGCTTTTTATGTGAAACTCAGCACACAGTTTTAACCGAGAAGAGATGGATCAGTTGCGCCCAGTAAGACTTTTTTATATTGATAATCAATTAGTTATCTAATGTGTAGAGTGTATTTTCTTATAGACAATTACTTTATCAAACCCTTCACTTGTGTTGTCTTCGCACCGCCCCTTACTGAAACCGTGGCGTTACAGCAACCAACTGATTGGCAAGCGTCTGAAAAAATAAGAAGGTGTCCTTCTTGCCTTCGGAATATGCCGGCTTGTGCAGTTTTTGGATGGATAAAAGGACGTTACCCGCTAGCTAGCGGCCGGTAGCACATGAAAGAACTTTGGCAGATCAAACCTAACAAACAACCAGTTTTAACCTTTAAATTTTAACACTATGACAAGTTCAATGAACACCCCTAAAAGATGGGTATGGATGTCCCTGCTGTTTTTGGGAATCCTGAGCCTGGGAATTACCTCCTGTGATAACGATGACGACGGTAATGTAGACCCAGATGATGGACAACAAGTAGATTCTGGGTGGTTAATAGGTAGTATAGTTTTGGGAACCAACGGTAATTCTTTTTACTTAGGCGCATTTGAAGAAATACCGAGCACTTATGGGACTGCTGAATTGGAAAAATCTACAGAGATTGGGCTTGGAACAAGGCTACAAATATTTGGAAATAACATTTATTCTAGAGATGAAAATGCTAGGACCGTTACAAAATGGAAAGTAGACAGAACCACCCTGGAAATCGTACCAGAGGCGATTATGAGTTTTGTTGCTAGCGGATACTCTGGTAGGAAACCAGCTGTTTTCTTATCAGAAACACAAGCATTCTTTCAAGATTTGGTAAATGGCTATGTGCTTGAGTGGAATCCGACCACAATGGAAATCACCAAAACACACAACGTTACACCGCTTGACCTACCCCCGAACTTAGATCCATTTTCTGGTCCCTTTTCAGGTGAAGCACGTGGTGATAAAATCTATTACCCTATAAGATATTTGATTCAAAATTGCTGTGATTTACCTGTAGTTCCTTTTGCAAAGGTCGCTGTTTTCGATCCAGCTACAAGCTCGATTGAATACATTGAAGATACTAGAGCACTTGGTGGTATGGCCAATAGTTTTATGGTTGATGAAAATGATGTGATCTATCATAGACCTGACAGAGATAACTCTTGGATGCGTGCATTTTTTAATGTTGATACCAGTTCATTACCCACTGTTTTGCCCATTTTACGATTGAATGCTGACGGCAGATACGATGAGAGTTTTAAAATTGACTTGAATGAGGTTATCCCAGATATCCAATCTATTCCACAGGTACAGTTTGTTCTGGATGATAAAATGGTATTTACTTATTCAACGTATAAGTTTGATGCATTTGATGATAGGAATCAAATGTACAATACAGATTTCTACAAGACGGTTTCGTTAGATTTAAATACTCAGAATGTTGAGCCTTTCACTCCCTTTGATCAATATAATTCTATATCCCTACAAGGGAAGATAAATGGATCAAATTACTTCAGTTACACCTGCCAGGAAGTAATT
>JBCDIQ010000472.1:0-4125 GCA_039024295.1 Bacteroidota bacterium | reverse complement strand
GGGTAGAATTCAACCACGGAGCGGAAATGTTCTCCACAATGGTTGAAGGCTTACGAATGCGAACGCGATTTTCAACAATCTGGGGAAGATTGAGTGCTGGCCCTACTGGAACAGAAGCTATTTCGTCATTCGCATCTTGCTCGAAAGAAGTTTGATACAGACGAACCTTGCCATCCTCTAAGTTATGGGAATTCCGCTCCTCTACCTCGCCAATCACCCGAAAATAGTGGTGATAGAAGCTGGTTTTGTCGATTTTCAACAAAAACAGCAGTGGCATGGCCAACAGCCCAGCTGCAAAAAGGTAATATGGGCGGAACAATCGCATTCTATTCGAAGCGCAAATATAAAGAGATTCTCTGAAGTAAAAAATCACCTCATACAAGAGCTACGTTTATTTGAGATAAAAGATCAGCGAAAACTGAAAGAATTAATCAGCTTATAAATAAATGGTAATGAATATGTTACAGTTTTTTCATATTTTTAGTTACCAATTGTACTGAATAAACATCAATAATATCCCTTTGGTCTAACAGGTATCTTTTATGAATTCTTTGCTCCTGCCCCAACCTTTGAGGTTTTGTTTTTTTATCTGCTTTACCTGTGTAGGGCTGCTCATAAATCAGGGATTAGCCCAATCCCTGGAAAGAAAAGCCGTTGTTAGCGGAGGGACCATTGGTACGGCCAGCGGAATTACCTTGAGCATCTCGATGGGACAACCTGTAAGTGGAACCGCTTCCCTGAACCAGCCCATGCTCACAATGGGGTTTCAACAACCCGAGCAGTTTATCATTCTCGGGGCAGAGTTTTTGGAGATGCAATTAACCCTTACGCCTGGACAGGTGGAGCTTAGCTGGTCAGGAGAAATGAATGAACCTATCGCCCATTTTGTCCTTGAAAAGAAAACCCATCCATCGGATGATTTTTTCCCCATAGCACAAATCTCCTTTAACCACGATTCGCTTTTATACACGTATCCCGAACCCTTTTTCTCCAAAGACCGGGGAACCTGGTTTTTCCGGGTGAAAATGATCGCACAAAGCGGAAGGGAGTACCTCAGTGAAGTCCAACAAGTACAGCTACCAGAAAACCGGATTTGGCAGGTATATCCCAATCCAGCAAATGAACAGATAACCATATCCTGGAATGCCGAGCAAGAAAGTAAGGCTTTTATTTCTTTGGTAAACCCACAAGGAAAGGTTGTTCGTACCACCACAGTTCAGCCCACACCAGGCATCAATTTCATTCCATTCGACATAAAGGAATTACCCGCAGGCACCTATGTATTGAGGCTTACGGAAGAGGGCTGGGTAAAAACAACCTTGCTAACCATTCTTCCCCATTAATCTTCACCCCACAAAAGCTATCTACATGAACCCATATTTCTACCCTATTCGCCATTACATTTTCGCAAGCGTCTCTTTTCTTCTGCTTTCCATATCGCTCCTATATGCCCAGGCTCCCCAGGGAATCAGTTTCCAGGCAGTGGCAAGGGATGCCAGCGGGCTTTCAATCGCTTCTACCACTGTTTCCGTCAGATTTACGGTAAAAAATGGAGGCGGTACAACCGTTTACCAGGAGACCCAATCTGTTACCACCGATGGATTCGGGTTGTTTACCGCAAGTATCGGTCGGGGTACAGTAGTCAGCGGCACCTTTGCCAATGTAGACTGGGCTGCAACCCAACATAGCGTAGAAATTGAAGTAGACAATGGTGCAGGATACGGTTTTGTAGGAAGTTGTGCGTTTGAAAGTGTTCCCTATGCCTTTTATGCAGACAAAGTAGGGAACATGAACATGCATGAATTAGCAGATGTTGACACCAACTCATTGGTACCTGGCCAAACCCTGGTTTGGGACGGTGCCAACTGGGTCCCGGGATCTGGAACAGACAGCATCTGGAACAAGACAGGCAGTTCGGCCTACTACCGTGCTGGAAGGGTAGGCATTGGCATGACATCCCCGGATGCAACCCTCCACTTACCCGATACCTCAAACGTGCTTTGGGGAGATTCGCTCTCTGGTTCAGGCTATAAATTGATCTGGTATGGTCAAAAGGGAGCCCTCAGGTTTGGGTATTTGGACAATCCCTTTGGAGGCTACAATTACCAAAACTTCTGGAATAACGACAGTGTAGGCTTCTTCTCTTTTGCAGGCGGACGAAGCTCTCGTGCCAAAGGCTTCGGCGCATTTGCCTGGGGCAGCTTTGGTTGGGCAGATGGCAGCGGTTCTGTCGCGTTTTTTGGAAATGCACGCGGCAACAACAGCTTTACCTTTGGCGGCTCATCCAAAGGACGGGGTTCCATCACGTTTGAAGGGGTTGCCGATGAGGAAGGGGGCATTGCGATGTATGGCTATACAGGTGGCCGATATGGGGTATCCATCGGTGGGGGGACCACCGGCTTGGGGGCCAGTAGTTCCAGAGAAGATTATGCCATAGCCATTGGCTGGAATTCGGATGCAAGGGGACAGGCATCAGTTGCCTTGGGACCTAGTGATGCTTACGGGTATAATTCTTTTTCAACAGGCTGGGTCACCGAAGCCCGTGGCAACTATTCTTCTACCTTTGGCTATCAAACGAATTCGTACGCCTATGCCTCGATGGCACTCGGCCGATATAACCGGATAACCGGTGACAGTGCTGCCTGGGTAGCAACGGACCCTATATTCATCGTCGGAGATGGAACTTCCAATGCCAATCGTTCTAACGCCTTCATGATTCAAAAGAATGGACAAACGGCCGTGGGATACGATACCCCTACTGGGATGCTCAACGTAAGCAGTGCATTGGGTTCATTGAATAACGGAGGTACATTTGACCCTGCTCGAGCTTCGCTTCTGCTGGGAAATACCACAACAGGCCTGGCATTCGATCCCAATCAGATAGAAGTTATTGGTACTGGACTGCACCTGAATTTTAATTCTCCTCAGGATGTCTATCTGGTCAATGGTGGAGGAGACGTAGGTATCGGCAATGCGGCTCCTGATGCAAAATTGGACGTAACCTCAATTGGCTGGCAATTTCATCTGGAAAATACAGATGCAGGTGGAAACGACTGGTTCATCGGTTCCAGTGCAAATGCCTGGGCTGCCGGAGGAGGTAAATTCCTGATCAGCCCCAATGGCACTTCCAGTAACAGTGCTTTCACGATTTTGGACAATGGCCGCATAGGCATTGGCAATCCAACCCCCAGCGACAGGCTGGAAGTATATGCAGCCGCAGGAGAAGATGCCCTACGAGTCCGAATAGGCGGCACGACTAGGTTACGCGTTCACGACAATGGTGGAGTATCAATCGGCGTAAATGCAGGCCCCCCCGCAGAAGGATTACTGGTTCAGGGGGAAAGTCGATTTGATGACCGCATCATACCCAACGCAGATAACGCCTACGACATGGGGGCAACTACCCGTCGTTGGCGGCAGGTGTTTGCTGTAAATGGTACCATTCAAACTTCAGATTACAGACTTAAAACAGACATACAACCCCTACCATATGGATTGGAAACGGTATTGCAATTACGTCCTGTGCGCTACCAGTGGAAGGATAATCCCGGTTCAAAGGCCAAAATTGGCCTCATTGCCCAGGAGGTAGAAGAGGTGGTACCGGAAGTGGTGCATACACCGGAGAATGCTGATGCGTACCTCGGCATGAATTACGCCGAGATGGTGCCTGTATTGATTCAGGCGATCCAGGACCAGCAGGCGCAGATTGAAGCACTGGAGGCCCAGGTAAAGGCTCAGGGCGAGGCACTGGAGGCACTTAGGGAAAACTAGTAGTGCGAGGTGTAAAACCCCGGGCTACGCAGATCTTGGGTAGCCTTCGCAAATTGCCTCTGTGGAAAGGAATCAAAGTTCTGTAGCGAGAGCGTTTTATACCCCTCGCTACAAAAATGATCATACCCAAAGATCACTAAAGCCGTCCCATCTTCCCCGATCGATAATCTTGAATCGCTTGGTGAATTTCAGCCTCGCTGTTCATCACAAAAGGTCCATAGCTGTAAACAGGTTCGTCGATGGGTTCGCCGTTCAATAGAAGTAAAGTGGTGTCATCATCCAGTGCGGTGATGTCAATTTCAGCACCATCCATGGAATAATTTACCAGGAAGTTTTCTCCTACAGTTTGTTCGG
>JBCDIQ010000471.1:0-4127 GCA_039024295.1 Bacteroidota bacterium | reverse complement strand
GCTCTAACCAACTGAGCTATAGTCACCGTATATTTTGGGAGTACAAAAGTAGCAATTTCCTTTTTTTACGCAATACCAAACGGCTAGTTTTGTTGCCGAATCACAATTTTTTCAGTTCGTTCGGTGAATTCAGTACTCACCCGAACAACATATAAGCCTGGGTCAAAATCCGTTGTGTATAGTTTCACCATCGATCTTCCTCTGGGAAGAGCCTCCTCGACCTTGGCGATGGTTGTTCCAATAGCACTCAGAATCTCTACTTTTACCTCGGCTGGGAATCGCAGGTTTACGCCAACTTTTATCAAATCTCCCTGAACAACCGGTTCAGGGTGCCAAGCGATAAAAATAAAGTCGTTGCCAAATGTACTCATGCTGGTTTCCTTCTCGGAAGATGGTTGAGCAGAAGCTGATAGCACGGACAAAAGGAGCAGGGAAGCAGAAAGGAAAAAATGTAAAGGTTTCATGATATAGATGAAAAAATCGCAACAAACTACAAAAAAATCCTGAATATTACATTTTTTATATCTAAACATTGAATAAAACAAAAATGCACGAGGCAGTACCTCGTGCATCTGTAACCAGGTGCCTAATTTTTATCGGATGAGGGTAATAGTACCTCGTTTCTCAACATCCTCATTTTGTAATCCCACCCCTCTCACAATGAATACGTATACACCTTCTGGCGCATGGCGACCATTAAATGTTCCGTCCCAGCCTTGGTCCAGGTTATCACTTGCATACACTTCCCTTCCCCACCGGTTGAAGATTTGAATCGAACCATTAACCAGTCCTGGAGCCTGTACAATGAAGCGGTCATTGCGGTCGTCGCCATTGGGGGTGAACGCGTTAGGCGTAAAAATTCTTGGGGAGAAAATGATACAATCTATATTAGATTGAGACACAAATGGCTCCCTCCCATTTACGCGTTCAATCGCAGTTATGCGATAACAATATTGAACCTGATCCAGAACCGTGAGCACATCTTCAAAGACATTCACCCCGCCGGATACACGGTCGACTCGCTCGAATGCCTGGGTATTTTCATTAAATACTTCAATGATGTATGACTCTACCCGTCGCTCCCATTCCTCATACATGGACCATTGGAGCACAGGATTTTTTTCATCATTTAATTCAGCATTCAACAAAATGGTCTTGCCATATCTACCAAGGAGGGTTCGATCGCCACATATATCCTCAGCAAATACCCGGTAGAAATAAGATTGTTCGTCTACATTAACCTCCAAGTCGGAATAGGAAAGAGAAGTTATGGGTAAGCTGTCCTCAAGAACCTCATAACTCAGCCCATCTTCAGATTTCTCCAAGATGTACTTCTCTGGCCTATACCCTGTGTAGGGTTCCCAGTTGGTGAAGACAAATGAATCTGCAACCACGGTCGCAGTAGATATATCTACAGATTCATCAGGAGGAAAGTGAATCGGCTGATCCCCTTTAACATTGGAGAATGAAGTTACCAAGGTACCCTGTTCGCGGGCCTGAACCCGGTAAAAGGAACTGTCCTCACAAAAAGTTTCGGTATCCTCATAAGCCAGTTGGGTGCCGGGAACGGTTGCGATTAGTACGTGGTTGGTGACATCATAACTCTCCACCCGGAATACATCAAAAGAATCTACCTCCCACCCAATATAATCGGTCCACTGCAATTGAATGAGATCAACTCCAGGAGCTGAAGAGAGCACCATGGTACAATGTTCAGGTGTGTTATTTATGGGTGCGGCTTCAAGGCAGCTGTTCACGATAACCACTTTGTAACAGTAAGAATTATTCACACAATCCAAAAAGGGACCGCCATGTAAGTAGGTGGTTTGGTTTTGGTCAAAGACACTGTCAATAATTTCATACTGCCCGCTTCCAGGATTTAACCAGTAAATCTCATATTTGCTGAAGTCTGGATCAGGGTATCGCTGATGACTAATTTCAACCGTGTCGTCTGCTATTACACTTACATAAATGATAGAAAGTGGGTCAGGAACCAGCGTTTGGTCTATGGTGATATAATCGACACGGGTCATCGTGTCCCGGCACCCCAATTCGTCCGTCACGATGAGGCGGACATCATATGTTCCCGGGGTATTGTACGTAACATCAACAGTATCTACCGGTGGGGTGGTACTTGCAGTTAATGGCTGGGTACCAGGTCCGAATGTCCACTGGTACTGAATAAGGGTGGTATCACTGGTGGTACTATCTGCATAGAACGTAAGGGTAACGGGGTTACACCCTTGCACATCATTTGCATAAATATAAGCATCGGGATGCCGTAACCTGATATAATTCTCTCTGGTTAAGGTATCTACACAACCGTTTCCATCGGTTACAACTAAGGTTACATCATAGGTCGTATCCCCTTGATAGGGATAGGTATGGACAGGGTTCTGGACATTTCCCGTTGTTCCATCTCCAAAATCCCAGAACCAGTTAACAATACCTGCACCTCCTTGTGATTGATCAATAAAGGCTGCATCAAGCGGGGAACAGTTAAAGGTATCCGGCGAGAAAAAGTCGGCTTCCGGAGAGGGTAAGGCAGTAACTTGGGCAGTTGCACTGTCCGAACATCCATTTTCATCAATAACTAGCAGGGATACAATGAAGGTTGCAGAGGAATCATATACGTTAACAGGGTTTTGAACTGTGTCTGTTTTCCCATCCCCGAAGTTCCAATTCCAGATACGTATCGTGGTGTCCCCCAATGTGGTACTATCGGAAAAAACGACAGAAAAAGGGGTACAACCAATGGTGTCTGCAGGAGTAATTCGGGCCTCAGGCAGGCTAAAGATAGTTACGGAGTTATTTCGGGGTAAGGTTACCTGGCAGCCTCCTACATCTGTCAGCACCAATTCCGGCAGATATGTGCCAACATTCTGGTAGATATGGGATAGAAAGATCGTATCGCTTACGTTGCCCGGAAAAGTTCGGATATCAATGTTACCGTCTCCATAATCCAGTACCAATGAGGCGGTACTGTCCACGATTACCGTGAAGAAAGTTGTATCCATGAGACATCCATTTGCCGGCATAATGGTATAGATTCCAAAAGGGCCAGCCACCTCGATAAATTCCTCTTTCACGACGGTGTCCCTACACCCCTGAGGGTGAATAGCCACCAAGGTTACATCATACTTCCCAGGAAAGTCATATGTATTAGCTGGTCTGTTTAGGTTTACTGCACTTTTTCCATCCCCGAAATCCCATAGCAAGGAGTCTATTGTTCCTGTAGACAGGTTATCAAACGTAACAAAGTGGGGGGGACAAATCCCAATCCGGGGATTTCCATCAAAATCTGCGCTAATGGTATCAATATAAATATAGTTGGGCCTGAACAGGGTATCAGAGCACCCGAGAGAATCAACCACAATTAATGTCACATCATGGAAACCTGCAGAGGGAAACTCCCAGCTAGGATTAACTTGTTGGCTCGTATCCGTAGCAGCGGGGCCAAATATCCAAAGGTGATCTATTGGAGAAATCCCTTGGGCAAGAGAAACAAAGTCTACCAGCGCCCCTAAACAGCTCGTATCGGTATTCGCGCTAAAGTCCGCCACAGGTCGAATAGCTGCCACATATGCTGGCTTGATCAGGGTATCTACACACCCATTTATATCTCTGACAATTAGCCTCACATCATACACGCCCGAGCTATCATAGGTATAGGTCGGATTCTGAAGCCCTGAAATATTGCCTCCAAAAGGGTCCCCAAAGTCCCAGGTCCAGGAGACAAGTGCTCCTCCATTCGGTATGGTAAGATCGGTAAAGTTAACCGTGGAAGGGCTGCACTGAAGGGTATCGGGACTTTCAAAGTCTACAATTGGCCCAAGAACAATCACAGAGTCAATCTTCCGCAGGGTATCTACACACCCAACAGTTGTACTTCTCACCCCTAAGGTGACTGTGTATCTGCCAGGAGTCGTATAGGTATGACTCAGGGTATTATTGTTTGAAAATGAGGCGTTGCCGTCTCCAAAATCCCAAAAGAATGCATCAGCATCTATCGACAGATTAGAAAAATTAACGGTTAAAGGAGCACATCCCGTTTTAGGAGCCAAAGAGAAATTGGCAGTGGTATTGGCATAGTTAAGTGGTACTTCGGCGGAGTCTACACAACCTGT
>JBCDIQ010000470.1:0-4158 GCA_039024295.1 Bacteroidota bacterium | reverse complement strand
GCGGCTTCCAGAGATTGACCCTCATTGATGAGGGCACTAAAGGATTGAATGGCAGCCGGATAATTTCCCTCTTGAAAAGCTTCCTTACCTGCGATCAATTCCTTTGGTGCTACTGCCATTGCTTTTGCTTGCAATTCAGGGGCGGGAGTTTCCCTTTCAAGAGTGGCTGGGCTTGTCCCTAATTCTTGTTCCGCCCATTCAGCTCTGTTTTGCGAATTATGTTTCATCAGAAATACAATCCCAAGGAGAGCCAATGCAGCGATGACTACAAGAATTTTAGCCCAGGTGGGCCATCCCCCTTTGGAAGCGGTCACCCGATCAGAGGTGGGTACATGGCTAACTTTTTTTGTCGCAGCGGCCATTTGGGAGATAGGCTTACTGTTTTTCCATGCTGTATTCAGCTGTAGGTCAAAGGCCTCCCAGCTGCTCCAATCTTTCAACATTTTAGCAGCTAGGGGAGCTGTCTCACTATTTGGGAGGTCTTTACAAGATTTTTGAAGGACCTGGTCAAATTCGGTGGCATGCTGGAGGACTTCCTCTCGCACAGGCGCAGCATCTTCTCCCAGCTGAGTAAAAATCTGTCCCAAGCGCTCCTTTTTCAGGTGATGGAGTTTCAGGTGCTTCATCTTCCTGGGAGAGTAGGTTTTTAATTCTGAAAACAAGGCACGCGCTGCCTTTCCTTTCCTCAACGCAGGGCTACCTGAACCTTTGGCTTTGGCGATACGAAATAGTTCACTCATCCTGTCCGCGCTTGGGCGTTGTTCTCTGGCTACCTGGAGCGCCCAACAAATGTCTAATACGGTCTCTTTGAGTAAGGATTCAGAAAGCTCACTGCCCTCATCCCTAAGGAATTGGACCTTATCTTTGAGATAAGCATCAACTGCGGGAGAATTAAGATAAGATTTCATGCCGATTTACAAATGCGGATAAGGTCATATGAGGAACATTTTAATCGAATGCGCCTTTTACCTATATGGCTTAAAATATCCTTCATCCGAAAAAACATGCAACAATACGATTATATCATAGCTGGTGGTGGCTGCGCAGGTCTTAGCCTTGCGTACCGTCTCTGTCAAGCTGGGCTGGATGATAAAAAAGTACTTTTACTTGATACCCAGCCTAAAGTACGTAATGATAAGACTTGGTGTTTCTGGGGCGACCGTCCGGTAGACTTTAAGTGCGCCAGCAAGATCAGTTGGGGAGAGATGGAGTTTTGTACCTCTGATGGCATTATGCGGGAATCATTGGGGGATTTGCGGTACTATTATGTAAAAAGCCTGGACTTCTACCAGGAGGTTCAAGAGGAAATATTTGCTCACCCCAATGTGACCGTGAAGTACGAGCGAGTGACTTCAGTAACAGATGAAGGCGGCCATGCCCAGGTGACCACTCAAGATGGAACTTACACAGGTGAGTATGTGTTCAACAGCATTGTGGAACGCCCGGAGTTGAAGCCCGAAAACTACTTCTACCTCAAACAGCATTTTTGTGGTTGGGTGGTCCGAACAGAAGAGGCTACCTTCGATCCTAAAGCCATTCGAATGATGGACTTTTCCATTGATCAGGAAGAGCAAGGAAGGTTTGTGTACATTCTGCCCTTTTCAGAAACAGAAGCCTTAGTAGAATTTACCATTTTTTCTGAGCATTTATTATCGGATGAAGCCTACCGGAAAGAGTTGGTGCAATACATGGATCACAGCTTGAAGGTAGACGCTTATGAAATTGTTGAGGAGGAGCGAGGCGTGATCCCTATGACCAACCATCCTTTTCCAAGGTATACAGGTAATCGAGTGGTGAACCTGGGAACGGCTGGTGGTTTTACCAAACCTACAACTGGATATACGTTCAAAAGTATTCAGGAAGATATAGACAACATCGTAGCAGCCCTGAAGGAAACAGGAAAGCCTTTTTACCGTTTGCAAAAATCCAGAAGGTTTTCCTTCTATGATGATTTACTCTTGTTTATCATTCAAAATCAGGGAGAACTGCTGAGGCCAATTTTCTCTCGGCTATTTCGACGCAACCGTTTTCACCGAATTCTAACCTTTCTAGAAGAGAAAACCACCATTCGTCAGGAACTGTGGATTTTGCTCAGACTTCCGTGGAAGCCATTTTTGAATGCCATCTTGCAATACTATATTAAGGGCCAGACAAGGTGGGTCCCCGGCTATAAACGGCAACGCCAGAAAGTCGGAGCCGCTCTTCCACCTGGAAAACTTAAGCCTGCAAGGCCGCAGCTTTGACACCAACCTATGAACAAGCGCTTGCTCACATACCTGATTCCAGTGGTTACCTTGGGCATGATCGCCCTTAACCTGGGATGGCCTGAGCAAGTCAAAGGGTTTGAGGTTGCCTTTTTCATTATCCTGATGGTGCTTACGGGAATACCTCACGGTGCAACTGATCACTTAATTTATCGAATTAGTCAGCAGCGGAGAGGCCTAAAGGTCAGCTACGCAAGGTTCTTTTTTATATACCTGGCTGCAATGGCATTTTATGGGATTTGCTGGTACGTTGCCCCCGTGCTAAGCCTTGGGTTTTTCCTTTTGCTTTCAGCCTTCCATTTTGGTCAATCTCAGCTTATCCACCTCAACATTCCCGAGAACCGTCCGGTAAAATGGTTGACCTACATCACCTGGGGGTTTGCTGTTTTGGCAGCGATTGTTTTGCTCCATCCCCAGGAAAGCGGGGAGATATTGTCTGTGCTGTTCTCCTCAGATTCACCCCTGGTACTGTTTACTTATGGGATGGAAATTACTGCCCTGCTCATGGGAACCATTGTGGTGATGTTAGTTGTAGCATGGCGGATGGACTGGATGAGTGGGCAAAGTTGCATACAAGAAATCGTAAACCTGGGACTGCTGTTATTGCTGTGTATGACCACCAGCCTGCTGATCAGCTTCGCTGTTTATTTTGGGCTATGGCATGCCTTGCATTCGATCCGGTTGGAGGTTCAATCCCTTCGAAAAGAATACCCCAATTTCTCTTTGGGAGAATTTGTGAAGAAGGCCCTTCCTTTTTCTCTCATCAGTTTTGTGGGGGTCGGTATCCTGCTTTTTTTAGGGGGAATGCTAAGTTCCCAGATCTCTCCGTATCTGCTTTTCTTCATTGCCATTTCTGCCCTTACCCTGCCGCATATGATGTATATGCAGCGGTTTTATGAGGTGAAATAAGATTTTATAAGCGTATTTACCCCTGATAAGGTTTAAAAAAAACCTGGCAAGGTTCCGAACCTTGTCAGGGTTATGCTTATGGTACGAGCTGTCAAATCAATACTTTTTCATAGGAAGGTTGAACTATTTTGGTTATCTTAATATCTGAAATCCTACAATCTATCTAAAACACGCGAGTATGAAGCACCTCAACCATATCCTATGTCCAGTTGATTTTACCCCCAGTTCGTATCATGCCATTGAGCAGGCAAGTTTTCTGGCTCAGTTGTTCCAGGCTGACTTAACGCTGCTCCATATTGTGAACGTTGTACCCTACAGTACGGGGATGCTAAAAGGCAACGATATAGACTCTCAGGAAATGATGCTTCAGGCAGAAGAGAAAGCCCGTCAATTACTGCGTGAGTCGAAGAAAGCATATGTCCCTTATTCCGTAGAATGTAAGTCCAGCATCCGGTTTGGTCAGGTTGCTGATGGAATCGTCCAGGAAGCGAAAAAGCTGAATGCCGGACTTGTCGTAATGGACGTGGAAGGAGACAACGACGATGTGTTAAAAGGAGACATCGTTCAGCACGTGATCCAGAAAGCCCCTTGTCCTGTACTAGCTTACCGCCGCCAGGGAGAAAGCATGGGGTACCGCAAAGTATTGGTCCCCATTTTCCTACAGCCAGAGATGGGCGAAGTGCTCGCGTTTGTACGGGATTACCTCTCTCAAATGGGACCAGAAGTCCATCTGCTTGCATTTGCCACGCCTGATACTTCTGAATCGAAACTCCGTAGAGTGGAGGCCCTCCTTGAGCAAGAAACCGAACCCTTCGTTAGCCAGGGGCTGGAAGTAGTCACCCAAGTGATGATGGTGCCGGCCCGAAAAGTTTCTACGGCTATTTCTGCCTACGCCAAGCAGCAAGGCTGCAAGCTCGTGATCATGAAAGGGGCACATAGCAAAAAGACAGAAAAGCAGACCGAACAGCTCGCCCACAGCTTGCTC
>JBCDIQ010000469.1:0-4159 GCA_039024295.1 Bacteroidota bacterium | reverse complement strand
GCCGCCGTCGGGATCATTTTCGAGGGACCGCAGCTCGACAGGCCATCCTCCTCACTTCGCTGCTCGCCTCGTGTCTGCAGGATCCAGCATCCTGGGTGTTTGCCAATGACCCATTTGAACCGCTCCTGGATGGTCATGATTTCCTGGTTCAGGCTTTTTTTTAACAAGGCCGTTAAGATACGTTCCATCAGGATACGATAAGCCCGCTCTACATCCGGGGCTGCATCAAATATTTCTTCCAGGTCATCAATTGAAATGAGTTCTACCTCACACTCCTGGATACATTGAATGCAATAATTGGAAGGCTTCTGGTTGGAAAAAGAGTCCAGATCCGCACAAAATCGATTGCCATAAGCAAAGTCAAGTACCTTGAACATGTCCTCCTGGTCATAGTACAGGATGAGCACCCCCTTTTTAACTAGGTATAAATGTTCCTGAACCTCTCCATCAACCAGCACAAAGTCACCCTTTTTGAAACCAGAAGTTTTTATCCTGCTGGAAAGCAGGTGCTGCTGGGTTGCGGGGATTTGGTGATATAGACTGAGGAGGTTGACCATTAACGTCAATTTAATGAATTCTGAGCATTTGAAGATGAGCCCTTTCTCTGAAAATCCTATTCCTCTCCTCCCTCCTCAAAATTGTCATAATAGGTGTAGTCTTTGGTAATTTTTCCCTCCTCCAAGGTAAAGATGGTACAAATGGGCAATTTAAAAGTGGAGCTGTCCGGAGCTGTGCCAGTGGAGATAAATTCAACGATGACGTGATTTTCTCCAGAGGGATAGGTGTTGATCACTTCGTCATGGAGGTCAGGAAAAATTTGGTTGAGTTCATGGTATTTCTGGATGATGTCTGCTCTGGATTGCCTCACGATCCCTGTGCCAAAAGATGGGTCTTTAAACTCGGCATTCTCCACATACATATTGGCCATATTTTCCCAGTCGTGGCTATTGAAGTATTGATAGAACTGGGTGATGAGTTCCAGGTTTTCTTTTTGAAAGTCTTGCTTCAGCTCCTGTTTGGGAGCAGGCTGGTTTTGGCAGGCGATGGAGAAACATAAAAGCACTAAAGGAAGCAGGTGCCGAATCATATTAGGGGAGATTTCACATAAATGAAAAAACAATTTAACAACTATGTCAGGAAATCCCCGCTATTTCAATGCACTCTGTATTTTCTTGATGATGTATTCCGAATCCCCTTGGGTGGAATATCCCGACCATTGCGCAATTACCTTTTTGTCAGGCCCTATCAAGACGTATCCAGGAAAACTAGGTTGGCCGTATCGTATGTAGGTTTTTCCGTAGGCACCTGTCCCATCCCATAAGCTGAGCCAGTCTCCCCCTTCTGTTTTGCAGGAGTTCGCCCAAATTTCTCGATTTGCATCGACAGAAAAGCTCACGACCTTGATGGAGTCTTGTGCCTCTACCAATTTTTTAAGCCCCTCGTTTGATGCCCTGGACACGCCGCATTGGGTAGACATGAAGGTGAGCAGGGTATAATCCCCTGTGACCTCAGAGAAACGGTAGGATTTGCCGGTCATGTCTTCTGCCACGAAATCATACAGGGTATCTCCGGTTTGAACAAATCCTTCCTCCAAAAATATGCGTATAGGAGCTGCAAATTTATTTGCTTTCATCTCTGGGGTCAGGGAATTATAAAATCCTTGTATCTCTTGTTTGGGGAATTTGTTGAGCAGGTATTTGGCTTGATATAAGCTGTTGACTTCATTGGGATGTGTTTGGAGGTATGCCCATTTTCTGGCTTTGACAGAATCACCTGCATGGCTCCATTTTTTTGCTAGCCGCATTTTGATGTTTCCACTTTTACGCAATTGTTCCATCATTTTATCTTGCAAGCGATCTCCTTCCAATTGCCATTTCAGGATATAATTTCTCATGGCCTCTCGTTCGTCTTGGCTAGCTGAGCCAGTGGCATCCACTTGCCAGGGAAAATCCTTTTTGTCTGCTTTGAGGGTTACTGCTTCATTGCCCAGTAATAACCAGGTTTTTGGTTTCTCTCCTTCCAATCGTGCATATAAAAAGAGGGTCTCAGGCGTTTCAGCCAACTGAGCATACATCTCGAACTTACCCGATATCAACATGGCTGTATCCAATACTGCCTGAGTACTGGTATTTTCCAGGAAGAAAAGGGTGCTGTCAGGAAAGCCGGTGAGTTCAGCTGTTAGGTGCAATTCTTCTTCTTGGCAAAAAGTATGAAGGGTGCCTAAAAAGCATAATGAAAAAAGGGTAATCCTGAGGGTATTGGGGGGTAATGTCGATTTCATTCCGCTGTAAATGTGTAGGTTTACCCTCAATTTACAGCAGGATCAGGAGGAGAAAAATCCCATTTTATTTCCCTGTAACGAACTATTCTTTTGTGAAAAATACGGTCCTGATTACAAGCTATTCTGAGCGATTTTCAATAGTCGCTTCACCTGCAAATCGCCGAATCCATAAATGGCCTCTCGTTTAGAAAATTCCTTGAAGACGAGGCCAAAATTTTTGGTGTCCAATTCCTTCATGATGCTCACCAGACATTCAATGGGACGACCTGGCTGGTTGCCAGCAGGAATTCTGTCAAGGTGTGCCTCGACCGCTGGGAGAATAAACGGGTATCGGTCCGATAATTCGGTGGCTACCTGAACCAATGATTCAGTATCATTTTGTTGGTAGTACTTCCACAGACTGGCCAAGCGATCAATCTTTTCTAACGGAATGCGGTTTTGGTAGATAGCAATCAACTCAGCTTGTCCAAGGCCCCCAAATCCATATACTGTGTGAACAGAAGGTCTTAAAAGGAAAACAGAGGTACCTGATGCTGAATGCGCTTGTAAAAGGCTGGCTACAAACCACATATTCACCTGGCAGAACAAATCATCTTCGAACCACAGGAAAATGTCGGAACCTTCAGGGATTGCCTGAATTTTTTCAAATTCTGATACGGTATCCCGGTAATAATCCGCGATCGAGTAATTCCCGTATTCTCTGGAGATAAAATCGGCCCTCGTTTGGAAAAAAGCCTCAAGACTCTCACCAGTCACGGGGCCATCGATCAGGCACTCTCGTGCCACCATGATTTCTCCCGCTATTTCTGAGGGAAATTGATCTTTTAAGGCATCTCCGTTGAGAATGTGATACTGTATCGACATAAGCAGAAAAATCGGTATACCTGGGATCAAGAAGCGGTTACCTTAGGTGTCAACATGCAAAATATGAAGATTCTCCATTACGACACCGCCTTCTTATACATCGTAAAGAAATAGAAAGGAAGAAATCCAAAGGCAAATAGTCCTGCCCCCAGGAGCAGCAGCCAATCTGCTCCCATAAGGTGAAAAAATTTGAATAGCCCCGAAAGTCCTGTGATGATTGCGGCCAGTCCCCCCAGTACGATTTTCATTCTTTCAGAGAGGGCTTTTGAAATCGCCACTTTATACCTGTCTAGCGCCAGTAGCGGGAAAAATACCAAGAGAAGGACAAGAAAGCCCACCATGAATAGTTCCGTGGCATAGGCCAGGCGAAGCAGTTTAAATGTCACTCCCAGGGTTAAGGTAGTGGCACCTATGAATCCGGTGATATACAACAGTTTTTTCATCAATAGGATACGTTTTGAGTTGAGGAGAAATACAGTTTGATGTTCAAGTTCTGCCAAGCCATTTGGTGCAAGGTCAGCCGCTGCCTGTTCAAGAAGTTCCTGAAACGAAGCCTCCTTGCCTAATTGACTTTCAATTACACAGCAAAGGTGGTCAATTACGTCATCCCGCAGAGAAGCCAATGTGATACCTTGCGACTCCACAAATACCTCAACTGCTCGTTCTTGTTCTGGCGTTAGCTTCATGCAAAGGTGAATTGAGGGAAAACGATGTTTCTGAGGGTGGTCATGAAGTCTTTGAGCTCTTCAAGGTGCTGGACCTTTTTTTCCTCCCCTTTTGGCGTTAGGGAATAGTACTTCCGAACCCGCTTTCCAATCCGGACCTCTTCATAAGTAAGCAGGCCGTCTTTGGTCATTTTTTGCAAGGCAGGGTAGAGGGAGCCGTCTTTCAGCAGGATTTTTTCATCCGAAAGCTCCTTGACCCGCTGAAAAATTTCGTAGCCATACATCCGTTTATTTTCTGCCAACAAATTCAGGATGATGACCGAAAGGGTACCCTTAAGCAATTCTTTTG
>JBCDIQ010000468.1:0-4159 GCA_039024295.1 Bacteroidota bacterium | reverse complement strand
GGCGCTTCGCCAGCTCGCGGCCCCCGCCACGCAGCCGCTGCCCGCCGAGCCGGTCGCCGCGGGCGGCGCCTGGACCCACACCTCCGGCAACGCCGCCGTGGCGGTCAACTGAGTGCTTACCGGATTCGGATACACGTTCAGCTTAGCACTTTCTGCAAAACGGATTTCTACGATATTGGAGTAGCTAAACTCACCATCAAAATCCTTCTGCTTCAAGCGGTAGTAATTGTTCCTGCTCATGGGAGAAGCATCTGTGTACTCATAAGCTGTAGCGTTACCAGTGGTACCTTGACCTTCAACGCGGCCTATTGGGACAAACTTTTTAGCGTCACTGCTTTTCTCAACCACAAAATAGTCGTTATTCTTTTCTGTAGCTGTTTCCCAGGTGAGGAGTACTTTTCGATCATCCATTTTCTCTCCTTCAAAGTACATCAGCTCAACCGGAAGCTTGGTGCCGCCTACCTGAACGTTGATAGAACCGATGGCTGATGCAGCACTAGCCCCATTTTGATGCACAGTAAAGGTGAAGTGGTCTGTTCCGATGTATCCGGCATCCGGTGTATAGGTGTAAGTACCATTGCTGTTAAGGACAACCGTACCGTGGAGTGGCCCAGACCCAGCCTTGGCAGCACTTTCTGCATTTGCAGCAGTACCTGCAATGTTGATCAACTGGAATGAAAGCGCGTCTCCTTCACGGTCCGTAACGTTTACGCTCAAGTCACCTGAGAAGGCAGTGTTTGGTACCACACCTGCCATCATGGGGGAAACAACTGGTGCAGCGTTACGGGGGTTACAAGATACATAGCTGGTGTTGAAGTCACCATTACCTGAACGGGTACCGGCAGCATTGGAGTAGAAGAACCATCCGGACATGCCCTGATCGCCATTTTTGTCATTCGCTGCTGTTCCAGCCTGGAAGCCCATCATTAGGTTGGCGGGCTTATGCGTTAGCCCGAAGTTCATTCCAGCGAATGCACCTGAAGGATCTCCCATTACCATAGAGCGAGTAGCGTCAAGCTCCCAGAAGCTCCAGTTGGTGAAGTTGTTACCAACAATAGAAGCGTCACCTTTCCAAGTACGACCCAGTGCATCCCACTCTGCCCAGTTTGCGTTGTTGATGAGCCATACATTTACCACCACTTTTTTGGTTGGATCATTAACGTGGGTCATGCGACCGGTGATATTCGCAGAACCATCAGAATATTCTGTCAGGAATCCTCCTTCGGCATCAAACAAGTAACGACCTGCGGGGTCGCCAGCACGAGTTGGGTCACCACTCATGATCATGGCCCAAGCATTGGGATCCATGTCGTCAAATGTTTCGATTTGGCAGGCATAACGCTGTGCCAATGGACAAGCTGGAGTAGCATTTTCCGCAGGAGTTCCTGGCTGGCCTTCTATGAAGGTTTGGAAGGAACCAAAGTCAAATAAGCTAAATCCACTTGTAACAACGATATATTCCGTCCCCGCATTCAAGAAAAGAACGACATCAGAGCTACCTACACCAAAAATACCATCGTCATTACCAGCGATTAGGTTGGTCAACTGATTTTCAGGATCGAAGCTATTGATGTAGACATGAATGTAACCATCATAATTTTGTAAGCTTCCAATCAAATAGGTTCCGCTTACATCTACCTGAAAGGTTAATGCGTTATAGCTAACTGGGCCTAGGCTAGAAATACCAGGTCCTGTTCCGATGGGACGATCCCAGGTGGGACCATTTGTGGTTGAGCCAAACAGATCACAAGGCCCAAAGGGAGGCATACTGGTGTTGGTAGGACAAGTTGCAACATTTAGCTTAAAGTCAGTGATGTCTTCTGCATCAAAATCACCTCCACTGGCTAGTACAGTTCCGCTAGCATCTTCTAGTGAATAGGAGCCGTTTCCAAAGGAACAGCAGATACCGTCGCCAAAGGAATCAAACATCCGGAAAGAATAGCACCCATCCGGCAAGCAGAAATCTTCAGTAACCGTTTGGCCACCTCGTCCAAAGTATGATGGGCTGCTGGCGATAACATTCCCGACACCGTCTACCAATTCCCAAGAAGTTTCAGAAGGAAAATTGTCAAGGGTAATGGAGAGTGTTACCTCATTATCTGTACAGGTAACTGGACCTCCGCCGCCTCCGCCACCGGAGCCAGATCCAACACATAATGCATCTCCTGGACCAGTAATGGTATTAGCAAATGCGCCATCATCTCCCGCTTCAAATCCGGTGGTTACCAGAAAGTAAGTGGTACCAGTGTTTAAGAAAGTTCCGGCTATCTCAGAAGAACCAACACCAGTAGGACCATCATCATCTCCAATTATAAGATTGGTAAGTTGATTATTGGGGTCAAAGCTATTTACATATAATAGCAAATAACCATCGAAAAATTGGGTACTGGAAATGGTATAGCTCCCACTGGTACTCACCTGAAATTCTAAAACAGAATAGTTTACAGGCCCTAAACCGGAAATACCTCCAGTTGGAGCCCCTGTAAAAAAATCTACAATAGGGCGGGCCCAGGAATTTCCCCCACTTGTATTGCCGGATAAATCACCAGTAGGCCCAGTAGTACAAGGGGTATTAAACGTAGTCTGCGCCTGAGCGGAAAAGCCCGTCAGGAAGAGCAAACAAAACAAGGCCATATAAGCCTTTTTAAATGTAGAGAAATGCATGTTCGTATAGGTGTTATTAGATGGAACTATAATAATAACGTAGAAATCTTACCCTTTAAATTAAAAGGGATACGGGTTAATGGAGTAGTTTGTACGGAATAGCAAGCAATTCAATGTGCTGACAAGAACGGAAGCACAAACGTTATATGCTCAAACACTGTTCCATAAGCTGAATAAGGCACTATTTTGTTAATAATTAGCGTTTTGCCTTATTCCATATAGACTTTAAGATACGCTCTTGGGCAAATTTTCGCAAATTCTTACCAGTATTTTTTTTATCTATTTTAATGCAGTTCGATAAGAAATATACTAAAGTAATGTTCATTATCGATATAATATGAAATATGAAGTTAAAAGCCCTCGAAAACATCAGCTTTTCTTACTCCCTGGTTTAGGGATTGATACTCGGGTATATGATCGGTTACTAACAAGCCTCCCGCATGACATTATTCGTGCAGAATGGCTAATACCGGAGCAAAATGAAACCCTGTCTGAGTATGCATCAAGGCAGTGGATACATAATGGAGGGCACAGAAGATGCATTGTCCTAGGGATGTCATTTGGTGGTATTGTTGCACAAGAGCTTTCAAAATTCCACAAGCTTAGTGGGCTTGTTTTGATTTCTACCCTGGCTTCCAATGTGGAAAAATCTTTTCCCCTTCACGCCATGAAATACGTTCCATATTACAGGTTATTGAAAGGAGGGTGGAGAGTAGCTGCTGTGAGATATGGAGGAGGGCTTGCTGGAATTCCGTTAAAATCTGATAGGGAGTTTCTGGCAGATATGCTTTCAAAGCAATCAAACGAACATCGGATGTGGGGGTATCAACAAATTATCCATTGGAACCCCGTATCAGCACCTGAAGTACCAACCCTTAGGTTGCATGGTGCCCGTGATAGGGTATTTCCCCTTTCACCAAAGGAGGGGGTTGAGTTGATCCCAAAAGGTACCCACTTTATGCTTCACCAACAAGCTGAACAACTTGTCCCACACATCCAACAGTTTTTACAACTTCTGTGACCATTCTGCGTAGTACCTGTCTGAATTATGGCCCTTGTATACGAATATCCTACAGGCTGATATGTTCGGCCCATTTGGATTTTTGTGTTATCTGAACGTAACTTAAGCGTTAAGCAAGAAATTCGAATACCCATAAATGGATTGGATTGAAGTGTTAGTCGGAACCGTTGTTGCCTATTTGATTGGTTCCATCCCTTTCGGGATCCTGATTGGCAAACTATATTATGGTATTGATATCCGTGAGCATGGAAGTGGTGTAGCCACCCATTTGAATATACAGCGGGTCATGGGCTGGAAGGCGGGTGTACTAACCCGCGTATTGGACACAGCCAAAGGATTCCTGGCTGCCAGCATCGCCTACATCATCCACCGGAAATATGGCCTCTATGATGCCTATGAGATTCCCATGATGCAGATGACCTTTGGCCTTGCCGCAGTGATGGGTCACATCTTTCCTGTTTTTGCCCAGTTTCG
>JBCDIQ010000467.1:0-4166 GCA_039024295.1 Bacteroidota bacterium | reverse complement strand
TTGTGGCAGCCTTAGGTACTACGTCCCTGATTTTTGGGCAAACCCTCAACAGAAAAGCCAGTTTGGGCATTCGGCCAAGTCTGGTAGATGAAGTTGCGGCAAAGAAAATGAAGCTGGAGGGGGGTGGAGGGATTCTGATCCAGCAGGTATTTCCCAATTCCACCTGTGAAAAATTGGGGGTTCGGGCCAATGATGTGCTGCTTTCCATCAATGGAAATGCCACTACTACTATGCCGGAACTTATGGCTGCCATCAAACCCTTGCGAGACCAGACTCCGGTAAGTCTTAATATTTGGAGAGATGGCAAGGAGTTAACCCTTTCTGGTAAGGCGGTAGGCCGCCCTATGGAGACATCGGCACATGGAGAAGTTCTCTATGGCTCTGTTCCCTTCCGTGGAGGACGATTAAGAACCATCATTAACCGTCCAAAAGGGGAGGGGTCTTTTCCAGCTATATTCTTTATTCCGGGTTATCCTTGTTCCTCAGTTGATAACTTAAATCCCATACATCCTTACAAACAATTGATCGAAGGCTTCGCTGAGGAAGGGTTTGTGGTGATGCGAACAGAGAAAGCTTTTGTTGGGGACAGCGAGGGGAAATTGGACTGTAATGAAATTGATTTTGCCACAGAGAATGAAGGGTTCCTGGCGGCCTACAAAACCTTCAGAGACCTCGAATATGTAGACCCTAACCAATTGTTTATCTTTGGTCATTCCATGGGCTGTGTTTCGACTCCGGTGTTAGCTCGTCAGGTAGTACCTAAAGGCGTAATGGTCTATGGGACTGTATATGAACCCTGGAGTGAGTACCTCTTAAAGATGCTCCGGTATCAAAAAAATCTGTCAGGCGAGGAACCGCTAAAGGTGGAGCAAGACATGCGAGACCATGCCAAATTGCTTTATCAACATTACACAGAAAAAACGACGCTATCAGAGTTGGAGAAGGACACCACTTTTGCTCGTTTATTGGCAGCAGATTTCCAATATGATGGCAACAACCATTTATTTACTAGAAATGCTTCTTTTTGGCAGGGAGTTCATGAAACTAACTTAACTGAGGCATGGCAGCAGACGCCCTCCTATGTGCTATCCATTTATGGTGAAGCAGACTTTGAGGTATTTGATCCTGAATCCATGAAGGGGATTATCAGGATTGTGAATCACTACCATCCTGGTAAAGGTGAATTTTTATTCTTGCCAAACACCAACCACAGTTTCATTGAGGTGGGAAGTATGGAAAAAGGCTTGGAGTTGAAAGGAAGCCAGGAAATGATCAAGTATTACCAAGAACACTTTAGCCAGGCCCTGGTCGAAAAATGTGCTGCATGGATGCGGGATAAGGAGGGAAAGCGTTTCTAGTACTCCCAGCGTCTTCTCATTTGATCAAAAAAGCTGATACCGAATTTCCATTGCCCCAGGATTGCGTCATTGTGGTTGCTGTAGGAGGTGACGAATACCCCGCCTACTTTGAACCGGGTTCTTCTGATTCTGATGGGATAAAATACCCCTCCATATACCTCACTGTGCAGGAAGCCTCCATCCCTGATGGCAAGTACACTGCCCCCTGCGGATGTCTGCAACTTGGTTAGCCGGAGGAGTGGAATCTTTTTCATGAGCAATCCACCAAAATCGTGGAGGTAGTGCCCGTGAAAGTATTCTCGTCGGGTGCTGACAGTTGGACCCAGTAGGTTGAAGTTTCGTACGGGGTTGGCGAAAAATCCTGGGTCTGTTCCCCTGAAGAAGGTGTAATCTGTGAATTGTAACCTGGCAGCATTTAGAAAAGTCCCGGCGCGGATGTTCCACCTGCCAGCACCAATGGTGCCAATGTTAAGTTCCTGGTCAGCCCCAATTTCCAAAAAATCGAAATTCATTTCACTGCCCAAAATACCCGGTAGGGCTTTCCGATAGGTAAGGTGAAAGCTTGGCCATTTGCTGCCCACAATAACTTTTCGGTAGGGTTCCATCTGGTATTTTTGGGCAGGGGTATAGGTAACTCTGATGGTGGTAGTTAATTGGCGGTACGGGTCAAATACCTGTGGGATGTTGTTGTCTCCAAACAGTTCCTGAGACCAGTCAGACAGGGTAAGCCCTTCAAGGGAACGGAAATCAGCAAAATCAACCTCAGTGTTTAGGAGGAGTCCATTTGCAACCTCAAACCTGTGTCCTGCCCCAAAGCTGACCTTGTTAACAAAGTTGCTCCTACTCAGAATCGCCGAAAAGGATTGGTTGAAGGTCACCATCTGATAAGTATCTCCGGCCTTAACATACCATTTGGCAAATTTCCTTGGATTGTAGAGGTAATCTAATCGTACCTGTCCTTTTAAATCGTTGTTGCTGAATCCATAGTCAGCCGTCGCATTTACAAACAGTTGATTGGCTTTAGGGAAAACTTTTGTGGCATATACGCTCAGGCTATGCCGATACCCTCCAACCCCCCATGGTTGTGGTTGCTCAATGAGTGGGCTAAAGTAGAACCGCACCTTTCGAGCCCTATCCCTAAAAGAAATTCCAGTTAACATGATTTCTTCTATTCCAAGCTGGTTGGCAATTGAATCCTGCTCTTCCAAGTATTCTGAGCTGCTGTGGTAAGCCAGGATACTGTCCTGTCGTTTGATAAACAGCAATTCGTCTTTTTGCATACCCATGGGACGAATCTGTTGCCAGAAGACAGTGTCTTTTTCAAAGGCATCCCGTTCAGTTCTACGAAGTTCATTTCGGAAAAATCCACGGGCAAATTTGATGTTTGTTTCGTATCCAGCATGCTGTGCGAGGCTATTCCCATACAGCCTGGTTTTTCCATCTTTGATTAAATAGGTGTACTGCTCTTGCATGAGCAGCCACTGGCCAGAAGGCTGGCGTTCGTAAGTATGAGACAGGCTAAATTCTTTAAAGTAATTCAGGGTGGCAGCGGCGAGGGTAAGCTTCAGTCCGGTAATAGCCCAGCTTCCATCTTCGATGAGCAATTCTCCTGAAAAGCAAGGCCCCATTTTGTTGATAGGCTTGAGAGAAATCCGGTAAAACACCCGATTATTTCTGTACAAGGTTTCCTCAAGTTTATAGGTATAGGTCAAGTTCCACAACAGGCTATGCAAGGGAGACACCAAGGGCTGGTCGGATAGGGTAGGGGCCTCAATGAGGTTTTCGTAAAAGTCAAAGTCTGCATCCGAGATATCTGTGTAGAACAGGTAAGGGTCATTGGTAACAGTTCTATAGCCATGTGGATTGGATTCGCCATATAAACTTACTGACACCGCGGCATCGTGGGTTTCATTCTGGTATCGGTAGGCAAGAATGTTGGATTTATATTGATTGGGCTGTTGAAAATGAGAAATAGATTGGGACTCGATCAGTGTGACCAAAGATTTAGGGGAAGGAGGAGGAACGGTATCCTTTCCTAGGGTATCCTGCATGGCCTTTATTTCTTTTCTCCCAGGCAAGGTATCTGCCAGTAGGCTTATCTTTTGGTAGGTGGTACACCTGTAGGAGAATATGGAGGCCTGGTTATCTTTTTTCTGCCGGATCGCCCTTTTTATGATCCCATAAGCCGGATCCCTTTTCCCGGCTTTTATTTCTATGGTTTTTAATGAAACCTCTTCAGGCTGTAACTCCAGGATCAGGGGGAAACCAAGGGGGAGGCTTACCTTGCGGGTAAGGGTTGCATACCCCAAATGTTGGATAACAAGTATATGGGTTCCTTTCTTCAAGGAAAGGGAAAACTTACCATTTTCATCAGTTAGGGTGCCATTGGATGAATTGGCCACAATGACAGTTGCGTAACTGATTGGGGTTCCGTCAGGGGCCTGCACAGTTCCTTCAAACAGCTGGCCAAAACATTGGCCTGCCAGGGCGATTGCTAATTGCAGAAGTCCAAGTAAACCATGCTTCATAAGTGCGTATCGTCTTACAGGAGACGATGGTTTGTTCGGATTGGTTGTATTAAAATGATGTTCAACTTAAATTTAGGGATAAATGCTGGGTTGAGTTAAACAAATGGCTGATTTACCAGTTTCTTAGTCGACCCTAAAGTTTTAAAATAAAACACTGATATATTAAAATATTAATGTAGTTTTAACCTCCTCTAAAGCCTTAGTTTTATCATTCCTCCACTTCATTTTACTGTAATCTACCTACACCTGATTAGGGTGAAGGTTGTTGTAGCATTCTAAC
>JBCDIQ010000466.1:0-4169 GCA_039024295.1 Bacteroidota bacterium | reverse complement strand
CTGAGAGAATACACCGGGCATATTCCCCGGTATTTTCGACCTCCCTATGGTAAGATTACGCGCAAGCAAGCCAAGCAAATCCTAAAAACACATGAAATTGCAATGATGGATGTGATGAGCTGTGATTACGACCCCAGGTTGTCAGGAGAGGAATGCTACCAAAAGGTGGTTCGACATGCTGCCCCTGGTTCCATCGTGGTTTTTCACGACAGCCTTAAGGCCGAGGAACGCTTGAGGTACGTGCTTCCAAGGATTTTGTCTTATTATTCAGCGAAGGGATACCAGTTTCTTTCCCTCAGTCAAGCTCCTGTACAATTGCCACCAACTCGCTGAGCATCATTGCAGTGGCTCCCCAAATTGTATGGCCACCTACTTCAAAAGCAGGTGCCTCAATATTGAATCTCCCCATGTTATTGGAAATAGCAATGTTGCTGAGGCGGCGGTTTTCTGCTTTTAAGAAATCACTCAATGGTGTTTCAATTACTCCAGCAACCTCCACGGGGTCGGGGTTAAAGGTGGGCCGCTCAGGAAGGAAGCCAACTGAGGGATAAACCAAGAAGTTGCTCACCGGAATATACAACTCAGTTAATTGGCCCAAAATCTTAACCTCTTGTTGGGAAATGCCCAGTTCTTCTTCGGCCTCTCTAAGAGCTGTGTGGACAGGAGTTTCATCTTCCTCCTCAGTTTTTCCGCCGGCAAAGCTGATTTGGCCACCGTGGGTTCTTCCATCTTCTGCCCGCCGCATAAACACCATTTGCATTTCTTGCTCAAGCGGATACATTAGCGCAAGTACAGCACTGGTTCGTGCGGTGGGGGGCGTAGCTAAGGCTCCTTTTCCCCTCGCTGGGGGAGCCATTTCTAATTGAGCTGAAAGCCCGGGTAACTCTTGTCCTAGCCTTACCTCTAATCGGTGTATCCATTCCAAATTCATGCCCCAAAATAATATTTCTGTTGCTTATGCGTAAGAGTACGGGGGTAAATTTCCCTTTTCATTCCTTTCCACTTCATTTTAATCATTATCTTATCTCAGTTTAGCCCATGAATCGCTATGCGAATACATCAACTTTCTCTTGTACTCACTATTTTACTACTCTCATTTTCCCAACTTGTTGCCCAGACGGTACAAGTTGCTGGGAAAGTAACTGACCCTGGCACTGAAAAGCCAGTGGTAGGAGCTACCATCCGCATACTGGAAACCCGCCAGGGAGCTTTCACAGACGCTAATGGCCTTTTTGAAATAGCGGTAACCGCTTCCCCTAATGATTCCCTTTCCCTACGTATTTCCTACACCGGATATGAAGTCTATGAGATACGAAAACCCGCCAAAGAGTGGGGAGAAGCACCTGTTAAGGTTGTTTTAAGGCCAGAAAACTTTACTACTGATGACGTGGTAATCACAGCTACGCGTGGCCTGGAACAGCGTGCTCAAGATGTAACTGTTTCCATTGAGGTATTAAAAACAGAAGCCATTGACTTGCAGGCCCAGCCTCGTGTTGATGATGTGATCACTATGATTCCCGGTGTGGAGAACCTAGATGGTCAAATTAGCATCCGGGGCAGTTCAGGCTATGCCTTTGGGATTGGTAGCCGTGTTCAGGTGTTGCTGGACGGACTCCCGCTCCTATCAGGGGATGCCAGTTTCCCTGAGCTTAGCCTGATTCCTGTGGACAACGTCACCCAGATTGAAGTACTAAAAGGGGCAAGCTCTGTTTTGTATGGTTCAGGTGCTTTGGGAGGGGTGATCAACGTTTTGACCGGCCGGCCTACAGAGAAGCCACGAACTTCTATTCGCCTCCGGGGAGGGTTATTTGACCAGCCTGCCAACCCCGACCTTGACTGGGACGGCAGTGACCGGGCGCAAGTGGCTTCTGCTCATATTTTTCATAGTAGGAGAATTGGTGAGGTAGACCTGACGTTGCAGACAGACCTTATCAAAGAGACTGGATACATCCGTGGGACAGACAAAGAAGAAGCCCGCGGAATCATGCAGTTAGCCTATCAGCCTAAGTCGGTTCCTGGCCTTAAAGTTGGAACCAATGCTTCTTTCCGCGTGGATTCCAGTGGTTCTCCCTTGTACTGGTCCAGTTATTACCCGGTGAATGAGATTGAGGGAGAAGGACCAACTGCCGATACCACTATCCTGGAAGGAGCCCTCGTTCCTAGTTCTGATGCGGCAGCTTTCAGAAGGCAGCTCAACACTCGTCTAGCGGTTGATCCCTACATCAAATACCTGAGTCCTAAGGGCCATTTGTACTGGCTTCGGACACGTTACCTTCGCAATGTCAACCAAAATAACTCAGGGCAGTCTGCTTCTAATTACCTGATTTTTACCGATTTTATGTACCAGAAAACCATCTTTGACAACCTGGGCTTCACCGTTGGAGCAAGTTGGCAATATGGTCAGGCAAACGCAGACAGCCTGTATGCTGGGAGGAAAATTGGTCGACAACTGGGGGCATATGCGCAGCTCGATGCTAAGATGGGCAGGCTAAACACCAGTTTAGGAATACGACTTGAAACCGTTCAAATTGATACCATTGATCGCCAGACAGAGCCTGTGGTACGAGTTGGCGTCAATTACGAGCTTTGGCGAGGTGCCAACTTGCGTGCATCATTTGGACAAGGGTTTAGGTTTCCTTCCGTTGCAGAAAGGTATGTGTCTACCACGGGGGGAGGGCTACAACTCGTTCCTAACCCAGAGCTAAAACCAGAGTTGGGTACCAGCGTGGAGATGGCCATCAGGCAGGGATTTAAGTTTTCAAATAACAAAAAGTTCAGGGCTATCGGGTACATTGATCTGGCCTTTTTCCAGCAAGACTATGACAACATGGTAGAATTTGGGTTACGAGGACTTGACCCTGATTCTCTCTTGAACCTTCAGTTCGTTCCGGTATTTACCTCTGCCAATGTAACCCGGGCCCGTATTCGTGGATTGGAGCTGACTTTGAATGGGCGAATGGATTGGGGTAAATTCTTCGTCAACTTTAATGGTGGCTATACCCTGATTGATCCTCAAAACCTGGAACCAGCACCGGAAGAAAACCAAATTGATCTATCTGGCTTTGAGGAAATTGAAGGCGTTCAGGAACTATTCGACCTGATTGTGCAGCTTACAGATCCCACCTTTGTCGATAACCCCGAAGTATTAAAATATCGTTCTCGGCGTCTTATACGTGCCAGTACCAGCATAGGATATTCCCGATATAGCCTTACCGCAAATGTTCGCTACCGAAGTTTTGTAGAGTCGATTGACCAATACCTCTTCTTGGTCATTAAGGACCTGAACGATTTTCGACGGGACATCAACCCTGATGGAGTGACAACTGTTGACTTGATTGGTAGTGCTGATATCAATGAAAACCTGAATCTATCCCTGAACCTGGACAATGCCTTTAACTCGGAGTACATGGATATTCCAGGCCTCTTGGCTCCCCAGCGGCGCCTGACCATGCAAGTCTTGTATAGGTTCTAGCCCTCCAGAAATGTAATACCAAGAAATCTCCATAAAAAACCGACAGTCAAGTAATTCCTGACTGTCGGTTTTTTGTAATTCACATTCGCGTTAGGCTAAGGCTGCGATTCCTGGCAGTTCTTTACCTTCCAGGTATTCCAGCAAAGCACCACCGCCCGTAGAAACGTAGGAGACTTTGTCTTCCAGGCCAGCTTTTGCCACTGCTGCTGCAGAATCTCCCCCGCCAATCAGGGAGAAGGCTCCATTCTTATCCGTAGAAGCCACAACTGCTTCTGCCACCGCCATTGTCCCTTTGGCGAAAGCATCCATTTCAAATACGCCCATAGGCCCATTCCAAAGGATGGTTTTTGAATCCATGATGACATCGTAGTAGTATTCAAATGTGGCTGGGCCAATGTCGAGTCCCATCATTCCATCTGGGAAGTCTTCATTCCGAACAATTTCTATGGTGCCATCCTCTCCAAATTTATCTGAAACCACTGAGTCTACCGGCGTAAGAAGGCGAACGCCTTTAGCAATGGCCTTTTTCATCAGGTTGGCAGCGGTACTGATTCGGTCTTTCTCCAACAGAGAGGTTCCAATTTTGTATCCTTTTGCTCTCAGGAAAGTGTAGGCCATTCCTCCACCAATGATGATGTAGTCTACCTTATCAAGGAGCTGCTCAATGATCAGGATTTTATCAGATACCTTGGCACCT
>JBCDIQ010000465.1:0-4169 GCA_039024295.1 Bacteroidota bacterium | reverse complement strand
GGAGTAACTTGCACATATAACAAATAGAATCAGGAGCAGCCTTGATCCATGTTAGGCTTCAGGCTCCACCACTTTTCTGCTGTGGCCATTCGAACTGTGGCTCCTGTGCCCTCGGATTATCCCCCGATCAGAATTGCGAACAAAATTCACGACTGCCTGACGTTCTTCGGAGTAGGCAACATGTGTTTCAATGTAGTTAATCGCTTGGGTATTGTTCATTCCGGAAAGAAACAGGTACCGATAGATATCCTGAAGCTGATTGATGATTCCAGCATCAAACCCTCTCCGGCGAAGACCAATAGAGTTGATTCCTTCATATCGGAGTGGCTCACGTCCCACCTTAATGAAAGGAGGCACATCTTTTCCAATTTTGGATCCACCAGAAACCATAACATGGGCACCAATTTTCACAAATTGGTGAATCGCACTTACCCCACCAATGATTGCATAGTCCTCAACTTCGACATGGCCAGCCATGTTTACAGTATTAGCAAGAATTACGTGGTCCCCGATGAGGCAATCATGTGCTACGTGAACATAGGCCATGATCAGGCAATTTTTACCTATGGCTGTACGACCATGGTAAGAGGTACCTCTATTGAGGGTCGCACATTCCCGGATGGTGGTGTTGTCACCTATCTCTAACGTTGTGCGCTCACCGGTGAACTTTAAATCCTGAGGTATACCAGAGATAACTGCTCCTGGGAAAATACGAACTGCATTTCCGATACGGGCACCGTCGTAGATAGTGACATTTGAACCGATCCAGCAGTTGTCGCCAATGGTTATTTCCCCATGCAAGGTAGCAGAAGGTTCAATGTGAACCCCATCACCAATGGTGATAATGTACTTGCGGGAACTGGCATACATCTGGGGATTGGGCCAAGTTTCAAGCTGTCGTGTATCGGAATTGATGACTGTATTCGCAGCGATAAAGCAGCCTTTTCCGATTTTAACACCTTCTTCAATGGTAACACGCGGCCCAATTTGGGTATGTTCCCCAATATCCACTCCTGCACCTAGGGTGCAAAAGGGACCAACTTGGGCACTTGGATGAATACGGGCTGTGGGATGGATGAAGGAAAGGGGAAAATGTTCGTTGTGTGGGGTGGGTTCCGTCATTGTGTATCTTTTGGGACTAAACTAGCAACTAAGTCAGCCGAGCTCACGAGGGTATCCCCTACATAAGCTTTGCCTTTCATCTTGCAAATCCCTCTTTTCAGTGCAGTCATTTCAAGTTGAAAAGAAATGGTATCACCAGGTATAACCGGTTTTTTAAAGCGAGCGTTGTCAATTGCGAGGAAGTATACCCAAACTGCCTGGGGATCTTCTACCGTATTTAGCAACAATATGCCGCCTACCTGCGCCATTGCTTCCAGTTGGAGCACACCGGGCATAATAGGATTACCCGGGAAATGACCTTGAAAGAACGGTTCATTGATAGTGACGTTTTTTATACCGGTAATGCTGCTTTCGGTAAACTCAACAATTTTATCTACCAATAAAAACGGGTAGCGGTGCGGTAATATTTGCTGAATTGCATTGATATCGAATACCACGCCCTGTTTTTGAACTTTTTGGTACTTACTTGTTAATCGTTTTTGACGAATTTCAGCTTTAATCTTTTTGGCGAGTTCTACGTTTGCCTTATGGCCAGGCCTTGCCGCCATGATATGGCCTTTTATCGGCATCCCGATCAAGGCAAGGTCGCCAATGAGGTCAAGCAGCTTATGCCTCGCAGGTTCATTCTCATACCTCAACCCCACATTGTTAAGAATGCCCTTTTCCACTTTCATCTGGGGCCTGTTAAACAACTTGGCCAACCGATCCATTTCCTCATCATTGATTTGCCGATCGACTAGCACAATGGCATTATCCAAGGTTCCCCCCTTGATAAGCCCTGCCTGGGCAAGTGCCTCAATTTCGTGGAGGAAACAAAAGGTCCTGGAGTCAGCAAATTTGTGGGGAAAGTCTTCAATTTTGTGCATGGAAGCATGCTGGGCTTTCAATGCAACAGAATTGTAATCGATCATCACGGTAGCGTGAAAATCGTTCCCAGGAAGTGCCGCCAATTCAACGTTCCGCTCTTCTTCTGTATAGTGAATAGGGCTCTCAATCACGAAGTATTCCCGGTCGCTTTTTTGTTCCTGAAGCCCCACCTGTTGTAGTGCTTCGTTAAAGTGCTTGGAACTACCGTCCATGATAGGAGGTTCAGGGCCATCCAGCTCAATTAGTACGTTGTCCAATTGGTGCCCTACAAGTGCCGCAAGGGTGTGTTCTACCGTATGTACCCTAGCTCCGTTTTCCTCAATTGTGGTTCCACGAGAGGTATCGACCACATTCTCCACATCTGCCCTTACAAGGGGCTGGTTCTCCAAATCAGTGCGCTTAAACACAAAACCGTGCCCTTCAGGAGCAGGGTGAAACGTCATATTTACAGAGGCTCCTGTATGAAGTCCTACGCCTGAAACGGATATTTTATCTTTAAGGGTGTGCTGTTTTTGGTTCATATCACCTGTGTTCCAAACTCCGTGAAACTGCTTGTAAATTATAGCGATGCAATATACGAACTTTATACTGATCCTCAGTCCTTTTCCGCAAGTAGCGCCTCCAGATGGTTGATTCGTTCAACCAGTTTATCAAGCTTGCGAAAAACTACTTCAGATTTCAACTGCTGACGATAGGGCTGAATGGGAGAGCCCCTGAACGCTTGATCAGGCTTTTTTATGCTTTTATTAACCCCTGATTGGGCGTCAATTTTTGTGTGCGGTGCAATTTCCAAATGCCCAACGATACCAACCTGTCCTCCAAACTGACAATACGGTCCCACCTGGGTACTGCCTGCAATACCTGCCTGCGCAGCAATGGCGGTATGATGGCCTATGTTTACCGCATGCGCCAAATGAATCAGGTTATCCAATTTAGCCCCCCTCCCGATTATTGTCGCTCCCACAGCAGCTCGATCAATGGTACAATTTGCGCCAATCTCCACATCATCCTCAATCACTACGGTTCCTATTTGGGGCATCTTCTGGTACTCACCATCTTCCTTGGGAACAAAGCCAAAGCCATCACTCCCAATAGCTGCTCCTGCATGAATGATGCAATTACTCCCTATCTCGACGCGTGGATAAAGGGTCACATTTGGGTAAATCACTGTTTTTGCCCCAATTTTCACTCCTTCTCCCACAAATACCCCCGGATATACCTGTGCGCCATCCGCTACGTGCGCATCAGCTCCGATGTAAGCTCCGTGTCCCAGAAACACATCCTCCCCCACTTTAGCTGATTCATGTACGAAGCTTCCTGCGGCTATACCAGATTTGGGGGGATTCATGAAATTAGCAACCTGTTCCAGCACAGCAGAATAAGCACTTCTAGGATCATTTACCCTGAGTAAAGTCGCTGAGATGGGTTCACTTGGCGTAAAATCCCGCGCCACAATCACCGCAGAGGCTGCAGTTTTATATATATAAGGCGTGTATTGGGGATTTGCTAAAAAAGCCAAGCTGCCGGGCTTGCCGCTTTCGATTGAACACAAGTCGTTAATTTCGAGGGAGGGATCGCCTTCTATTTCTGCCTGCAAGAGCCCGGCGATCTGTGCAACGGTGAACTTCATCGGGTAAAATTAATGGGCCAAAGCTAAGGATTCTTTTGATGATTCCCCATAATTGATCTGTCAAACCTAGATAGGGGTTCTTACGGGCGAAATGGGCTAAATGCCTAACGCTACTGCTGGATCCCAGAACACCCTTTCGAAGTTCTGAATTTGATGTTCCTTGATGATGATCCCCTCTGCTTCAAGGGCTTCCTGCATGGCGGTTGGAGTAGCGAAATGGTGACGACCTGTGAGCAGCCCTACCCGATTAACCACCCGATGAGCGGGAACTGGGTCAGGATTTCCAAAACTCATGTTCATGGCATAGCCGACCATGCGTGCGCTGCCTTTACTACCCAGGTAATTAGCTATTGCACCATAGGAAGTTACTCTTCCACGAGGTATGAGCCTCACTACTTCATACACATCTTCATAAAATGAGGATTTTCGCTGCATAAGAGGCATAACTACGGAAATGTAGTTAAAAATAAAAAGGAAGCCATAAACATGGCTTCCTTCATTTTATTAACAGGATCGTTTTTGATTAATCAGGGCTGCCCACACGAATAAT
>JBCDIQ010000464.1:0-4177 GCA_039024295.1 Bacteroidota bacterium | reverse complement strand
GGCCAGGCACTGGGGCCATCCTGCTGGATTGCCATTTCTAGGGCAAATAGGGTGATTTTTGCAGGGGATCACCAGCAGCTTCCTCCTACCGTCAAATCATTTGAAGCGGAAAAGCGCGGGCTGGGGAAGACCTTGTTTGAAGAACTGATCCAAAACCCCAGGACTTCCAGCATGCTGACAGTGCAGTATCGCATGCACCAACAAATCATGGAATTTTCCAGCCGGAAGTTCTATCATGGCAAACTGGAAGCCGCCCACGAAGTGGCCTATCGGAGCTTACCTTATGATCCTGTAGCCTTGGAATTTGTCGATACTGCCGGTTGTGGATTCGAGGAACGGAAGGATTCTTCCAGCCTCAGCACGTTCAACCCAGAAGAGGCGATGTTGGTACTGAAACACTTGGCCATCACCTTGAAGAAAATGCAAGTGGAAATGCCTGAGGTGTTTGAGCAGGAGCTGCCGGATGCAGAAGATGTATTTGACCCTGGGCAGCTACCTATTTCAATCGGGTTGATTGCTCCCTACAAAGCACAAATTCAACGGCTGCAAAGAGGTTTCCTTGATAGTCCCATGCTGGCTGATTTTGAGCCGTATGTGAGCATTAATACGGTGGATGGATTCCAGGGGCAGGAACGAGATGTTATTTACATTAGCCTGACACGCTCCAACCCAAAAGGAGAGATTGGATTTTTAAAAAACATTCGGCGAATGAACGTAGCCCTGACGCGTGCAAGAAAGAAATTGGTGGTAGTAGGGGATAGTGCCACTTTGGGAAGCCATCCCTTTTATGCCGATTTTCTGTCCTATGTCGAAAATGAGGGAACTTACCGTACGGGTTGGGAGCTTATGGACTAAAAAAGCCTGACGGGTAGCATTACCCGCCAGGCTCACGCACGCTTTCGTTTGGCTTGAAGGCTTACTGAATTACCACTTCCCTGGGGGTTGCTGCCTCTACTAGCGGAAGGTTAACCCTCAGAATTCCTTGTTCATAATTTGCTTCAATCGCTTCCTTTTGAATGGGGCTTTTGAGGGCAAATTTTCGAGTAAAGCCTCCGGCCTGGAATTCTTGATGGCGATAAGTGGCTTTATTTTCTGTATCAATTTCAGGCACTTTTGCTGAAATGGTCAGCATTTCCTGGTCCAATTCTACCTTGAAATCAGTCTTTTTGTACCCGGGAGCCATTAATTCTAGAATAAAACCATCTTTCTGACGGAGGATGTTCACCTTAGGCACGGCATTTGTCTTTGTTGAATTGGATCGGCGTGTACGACCCTTGTATCCTGTTAGAGCTGACGATTGTGCCAGTGGATGTGAGGGGCGAAAATATCTTACTTGTCTCATAATTTTTTTCTCTTGAAAGATTGAATTGCTAAATTGCGGGTGCAAGTAAAATGCCATCCTACATTTTGTGACGTTCTGGCATGATTTGGTGTTAATTACATGTCATTATGTCGCTTTAGGTGAGATGGGTGCACGCCCCCTGTATAAAACCAACCAAGTCGTCTCTCTCTTTTTTTCACCCAATTCTAACAACACCTTCAATGATCCGTAACGTTATCCTCAGCTTACTGATTTCCCTGCCACTAATTGGTTGGGCCCAACGTGGACATTCGTTTTCTACTGGCGTGGGCATCTCATATTATTATGGAGACCTAACCGATGGGTTTCAGAACATTTATGTTCGTCCAGCAGGCCAAATCAGTTATGGGTACTATTTTACCCCTGCCATTAGCCTTCGTTTTGGGCTCACCTACTCTCAGCTAGGAGCTGCAGACTCCCTATCTAACGGTGAAGGTCGCCGGAAAAGGAACCTACACTTTCGCTCTCCAATCACCGAGGTGAGCATTTTAGGGAGATATGAGTTTCTGCCTGACAGCAAATTCGGTCTGTATTACCAGAACAAAGCACACTTTACCCCTTATGTGTTTGGCGGCGTTTCCATCTTTACCTTTGATCCACGCGCTCGTCGTGATGGTGAATGGGTGCGGTTACAGCCACTAGGAACGGAAGGCCAATTCATCCCAGGTGGAGAATATGAAGACCCATATTCCCTGCTTCAAATTGCCATTCCTGTAGGAGGTGGTATTAGCTACCGCTTTGACAATAACCTCTCTATTGACTTAGATATTGGCTACCGTTTCACGTTCACCGACTTTCTTGATGACGTGAGTGATGCCTATCCAGACATTGAGGAATTGCGAGCTGCTGGCGGTGATTTGGCCGTGTCCATGTCAGATCCTTCTGGAGGTGCCGCGCTTGGGGCTCCTAGAGGGAATCCAGCATTGAAGGATGGCTATGTATTTGCCATTGTGTCCTTCAGCTACTTTTTGGATTTCGAGGGGAAGAAGTAAAACTCTGTTACTTCTTTTCACAATTCTCAGCTACAAGTTGGGTGACTTCGGTGAGTTCATCTCCTGATAAACCGAAGTCTACCGCGCGTCCCAGATCTTTACATGCGGCGACATAATCTTCCTTTTTGAGGTAGATAAGAGCCCTGTAGTAATAGGATTGCGGGTTTAAGGCATTCATCAGCAGCGCAGCATCTATGCTGTCAATTGCCTCATCCAATTTTTCCATGTCCATAAATGCCCTTGCCTTTTGGTTGTGGGCAGATAATTTGAGTAAAAAATTGTCCGTGCGGGAAATGAGGGTGTCGAAATCTACAACCGCCCCGGCATGATCCCCTGATTTTGCTTTGTAGTAAGCACGGTTGTAATACTGAGCCACTTCTTCCGGTTGACACACTATGATCGAATCGAGGTCCTGAACCACCTCTTCATATTGTTCCAATTTTAGGTGCGCGTCATATTTTAGGGAGTGAATGATGCAATTGTTCGGGCCTGAATAACTAAGTGCCTGATCATAATCTTGCAGGGCATTTTCATAGAGTTCTTCTATTGCCCAGGTAGACCCTCTCTGGAGGTAGACTGCCTGAAGCGCAGTGGTAATCAGGCTGTCCTGGTTCTTCGCTTTTTCAGCAATGGCCAGGGCTTCATCAAGTGACCTCCTTGCCGCTTCCCATTGTTCTTGGGCGGCAAGCGTACGGCCTTTTACAAATTCAGCTGCAAACCAATAGGCATAATCTTTTCCCTTCTTTTTGTTTTTTTTAGGGTTCAACTCTATGCTCTGGGTAACATCAGACATGGCAGAATCATATCTCTCCAGGGAAAGGTAGAGCAGTGCCCGGTCTACATACAAAGCGTACACCTCTGGAGTGGTTCGAATTTCCCTGCCTATGCTGTCTACTGCAAGTTGGAGGGGATTTTTGGCTTCTACCAACTTGAACCTGAAGGGAATATTCACCCAAAATGGGATAACAGCTCCCTCCAAAACAGCTGGTGAGAATTTCAACCGGGAAACCTGTGCTTCTACGGCTTTGGCTAAAATTGGGTGGCCTTCCTGAATCAGTTTATGCTTGACGTAATTTCCCTGTTTATTCACCAATACCCTGGCTACCACCTGGCCTTCTATTGCGCCGTCAACAGCTGCCCGTGGATATCCGATTGCCTGGCGGACTTCTTCCATGTTGAGGGGTTTGGGCTCAGCATCTGCCAGGACAAACTCATCTGATTTGGGCTCTTCTTGTGCCATGGCAACGGAGGTCAACAGCACAATGAGGCACAGCGCGTACTTGAGTGGCTTCATTTTATGATAGATCATTTTGCCCACAAAGGTACAAAAGTCTCCCTTTACGTATTTCTTAATTGCAAGACTTGTCTACACTTAGGAATGGGTAGTGCGTACAATCCTGATCTTAAACACAATATATAGAGCTTTGGTAAAGCTAATCTTCTGGGATTCTTTTTTGGGTGGTTTCTCATGATTTTGAACGTGATTTTTTCTTCTTCTTACTTTTGATAAGTTTAAAACTAAATGGTATATGTAGCCAAAAGGCTATAGGTTTTCCATCTACATTAGAAAAGGCAGGGGAAAACCTAAGCATATCAATTTTTGACACAACAGCTTCTGTCAGGACAGGGTGAATCCCTTCCACTATCTCATGCTTTTTAACTCTTCCTACCGTGTCGACCAATACCCTAATGATGAGTCGACCTTGGATTCCGGCATCGGCTGCGATTTTGGGGTACCCAATTTCCTCCCTGACTTTTCTCATATTTAAGGGCTTTGGGGGAGTGTAAGTTGTATCTCGTTTTTCAGATTTAGGATCATTTTGTG
>JBCDIQ010000463.1:0-4189 GCA_039024295.1 Bacteroidota bacterium | reverse complement strand
GTCTTATTTACACAAAATATACGCACCTAAAAATAAAGGGTTCCATTTTTGTGTAATTATTACACAAAAAATTCATTTATGCACTCACTCTGTTAAAGAAAATCTATTATTCACCTGTTAGTCAGGCAATTGAACCCGCCTTCTTGTCCCCCTTGGGAAAAGCTTTGGACAATGCCGCCCTAAGGGCTTCTTCCTCTTGGGTAACAATAAGGTACCGCGATCCATTTTTTAGTAAAAAGGCGACTCCTGGGCCTTGATGAGCTGCATATACGGTCCCCTGCTTGCCTCCCATACGGATTCCCAGGCCCCAGCCTGTATAGGTGGTCCACTCATAGGATTCGACCTCTTCCCATAGCACTTGCTGGAAGCGCCCCTCCAGAATTGACCAGCCAAACACGAACCCATACTCATGGATTCTTAATACTAGCTGGGAAAGAAAGAGCATCCCGGAAATAATGGCGATCACCGATAACACAATGACCAAGGGTACCAATGGATTTCCATCCACATTGGTGTTGTTCTGCCCCGTTAATAAATACTGCCCTATCGGGAATAGGATAACCAAAGCAATGCCTAACATAAGGGCCTTTAACCACCATTGGTCAATATGCTGTCTTTCTTCGAAAATAGGTTGGGCAGAAGGGTTCATATCGTGGGAATTAAAGTTCACCAGATAGGTCGTCAAGTGAACAATAAACTTACAGGATTCCTATGGGGGTATGGGTTTCCTTCAAGTCATCAACAAGATATAAGTCTCTGAAACGAAATGGGGAGTGATTATTGGGTTTTGATCACCCATTTTAAGGGATCCTCAAAGGTATTGGGCACCTTGTACACCAGAAAGTTAAGGACAGACTCTCCCGTGCGATCATCTAAACGAACTACTCCCAACTCTTGCTTGACGGAAATTTCGTCGCCGGTGGCAACTTTTACCTCCTCCAGGTTGGCATAGACTGTTCGGTAGGGACCATGCTGGACGATCACCATTGTACCGCTGAGAGGGACGCGCTGAACCCCTGTTACTTTCCCAGCAAAGATAGCCCTCACCCGTTCTCCTTTGGGAGTTTGGATGAACACCCCATTATTCACAATCCGGTTTCCATAAGGGTCTTGAGATTCTCCATATTCCCCCACCACAAAACTCCGGTTAGAAGCTACTGGCCATGGAAGATAGCCTTTCTGTCGCGTGAAGTTGGCATCTACTTTTGTGGCTTTTTCTGCTGCTGGAGCGGGAACGTTGTTGACAGAGGCTGTTGCGGTGTGTCGTTTCTTTTTTTCTTTTTGGGCTTGTTGCCGCTCAATTTTTACGATCACTTTGTTCAGTTCCAATTGTTGCTGCTTCAGCTTTCTCCGAAATTCGGCTTCGTCCTGTTCCAGTTCGGTGTAGAGGGACTGTTGTTGGTTCCGATTGGTTTGTAACAACTGAAGCTCCTCGGCCTTGTCATCAAGCAGCCGACTCCTTTCGGCTATATTTTCATTGAGCTGATCGGATTTTTGCAGGAGAAATGAACTGGATTCTGTAAGCAAATCAATCTGGGTACGCCGAAAACGGCTAAACTGGCGAAAGTATAAGCTTCTGTAGTAGGCTTCGCTTACCGTTGAGGCACTCAGGATGCTTAACCAAAAATTATTCTCATTGAATGATCTGTAGGTGACTTGTGCGGTGTGGGCATATTGAACACGAAGGTTCTCAATGTCCTCCTGCATCGAACAGATGATGTTGTTTAACTCATCAATTTCCTGCGTGGTTTGTTCAAGGTCCTTATTGAGGTTATCTACCAATTCCTGACGAAGCTTGATCTGGCGATTCATCAACACCAGTTGATTCAGGGACTTTGCTTTCTGGGAGCTGGTTTCTTGAAGCAGTTGGTTGCTCAGGTTGATTTGACGCTCTAGCTTATTTCGCTCTTTCCCTAGGGAGGGCTTCTTTTTTGAGGAAGTTTTATCGGAAATAGATTGAGCCATGAGTAGACTTCCTATCAGCAGGAGGCCTATCCATCCACTCATTTTTTTAACCTGAAATCCGCTCATAGCTGCCAGGGACATTGAACTTAAAGGTAACCTTGTCGTTATCAAGCTGCATTTTACTGTGCTTGAACATCAAAGTGGCTTCCGTTGGAGCGGTAACTTTTATGTTTCCTGCTTTTGGAACACGCTGTCTTCCCAGAAACTCAAAATCCGTATACTGCAAGCGAGAGTTCTGCTGAAGAATTTCGTTTCGCACCCGAACTTCTACCAACTTATTGATTTCTGTATTTATTTCATAGGCAAAATCCGTACCGCTTGCACGTCCTTTGTAAACCCGTGGATTAGCCCTTCGTTCTACAACTGTAACTTCTTCCGGGATTACCAGCAAATTTCCTAAAATCAGGTCTTGCGCCTTGGAGATGTTGGCTTTCTGCCCAAGAAAGTCATTCACAGCCCTGTAGTCGGAGACTGTGAGGGTTTTGTCTTGACGATTGAGCACATAAACGGAATCTTCGGTAATCAATACCCGCACTCCTTCAAATCCCAAGACTCGCACACTGATCCAAATCAGGCTATCATTATACATATTGATCCGGTAAGAAGCACCTATTTTGATGTTTCCATCCGGGTAGTCAATCTTCCCTTTTCCACTGATACTTATCGTTTTATATCCTGAGATATTGTTTCGTTTACACGCCTCAAGGGTAACTTCGGGGCTTTTTCGAGTGGTGGGCCTGGTGGAATCTTTTAAGTTTTTACATCCTCCCACCCAAAACATGCAAAGCATGACCAAGCCCATCCAACTGTAAGCAACGCTATTATTTCTACTCATAATTGTCAACAAGCAATAGTTTTTGGGGAAAATACGGTAGCTTTTACCTGGTAGAAACCGTTGGTATCCCTTTTCAAAATCAAGGTTTTTGCATTTTCTGGTTGAGGTCAATTTCGGCCCCCAGTTCCTGTGCCTTCTCCCACTGTGCCAATGCTTCTTTCTTGTCTCCCAACTGGAACAAAACGTCTCCATAGCGTTCGTAGGTGACAGCTGTAGGCTTTTTTTCAATAGACTGTCTAAGAAGCTTTGCGGCCTCTTGGTGTTCCCCTGACTGAAACAGGATAAACCCATGGAGTCCCCTCGTTTCGGGGTCTTCCGGTTGAAGCGCCATTGCTTTGTTACTCATTTTCAATGCTTCCTGCAACTGTCCATTTCGTTCTGCTAATATAGAGGCATAGGTGCGAATGACATCTACGTCATCAGGTTGCCGATCCAGAGCCTGGTTAAATGCCTCATCAGAATCCTCAAATTTTTTGGTAAAATGATATGCTTTCCCCAACTCCGTATGTACCCTCGCCATGAATCCATTCTCCCCTGAGCCTACGCGACGCACCTTGTTGAGAAAAAAGATGGCGTCCTCATATTGATTTAACAGGTTCCTTGCTACCCCATGGTAATACAAAAACTCCAGTTGGTTAGGGTAGAATTCCAAAGCTCTTTCAGAAACTTCGAGCAATTGGGCAGGTGTGCCATGCTGGTAACTGGTTTTCATCCAGGCGAGCCACACTTTTTCCTGGGCAGGATCAACTTTGAGTGACTGCCTGTAGTATTTCATGGAACTGTCAGGCTGTTGGGCCTTGCTCGCTACTTTTCCTTTAAGGGCCAGAACCGGGGCCTGTTGAGGGTGGATTTCGTCAATCAGCTTCACCAGGTCCTGGATAAAAGCCAAAGGATATAGAGGCTCATTTTGCTCCATCAAATTCCTGGTAACCTCTACCTTACCTGGGTAATTCAAGCTAGGATCCGATAAGGCAGCAGTGAGGTAACCTTTTGCAGAGTCAGGCATTTCCATTTGGTGGAAATGTCCGGCAAGGATTAGGTTGGGATAGCCTGTCCCTGGCACCTCTTTCAGGAGGCTCCGCATGGCACTGGCCGCCTGAACCGGCTGGTCCTGCATCATATAGATATCGTACAATTCCTCGAAATGGCCGAAATACTCAGGCTCTTGGCGTGCCAGTTGCTGCAACACCGATGCGGCCTCCTCATACCGTTCCAGTTGGAGATATAATTCCTTTTGCTGATTCAAGATCTGTGCAGTGGAACCGGATTCTCTAGAAATATCTTCCAACAAGGCCAGGGCTTCCTCCACCTTGTCATTTCTTCTGTATAAACTGGCCAGTTCCAGCTTCTGCCCCTTTTGCTCTGGAAATCTGTCTACTATTTTTTTCT
>JBCDIQ010000462.1:0-4195 GCA_039024295.1 Bacteroidota bacterium | reverse complement strand
TAGCTCGTCACGCATTGGAAGTGCCTTCGGAGGATGTGGCCTTAGTGGACGTTGCCCGGCCTACCTTAATTATTGGACGAAAAAAACGTCCAGAAGCATTTTTAGCTGAATTCGAATGGTACAGCCCATTCAAATATGTCACAGGCCAACGTTCTCTCAACTGGAAGGACCTAAAGAATCAGTTTCAACAGGTAATCTGGTTAGATACCCTTCCTTTTTCTGAAAAGGTTTCTCCCCAGCGGCAAAAAGTCATTTGGGACAGCCTGGGCCAGTTTGCCCGGCAGTTTCATGTTGGATTAACGGGGAGTGGGAACCCATCCCCACCTGTTGAGGGGGGACAGCTAATGGCCAGATACCCGGGATCAGAAAGTGAAAGGCTGGCAGTTCAGGTGCTATGCAGTGGGCCAAACCTGGAGTATCCTAAGAGAATATTACGGGCAGCTGTGGATACCGCAGAGGTAAACATGGCTATGTTGGCGCGGATAGATGACATAGCATACAATGCCATCCGTAACCGGGCAATGCCAGGCTGCCAGGTAATGGTGATCCATAAAGGTCAGGTCATTTTTGAGAAAGCTTATGGCTATCATACCTATCGAAAACGAAGAAGGGTTCAGCTTTCAGACGTTTATGACATAGCCTCGATTACCAAAGTGGCGGGCACCACCCTTGCCACCATGTTGATGTATGAGTTTGGAGACCTGGATTTATCAGCCAGTTTGAAGCAATATTATGGAAATACCAAGATCACCCTCAGGAAGGATACCTCTTCTACCATGATCCTTCACGATAACCCTGAATTGGTCGACACCCTACATCTTGACGTGCCTAATCTGGATGAATTGGACCTCTCTGTTGAATTGATTGATGAAGGAATCGTTGATGAGCTTCCCTTTAAAAGCAGTACCCTTGCCCCTGAATCAACACAGGTTAGCCTGCCGGTCATGCCTACTTTACCGGACAGCATCCTGAGCAATATCCAGAAAAAATCTGCTGAATTAACCGGCCAGGGGAGTGCATCAAGGCCAAATAAATCAGTTTCTGAGAAAAAAGTACCGAAGGTAAGGTCATCCATAGCGGTTCTGTCTCGCACTTCCAATATTTTCACCCTTACCCCAGCAGAGTTGCTGACCCATCATTCAGGCTTACAACCCGGATTGCCCCTTAGGGGGCTGCTCACTCCCGTTGACACCTTGCCTTTGTCTGATACCACCCGATATTGGGGTGCCCCTCACCCGGACTTTCCCATCGAGGTGGCCCAGAATATCTTCCTTCGCCAAACCTTACAGGACAGTGTGTGGCAGCTCATGAAGCACCTGTTGTTGTTTAAAAATAAACCCTACCAATACAGTGACATTAACATGGTGCTGCTTCAGCGTACCATCGATACGATTAATCAAGCATCGATTGCCACGTATTTGGAAGAAAAGTTGTACGGCCCCTTAGGACTGCAACATTTGTGTTACCTACCCAGGGAAACCCTTCCGGTTAAGAGAATTGTTCCTACCGAGCTGGACCTTGGTTGGCGACGTCAATTGCTTCGGGGATATGTTCACGACCCCACTGCCGCGCTTATGGGAGGAATTGCCGGGAATGCTGGGATTTTCAGCAACGTGCGGGATCTGGCAATTTTAGGTCAACTCCTCCTCAACAAAGGGACTTATGGTCAAAAGCGATTTTTCTCTCCTGAAACAGTGGTAAAATTCACCAAAAGGAGGAAGGGTCACCGGGCCTATGGATTCGATATGCCTCCTGAGCGTGGCACTTACCTGATCAGTCAATATGCAAGTGATCAAACCTTTGGGCATACCGGGTTTACGGGCACCTGTTTGTGGATTGATCCTGTAAATGACCTTATTTTCGTATTTCTGTCTAACCGAGTCCATCCATCTTCTAGGAACTGGCGGTTAAATCGCCTCAGGGTCCGCCAAAGAATGCATGATGCAGCTTATCGAGCCATAGGGTTTTAGCCAGCAGCCTTACCTGTTTTGTATGGCTGGCCTTTGTATTTATCCATGTGAACAGAGGACATTTAAGACCAGTCAAAAAATGGTGGTTCTTTGACAATTTCAGTGGATTCTCTTAAGTAGCGGGTCATTTGGATCAAGCTTTAGGAATCAAATAAGGTATAAAAAATTGATTTTCATACACTTATTAGATGTCTCGAGAAGCTCGACATGACAGCGACTACTTCGCCCGCAGAATTTGTCAGAGGACCAAAATAGTTAGGCTTGATCTCCCTGATGTATTCAGGACCAAAGATTTGAACCTATTTGGCGGTTAAAAATGCTTCCAGGTGTTACTCAGGACTATCTTCACATTTCAACTCAGCATTAGAGTCTTTTGAATTTTCAATTCTTGGTTGCCTACCTTCAAAATCTCTACGCCAAATCGAACTCTTATTTTTTCCTGATCCTTAAGGAAAAAGTTGTTATCGCTATGGAAAATCAATACATTTAAAGAGGGGCTGGAAGCATTATTTTGGCTTTTTGTAGGTGGAAGAGAAATTATGCGTATTGGTACCTCTCATGCTGGTTCTGTATTTCCATTTAAGTATTTGCTACAGGTCTTTTTCCTTCTTGGGCTGCTGCAAATCCTATCAGGTTTCCTTTGGAGTGGGGCAGTAGCTCAGGAGTATCTGGCCAAAGTTGAAAACTATGGCTTGCCCCAGGGGTTATCCCACCAGTGTATCTATGATATTCATATCGATGAGGAAGGGTTTTTATGGCTGGCAACGCGCTATGGACTCAACCGATTTGATGGCAATAATTTCACTTGGTGGACCAAAGAAAAAGATGGACTTGTATCCAACAGGATATATAGCATTTTGCCGTGTGGTGACAGGGAGCTCATGGTGCTGTTTGTGACAAACTGGAACTTTAAGCACGACATATTTGGGGTCTCTTTTGTTTCCACCACCACGGGGGAGGTGAGGTCTCTGAGAGATAAACTGGGCACGGACCTGCCTTTTGATGATGAGTTCATTTTTACCATTCTTCCAGACGAGAAGGGAGGGCTCTTAATCAGCGCGAGCAAAGGAGCAGGAAAAGGGTACCAGATACACCACTGGGTTCCCGAATTGGGTTTTCAAAAACCTCTTTTTGAGTCTGAGCAGCTCATTTCCCTGAAAAAGGTTACTTCCTCAGGGATGCTCTGGTTTTCCTTGGTGAAGACCGGTCTTGAAGAAGACCAACTCTTTTCTATGGATCTTTCGGGTAGGGTTCATCACTCCATTTGCATCGACAAAGAACCGAGCCATATAAAGGTATTAAGTCCTTTGCCAAATGGTCCATTATTATTTCTCAATACACTTTCAGAACCTCATAGTAAGTTTTATCACCTTTCGCCTGCTGGAAGTTTAGTCCTTTGGGAAAACCCCAATTTCACTCAGGCCCTCCTAGATATACACCCATATTGGGATCAACTGGTTTTTATCAATCCAGAAACGGGAAACTTTTGGTTCAAAGGAGATACTGTTTTACGTGTAATTCACCCTAAAAAAGGGAAGATTTACAACTTTGTTGAGGAGTTTCCGGAAGTGGTCTTTTCCAGGGTTCACGTGATAAAAAAAGGGGCTAATGGGCTCATTTGGGTTGGGACAGAAACGGGGCTTCATAAAATCACGCTGGTACCCGATCGATTCAAAAGGCTGCTTTACAGTAGTGCGGCACGCACGACCCCATTCCAAGGATATAGTTGTCGAGGAATAACCAAGAAAGGCAAACGACTATTTGTGAACACGTACAATGGCCGGATGGAGATAGATCTGGCAAGCCAGCAGCTAAAAGTGTTGCCTGAGATCAGGGCTCCTTACTCCGTTCCTGAACAAACTTATACGGGAATTTATCCCCTGGCAATTGGACTTCGTGCTAATGGTAATCCGATTTGGGGAGACTTTGTGGTGATTGAAAAAAATGATTCAACCGAAAAGGAAAATCTTTATACATGGGATGATGCACTAGGCTTTAGGCCCAATATATGGTCATTTTACGAGGAAGAAAATGGGAGACTTTGGGTGGGGTCTGCAACTGGCTTGGGATACCTGGACAGTGCAGGTGGAACCATTCAATTGGCGCATCAGTTAAATAAAGATGCTAACATTGAGCGGAGAGCCATCTATCTCATTTTGCCGAGTAAAGAAGGTTTTTTGTGGCTGTCAACGGCCCGAGGCCTTGTTGCCTTTGATCCTCAAAAG
>JBCDIQ010000461.1:0-4211 GCA_039024295.1 Bacteroidota bacterium | reverse complement strand
CAGCATTGATTGCCGGGAGAAAGGCAGTGGAGCATAATGACGTGGCATTTTTGGCGTACGTTTCTTTAAGTATTTGGTCCTTCACAGAGTATCATTATTCCCAGAAAAAATACTGGATATACCTTATCGGTCTATTTTCAGGCATGGCAATTCTTTGTAAATGGCTCGTCGGACTACTGGTGTACTTTGGTTGGTTTGTCCTAAAGATCATGCAAAGAAAGTTCCGTCCATCAGAAAATGTGGACCTACTGATCTCCCTGATAGTTACGCTTGTAGTTGCCTTGCCTTGGCAAATCCTCATATTTTCTTGGTACCCCGTGGAAGCAGCAGGTGAATATACCTACAACGCGCTTCACTTTACCGTTGCACTGGAAGGGCATGGCGGTGATTGTTGGTACCACTTGAACAAGTTCAACCTCATTTATGGAGCTGCTGCTCCATTTTTGGTAGTCCCCGCCTTTTTTGTATTGCATAGAAAGATGAATGATCGAGACCTATTCTTCTCATTGCTCAGCATGGTGGGAATTGTCTATCTGTTTTTCTCTCTGGCAGCTACCAAAATGTCATCATTTACCCTGGTGGCCTCCATGATTGTTTTCATCTCATTTGGTGCCTTGTTTAACCACATCACCGATTATGTTGACAGGTCAATAAAAAAGAAATGGACAACTCGTGCTATCACGGGCTTATTCATCCTGTTGTTGGTGGCATTTCGATTTGACATTGAATACCTACAAGAAAAACACACAAAGTGGAGGAAGGATAATAAGTACTCAAGGATGCTGGCCCATAACAAAGAAATCTTTGAATCTCTCCAGCTCCCCCCTCATACGGTGTTATTCAATGTCAAAGGCAGGCATTATGTTGAGGCCATGTTTTACACAGGGTTAACAGCGTACCACTTCATCCCTACTTTGGAGCAATATGAGAATCTTAAAGAAAAAGACAGAGGAATTGCCATCTTTGATCCAGGAAAGAGCAAAATGCCAGCCTATTTAAAAAATGATACTACAGTTATTGTAATCAAAGAGCGGCTAAGGGGATACAAATAATTTCGATTCGAATATTCGTCAATCTCAAGCTATCCCCGTCCCCCCCTTTGGCACATTCTTTTTGACACCCTCTGGCAACAGGGCCGCAAGCTGATTCAGGTGGACCTTGAGCATTTCGTAATTTTGCTGCTGCAGGGCATTTTCTCCTTTGGCGATGATCTGCCTGCCAGCAATGGGGTCTTTGAAGTCCTTTTTGCGGGAGATGAAATAGTAGAACAACATCCGCAGGTATTCCGGATTTCGGCTTCTCACCTTCCAGCCTAATTCTAAAAACCGATCAATCAGCACCCTGATTTGACGAGGACTGTTTGTGGTTAGCGTAGGCCGGATCTGGTGGAGCAGTTGCTCCAACTCTTGTTTGTCATCTGGGGTATGCGAATAGCGGCTGAACGTGGCCTCCACGTCTTTTCTCGTATCAAAAAATTCCAGCTTGGTCCGCTCTACTTTTCGATCGATGGTAAGCTGGTAGATTTTTGCCGCCAACTCCCGTTTCTTATCGTCTATTTGATATTTTACATCGGTGGTATCATCTTCCGGCATGCGCTTGAGCTCATCTGACATTTCCAGCAATTCTTGCTGAAGGTTTAGCAAGTCATGGGCAAGCTCATAGCCTTCCTGCTCCTGGAGAAATTCAACTTCTTCGTCCAATTGCTGGCTCAGCCTCGCCAGTTCCTGAACCAAATACGGAATACTCACCCTGCGAACAGCCGGACGAAACACCTCATGAAACTCCTGATCACTCAGCATGAGGTAGGCAGTCACAGCCAGTTCGCGGGATTCATTCAGGTGAAGGGAAAGCTCAACGTCAGAACCCTTGATGAGGTCGCGCGTTAATGATTTTCCCGAAATGCTGATGATGCCGATGGATTGATTAGCCGCTGGAGGCTGACTCGCATCTCCTTCCAGGATATTGATGGTCAGTCGCTCATCGCTTCCCTTGGGAATGGTACGAGACAATCGCTTGATCAAGATCTGCCGGAGCGGCAGGGTAGCATTTTTTTCAAAAATAGATTCAAGGACTGTCTCCCCCTGCTCCACATCATCCACTTCCAGGCAAATGTCGTGTGGCAACGGTTGACCGATCACCCCATATCCGCCCTGAGAGACTTCTATCAGGGGGATCGGTGTCTCTACCTTATTTCCCAGCACATCCCTTACCACCAACTCAAATACATTATAGCTTGCAGGAACCAGTGGCAAGGTTTCGGAGAATTTTTCTTTTAGGGGCTTTTGCCCGGAATCGTAACCACCGTCTTTTCGGGTGATGCGGTAAAACAGCGCCCCAAAAGCACCTGATGCCTTTCCACTCAACAGAACTTCGACCTCCTGGGTATTTTGGGCATAGGCAAGCTTGATGTCCAGGTCTTCGACAGCTTCTGAATTCCCTTCAGGCACATCCGAAAGTTGGCTAGCAGCAAAATATGCAGCCCCCACCGCCACAGCGGTAGTAGGATCAATGCTGGTATCAACGGGCACGCCCAGTTCTTTTTCAATTATAGATTTCACCAACGGGATATAGGTAGAGCCTCCCACCATGAGTACCCGCTGTAGGTCCTGCTCTGACACTCCTGTTCCAGCCAGCATTTGATGGATCATTTCCACGGTATGCTCAATGGTAGGACGAATCAGGTCATCAAACTCACTTCGTTTGATTTCACGGACCACGCTCACCCGCCGATCATCCTGGTCCACCACATCAAACGCAATTTCAGCAGACTCTTTATCAGTCAATTCTTTTTTTGCCTCTTCCGCCAGGATCAACAGCTTTTGATACAGCCCATGGTATTTCCCCCCTGCGCTCCGCATCTCCTCGATGAGTTGCGGAAAATGACCCAGGGCTTCCAGTTCTGGCACTAGGATTTTTTCAACTATCTGTCGGTCAAAATCTGCCCCTCCCAGGTAGTTATCGCCCACGTGGTCCACTACCCGCATTTCTCCATCAAACACACTCACCAGGGCCACATCAAATGTGCCTCCCCCCAGGTCATACACCAGCCATTTACCCCGGTCCAACGGGTCACCCGTATTGGCATAAGCCAAACTGGCCGCGACCGGTTCCTGGAGCAACTTGACCTCCACAAAGCCCCCAAGCTCTCCCGCTTTTTGGGTGGCATTGCTCTGTACGGTGTCGAAAGAGGCAGGGATGGTTATGACTGCGGAATTGAGAACATCTTCTGTTACCCAAGTTTTAAGCTCCTTAAGCACTTCTGCAGACAGTTCCTCCGGTGTAAAGGTCTTATTGCCCGGGCCGACGTAGGTATCGGCTGTCCCCATTTTGCGTTTGAAGTTACCATATATATAAGGTGTCTGGGTGGCGTATAGTTCCCGAGCCTTTTCTCCCACAGTCCAAGAACCCTCTTGGTAGGCAACAACTGAGGCAAGGGTATTGTGATTTGTCACAGGGTGAGTCAATACCGTCACTTCTCCTTCTTCAAAACGAGCAATAGCTGAATTGGTGGTACCTAAATCAATTCCATATTTCTTCATGGGCAATCATCTTTTCGAGATTGAAGGCTAATCTGCCTTCCTTTTCTATCAACATACGAAGAATATGAGGGAAATTGTTTGTTGATCTCATGAGAATTATTCCCACATGCTTCAATAACCTTGACCTTCCTTTTCCATGAAGCTTTCACGTATATTACCCTCATGAAAGAGTCCAGTATATGCGCTATCATCAATCAGTTGTTCGAAATCGAACGCAAATTAGAGACTAATGACCGAGGGACCGGAGCTGAGCGGCACTTAAACCGCATCAAGACCTATCTGTCCATGGAAGGGTACCATTATCACGATCCCCTTCATGAAGCCTATGACCTGACACGCACGGATTGTGAAGCTACGCTTATTGGAGAAAAGGGAGAAAGCTGGATCATATCCGAGGTGATCAAACCCATTATATGGAAGGAAGCAAACGGACAGAGAAACATGGTCCAACAAGCGGTTGTATTAGCAGAGCCATCGAATTAGGGAAAAACAACATTTTTATGTCAAAAAATATTATATCAATGAGTTAGATTCATATACTTAAAGTAATACTTTAATACTTTACTTGATCCATTTTCTCTTTCTGCTGTAGAAAATTGAGAATTTAATGCGAAAATTCCCACTTTCTCCCCCAAAATTCTACTAAAATCTACCCTGAATTCCCACTTTACT
>JBCDIQ010000460.1:0-4213 GCA_039024295.1 Bacteroidota bacterium | reverse complement strand
TTTCAGTTCAGTACCTGAAAAATGTCCGAAAAATCGCTTTATCAAGCTACACCGTTCAAAGTACCAACTCAAAGAAGGGATTGTAATTAAAGAAGCTTCTATCTTCTCAGCTCCAATTTTATTTATATAGTATATCTTATCGTAATTCTTACCATCAACTCTTTTCTTACTATCGTATTTAATGAACCCTATGCTCACAAGAAAAGCAATAACATCATCAATGCTTTCATAGGCTCCATGAAAGAATTTCTCCATTTCCTCAACCCTAATTTCTGGCTCTTTATTCTTATAGATTAACTGAATAATACCTTTTACTTCTTCCCTACTAATAGTTGTATCTGTATCCATAAGGCTCATAAGCTCCATTGATAGAAAGTCAGGATACCTCAGTAGAAAGTCCAACGCTTGGATTTTAATTTCCGTCCTAAAAATTCCATAAGTTTGAGAACTCAGAGGAGGTTTCCTTTCACAGAATGTGTACAGAATTATGAGGATTCGTAGTCTGTCACGAAACTTTTTTAAAGTTCTTTCCACTTCAGATAATCTGTTTTTAGACCTTTCCTATTGATCCATTTATCCTAAAAATGATAAATAGTTTTGAAGAATTCAAAATCATATGGTAAAGATCTAATATCCTGTAATCACAAAACCCCAACAGCCTTAAAGCTGTCAGGGCTAACTCATCTTATTATCCTAAACCCGCTTATCCCTTCCGCCCAAACGCGATAAAGTACGGGTTCAGCAGGTTCTCTTTGTTATACACCAATGGTCCATTGGTTTCGTGGTTGATCACGGTGCCCCCAGCTTCTTCCACCACGATTTGGGCTGCGCCAGTGTCCCACTCCATGGTAGGGGCAAGGCGAGGGTAGATGTCAGCCTTGCCTTCGGCTACCAGCATGAACTTGAGGGAACTGCCCATGCTCACGATTTCGGCAGCTTCGAACTGCTTGACGTATTCTTGCACGCTTTCGCTCATGTGAGAACGAGAAGCCACGATGCGCAAGTTTTTATCGGCCATACCAAACTCGCTGGCAGTGATGGACCCACGCTCGCCCCCATTTTCCTGCTTGAAGGCACCTTCGCCTTTCGCAGCGAAGTAGGAAGTTCCAGTCACGGGCACATATACCACGCCCATTACAGAACGGCCATTTTCTACGAGGGCAATGTTCACGGTGAACTCACCATTGCGCTTGATGAACTCCTTGGTACCGTCTAGTGGATCTACCAGCCAGAAACGGTTCCATGCGCTGCGCTCTTCGTAGGAAATGTCACGGCCTTCTTCGGACAATACCGGAATTTCTGGGGCCACTCGCTCCAGGCCTGCCATGATCGCCAAATGCGAAGCTTTGTCTGCTTTGGTCAGCGGCGAATCATCAGCCTTGAAATCAACAACGTTGAATTGGCTTTCGTCGTGATAGATTTCCAAAATACGGTCTCCGGCTTCGCGGGCTATATCTACAAGGGAGGTCAACAGGTCTGTGGTGGTGGTTTGCATAATGCTTATTAGGGAATGTTATGTGGATAAAGTTAGGGAGAATCCTTCTGCCAGCCGAAACTTCCGGGGCATAATTCTTACACCTGACTTCCCCATGAACAAATTGCGTGCCTGTAATCACAAACGAGCCAAAGAGTGCTGAGTCGCATCCAATATTTTGCCCACTTCTTCCGCCTGAATGGAATTTGAGATAAACAACGACTCAAACTGACTCGGTGCCATGTACACGCCATGCTCCAGCATCAGTTTGAAGAATTTCCCAAACATCTCGGTATCTGATGCCTTAGCACCTTCGAAATTTCGTACGGGATTTTCGTTGAAGAAGAGGGTAAACATCGAACCGATATGTCCCACTGAGTGAGGGATGCCTTTCTCGGTAAATAAGGCTGTCATGCCTTCAACCATCTCGGCAGTCACCGCATCAATGTGGGTGTACACCTCCGGATGATCGCGTAAATATGAAAGATTGGCCAGACCAGCAGCCATGGCAAGGGGATTTCCTGACAGGGTGCCTGCCTGATATACGGGTCCCGCAGGGGAGACATACTCCATGATTTCCTTTTTACCACCGTATGCACCTACGGGCATACCGCCTCCGATGATCTTACCCAGACAGGTCATGTCGGGCGTAACTCCCAACATAGCCTGGGCGCTGTTATAGCTCAACCGGAACCCAGTCATCACCTCGTCAAAGATCAGCACGATGCCTTTCTCATCGCACAGATCCCTAAGCCCCTGAAGGAATTCAGGATCGGGAATGATCACGCCCATGTTGCCAGTTACTGGCTCCAAAATGATACAAGCCACATCTCCCTCATTGGCATGGACCAATTCCTTGACATGGTCGAGGTCGTTGTATCGGGCAATCAGGGTATCTTGGGCATTGCCCTTGGTGACGCCCGGGCTGTCAGGTACGCCAAATGTGAGGGCACCCGACCCAGCTGCAATCAGGAAGCTGTCGCCATGCCCGTGGTAGCAGCCAGCGAATTTGATGAATTTGTCGCGTCCGGTGAAGCCACGTGCCAGCCGTAGGGCACTCATGGTAGCCTCTGTACCCGAATTCACCATGCGGACCTTTTCGACAGAAGGTACCGCATCGACCAGCAACTTGGCCATTTCTATTTCAATCTCCGTGGGTGCGCCAAAGCTAAAGGAGTTGGGCAATGCTTCCTTCACAGCTGCCTCCAGCATAGGATGGGCATGCCCCAGGATCATCGGGCCCCAGGAATTGATTAGCTCTACATAAGCATTATCATCTTCGTCATATACATACGCCCCTTCTGCCCGCTTGATGAACAGGGGGTCGCCTCCCACACTTTTAAATGCACGAACGGGAGAGTTTACGCCTCCAGGAATGTACCGGTGGGCGGTTTTATATAAGTGTTGACTACGAGAAATGCTGTAGGTGGCAGGATTCATATGGATATATATAAATTTTACTATAAAGTTAATTAAGAAACTATCTTGATTTTGGCTTTTGAAAGAGAAAATAGAGCTTTGGGGTGCTGGCAAGCCTCTTTTTACGAAGAATAATAAATTATTCTGAGTGAAAAAGGCGATGTCCAGGTTCCAAAAGGGCAATTTTCTTCTCAATTAGACATTTCAAGATAGTTTCTAAACTGGGAGGAAACAGGAAGGTTATTCCATTTCGCAACCGGGAATTTCCCGGATCAAATCTGCCCCATATGCTTTTGCAGGCGTCTGAAACCCGGGTTTAACATTACCATCCAGCACCTTTTGTAGCAGGCACCATGCGGCAGAAGCCGTCAACGTATACCCGTCTGGACCGGATATGCGCCCCGAAACCGTCTGGCCAGCTTCATTTTTGGCCTCGCCCCACACCAGAGAGGTACCTTTCTCCCGCTGGCCGGGGGATGGGCCAGCAGGTCGTTGGTCGATCTTGTTCTTCAAAAAGGACTGAACAGGTTCACTTCCCAGCAACCAGCCCAGGTAGTTGCTCATCTTCATCCATTTGATCATAGAAGGAGCCACAACAGTGTACACCTCTATATTAGGTATTCCTGTGCTGTGCCAAGCGGTGGATACATCGCCCCAGGGAATGGTCATCCCCTGGTAGGATTTCCCCTTAAAAGTTAGGCTTCTCGTTTTGTAAGCGGTAGGAACTGCCACCAGCTTTCCATCTCTGCGAACCATCCCTCCTTTGTCAAGGTTTTCCACTACCGTGGTGGCAGTGCCCCTGGAAAGGTGGCCACTTCCCTTAAACGCCAGGGTTAGGTGCGTTGCGTCAGGTAGTTGAGCTGCAAGGTGATTGGCCAAGCAGTCGGTGGGGACCACATCAAAGCCTGCCCCGGGGAGTAGCATCACATTGGCAGCGCGGGCCTTTTGGTCGTACCGTGTCAATAATTCGAACACCTCCAATTCGCCCGTGACATCTAAATAATGTGTTCCTGTTCGAATACACGCTTCTGCCATGGGCCTTGCCGTACGGGAGTAAGGACCTGCGGCGTGCATCACGGCAGGAAATTTATCCAGCAATGCATCTAGCTTTTCTGTCTCCTCCAGGGAAACCACTTCATAAGGACATCCGAACGTTTGGGCTAACTCCTGTAAAGGTGCCTCGCGTCTACCGGCGAGCAAGAGACGATGGCCAGCATTGTGGGCAAGTGATAAAATCAATTGTCCAGTATATCCGTATGATCCGTATAATAAAAAGGACATTACTGCAAGGTATTTTCAGGTGTGTAAATTAAAATGGAG
>JBCDIQ010000459.1:0-4275 GCA_039024295.1 Bacteroidota bacterium | reverse complement strand
TCCTGGCCTTGAAGACCCGCTGGGCTAGCGAAAAGGCTCACCAAGCAAAGGAGTAAAAATGTATATCTCATAAATAGGTTTGACAAAAATATCTCCTAAAATACTTAAAAGCGTTTAGGCTTACAAGTGTTAGGGTAGCTAACTGTCTTCCCAAAAAAAAGTTATGTCGCCCCAAATCTCTTTCTACCCTTGCAAACACCGCCAAGCTATTGGGAATGAGTTCAAAAAACAGTCAATTGACCGACAAGTTTCAATTAGCTTACAACTAAAAAACATATATAATTTTCTGTATGCTTGGATTTGACAGAGAAATTCCTTACCTTTCGATAAGCAGAAATATTTAATCCTACGATTCTACATTATTTAGATAGTCGGCCTGCATACTTTCTAAGTGACCACATCACAACGCAATGACAACGACTCAAACCGAGACCCGGGCACAGCTCGCGTCGGTTTCTCCTTTCATGTTAATGCTGGAATATCGGGCCCTTTTTGGCCTAGGTGCATATATTTCCACCCAACCCTTACTGAATTTGGCCACCCCGAGGGGTGATGGACATCCAGTGTTAATATTACCTGGACTTACTGCTTCAGATCACTCCACTAAGTTGATGAGGGATTTTTTGAAGCAAAAAGGCTATCGTGCGCATAAATGGAAGCTAGGCGTCAATTTTGGGATGAATAACCAGCTAAAGGTGGGGATAAAAGATCGCTTAGAAGAGTTATATGAACGGTACCAACAGCCAGTCAGCCTGATTGGATGGAGCCTGGGAGGAATTTATGCACGTGAACTTGCGAGAAGGCACCCCGAAATGGTTAGGCAACTCATTACTTTGGCTGCTCCCTTTCGTAGTATAGTGGAGCACAGCCATGCGGCATGGATATATGAACTCCTTACGGGTAAAAGTGCACATGTGGCCCAGGTACATGAAATTGCCAAAATCCTGACCCCCCCTCCAGTGCCGACCACCGCCATGTACAGCAAAAGTGATGGGGTAGTTCCCTGGCAACATTGCATGGAATCTGAAGGCCATGGCATCCAGAACATTGAAGTAAGCGGTAGCCATTCTGGGCTAGGGCATAACCCAGCAGTATTCTTTACCATTGCCAATCGGTTAGCCCTCAAAAAAGGAGAATGGGAACCTTTCCGTGCAAGTCATTTTGAGCGCTTATGGCACTTTACCTGATCAGTCCATCCACTTAAGGGTCAGGACTTCACTCCGCAACAAATCTGAGGCGACAAATGCCCGTTGACGGTTTTTGCTGTCGATGACCAAAATAGCAGCAGTATTGGGATAAATTCTTCCTGTGTTAACTGCATGCACCACAATCTGAGCTTCTCTGCTTATGGGCCTTTCAATCCAAAAGCTTTTGGGAATCCCTCCCAGGCGATAACTGTTCAACAGCACCTCATCCCCATAGGTGAGCTTGATTACATCACCATCAATTTCATTGTGGTCCCAAATTCGCAATTCCACCCGCGCACCTGTGACCTCCAAAATTTGGGTATCCACCAGCTTACGTTTTTCAGGCTCAAGGACTTTGGGAACTTTGAGGGCAGGTAAAGGAGCTTTTGAGGGATCTAGACAGGCCACAAATGCATTGGTTTCTCCTAGTAGCCTGAGGGATAATTGCCCCAAACTTGTGTGAGGATCATCTCCGCTATGCCCGACAATGTGCAACTTTCCGGTAGGATGCAGGCAGACATCATTGGCCATTTCTGCTGAGTTTCCTTGGCTGTGTACTAGCCACTGAACTTTTCCAACGGGATTAATTGCCATTACCATGGCATGGTAATCCAACCAATTGCGATTCAGCCCATTTGGTTGAATGGCCTGCTGAAATCCAGAAGAGGTATAATGGTTATCAGCAAACTGTACATTCCCAGCAAAGCCTCCTGCAAGGTAAATCGTACCCGAATTACTTTCTACCAGGTTCCCTACAGAAATTGCCGCTTTGCGCTGGGGCCAGCAAAGGTGCCGCCGGAGTTTGCCGTGATGGTTGAATGCCAATATCCCCAGGTGATTTCCCACCTCCTGGGTGCTGACTTCTTTGCCTTGGACAATTCCGACCGATTCCCTGTTGGCATATGCTGCCAATAAGCCAGTTTTACTGATGGCCACGCGTGGACCTGGATTTTTGTGAAAATCACCCTGAATTTTACACGACCATTGATAGTTTCCCTTAGCATCCAAAGATAGGATAAACCCCTGCTGTTGAAAGCCGTTGGTTTCCAGTAGATGTCCCTGTACCACCCACTTCCCAGCAAACTTTCCCCCGAGGTACATCCCTCCATTTCGATCCATGCAAAAAGAAGTGGGCCAAACCTCTGCCTGATTTCCCCCTAAAAACCGAACTGTTTCTAATTCTCCCTCAAGGGAATAAATCCCGATGAACCCTGTCCGTGGCTGTTGCCCTGTCCCCGGATGGAGGGGAGAATACCTTTCCGACGTTCCATTTGCAGAGGTAAAAGTCATGGACTGTCCAATTTGTGATACTGCATGCCCAACTACATATATGTGTTGCCCGCTGACATATACCCTTTCGGCTTGGGCACTTGCCCCGGGGTACCCGGATTTAACAATCCATTTTATGCTACCTCTGCCATCATATGCAGCCAAAAATGCCATCCCGGGATGGCCTCCATTCAGCCTCCTGTGGTTTCCATCTGTGGAATGAAAAGTTGTTTGCCCCGCAAAATGTCCTGCCACAAGCAATACCCCGCCAGAAGTAGCAGCGACGTCGCAGCCCTCTGCAAAATAGCCCTGGGCATCATTCGCCCATTCCAGCTCACCAGCGGCAGTGTACTTAGCCACAAACATACGGTTATCCTTCCGTTGGAAGTTAACCAAATCCAGAGTAGCACCCTGGTGAGGTTTACGAAAGAACCTTATGCTTCGTCTATGAAACCCTGTAATGGCTACAGCTTGATCGGGGGTGGTACATATCGCAGTGGCGGAGTTTTGGAAGGCTTCGCTGCCAGCAGTCTGTACCCACTTCCACTGCTGAGCGTACAGGCTTTGACTCAGCAACAGGCACAGCAGCAGCAAGAGCTGTGTGTTCATGCAACGGAAAGTTAAATTTCGAGCGTATGAACCTAACGATCTTGGTCAGGTTATGCGTATAAAGATACTGGCTGATACACAGTTTTATTTCAGGAGCTACTCCCAAATCTTACGCATTCAATCTCTCAAAATCTGAGCAAAACCCCTAAGCCATTCCCATCAATATTTAAAGATAGGTTTTCAAAAACAGGCTGTAACTTATTCATACCCTGCTTATGATGAAGGTAATACACAGTGGCATCGAACAAGAGTAAAAAACCTCCTTGCAGGATCAGGGCACGCCCCCACCCTTTTAGCCTTTCAGGTCTGTCTGAGGTATTTTTACTTCTTTCAATCAAATAAGCCCCCCCGGTCATGTACCCCAGGTCTAGGGCAGCATTGAACAACAGGATTTTTTCAATGCTTTGCTGCTCCTTAAAACTTTCAAAAGCCGAAAGAGAAGTCGGATCAGTTGTGTATGCCTGCCAAAGACCGAACCCTGCCAATCCCAAGTTGACGGTATTCCACAAAGCGTTTCCTTCATGAAAATACCGGGTGGTTCCACTGGTATTTCTACTGGCGATCCCTCCCACCACAATATTTCCCACTGCCCATGACCCCAATACCCACATTGCTTTCTTGTTGAGTCCTGTCCTTTGCTGGTTGAGCTCAAGAAGCAGGGAATCCTGCCCAAAAAGCAGGTCATAGCTAAAGCCCAAGATCAACAGTACGGCAAGTGGACGAATTACCTTCATCTTCTTTTACATTTTGGGGGTTAAGTTTAGGTTTTTCGGAGAAAAAGGAAACAAATGGCAAACAAACGATAACTTTTGCACTTTAGACAGGAACTCCTCTTACCTATTGTTCTATATTGGATGCAACGAATTGGACCACTTCTTCCTCTTCAACCTGATAACTGACCTCAATGGGGTTACAACACACCTCGCAGTCTTCAATATAGGTCTGACTTGAAATGGACAGGTCCAGGATCATGCTAATGTTTTGCCAACAGTAAGGACACGTAAAAAAATATTCATCTGTCATTCGACTATAATTTTATGAAAACTACCCTCACCCAACTCCTGATCTTTACAGTTGTTTTGGCATTCAACCTGAATTTTTTAGCCGCTCAGGGTTCCACTTACGAACTCTCTGGCAAAGTGACAGACAAATCTGGCAACCCGCTCGCTTATGCCAGTGTTGGAGTAGACCAAACCAAATACGGCACGCT
>JBCDIQ010000458.1:0-4280 GCA_039024295.1 Bacteroidota bacterium | reverse complement strand
GGCTAAGGGCGTCCTCCTGAATCAACCAATCTCCCACCTGCTGCATGATGGGCTCCCGGAGTAAATACCCAAGGGTAACCAGCAACAACAGAACAGTTAAGAAGATCATTATTTTCCGGAGGAACTTTTTCATGCGTGCAAAGTGGCAAAATTTTGGTAAAACAACGGAATAGTTTCAATTCCTTTGAAGTAATTGAACAATCCGTAGTGCTCATTGGGGCTGTGAATGGCATCAGAGTCCAGCCCAAATCCCATCAAGACGGTATCAACGCCAAGTGCATCTTTGAATAAGGCTACAATGGGGATGGATCCCCCCTCACGGGTAGGAATCGGGGTGGTACCAAAGGAAGTTTCCATGGCCTTGCTCGCAGCAAGGTAGCCTGGAGAGTCGGTTGGGGTCACGGCAGGCTCCCCACCATGATGAGGAGTGACCTTCACCTCAATTCCTGCGGGTGCAATTGACGCAAAGTGGTCCATGAACATCTTGGTGATCTCATCAGAATGCTGGTTGGGAACCAGCCTCATGGAAATCTTGGCATATGCTTTGGAAGGAAGCACGGTCTTTGCCCCTTCGCCAATGTACCCGCCCCAAATGCCATTTACATCTAGCGTTGGGCGAATAGATACCTGCTCAATAACACTGTACCCGTTCTCGCCTAAGGTACCTGAAACCCCAAGGTCGCGGCAATATTCGTCATAGTTGAAGGGTTTCTCAGCCATTCTTGCACGCTCCTGGTCACTTAGTTCGACGACTTTGTCATAAAAGCCAGGAATGGTTATGTGGTTGTTCTCGTCCTTGAGAGAAGCAATCATCTCGCAAAGGACATTGATCGGGTTGGCTACCGCTCCACCATATACACCAGAGTGAAGGTCCCGGTTAGGTCCAGTCACTTCCACTTCTGCATAAGACATGCCCCGAAGCCCTACGGTAATGGAAGGGGTTTCATTTCCCACCATAGAAGTGTCTGAAATCAGCACAACATCTGACTTGAGCAGATCGGTGTGGGCGTGAACGAAGGTTTCGAGGTTATTGCTCCCTATTTCTTCTTCCCCTTCGATCAGAAATTTGATGTTACAAGGCAAATCCCCCAGGTGGTTTAGGATCTCCACTGCCTTAAGGTGCATATACATTTGACCTTTGTCATCACAGGCCCCACGGGCATAGATTTTTTCATCCTTGATAACCGGTTCGAAAGGCGGGCTTTCCCATAATTCTAACGGATCTGGCGGCTGCACATCATAATGGCCATATACCAAAACAGTAGGGAGGTGCTCTCCTACCAGTTTTTCAGCAAAAATGATGGGGTGACCTGTGGTTGGGTGCTTCTCCACCCGGTCAACCTGAAGGGCACGGAATTTTTCCATCAGCCAGTCTGCTGCTCGTTCTACATCCGCCTTGTAGGCAGAATCCGCACTGATAGAAGGTATTTTCAAAAAGTCCAGAATCTCTTCCAGGAAGCGATCCTGGTTCTGGGAAACATACGCTTTTATTGCTTGCATATTTGCATCATTTTATGGAGTCAAAATTAGTAAAAAAAGCTGAATTGACCTTGCAGTCCTACCTTGAACCAGTTGGAAATAGGTACAGTATTTTGGCTCTCTTGCAATTTTAGCAGGATTGAAGTACAACCCCTTCAGGATCGAGATACTTATTGGCCATCAGCTATACATATCTGACCTCTTCGAGGTCATTACAACTTCGAAGGAGTTGAATATGTATTAGCATCCAACACAGCTTATAGCTCACGGCCTAGAAAGGGTCGAACCACTCCAGGGAAAGCCACCGTATTTTTTGTCAGAGAACCCGTATTTTTTTAGGTGACCTCTCGAATGAGGAGCAAGGGGATTTGATAAGGAGGATTACGAAATCTTTGGTAGATGTTTACTGTATTCCAGAATGGTAATGATCAAGTGCTATACGAAGCCCTATCAGCTCCATTGATTGTAGTGTTTATGAACACCTGCTAGCGACTTCCACCCAAAAGTTATCAGTGAAAGTAGAAAGGTGCTAAGTTTCTTCCGCTAGCTTCGCGATGTGACTTGGCATAAAAACCGTCCGTATTCGGACATCTTTAAGCTAATCTTGCTGTACATATCGTCTTGAGCCCCTAGATTTTGACCAAAATGAAAAAATAGCTTACTCGATTCACAGATAATTTCAAAGTAAGGATACTTAAACGTAATCCAGATTCTGGCAGGCTCCTTTATATGAAAACACCTGAATATCTGGACTATTGATAAATTGATGAAGCATTAAAGTTATACAGAAAGGTAAAATCTTTCATCTTTTTGATAAAATATTACGCTTCACGTACAACATTTCTCAAAAAAATAAGTAGGAATAATAAATATGAAAAAGGATATATGAAGTATTTTCCATATATTTACTTTTATACGTAATCATTCATCTGTATCATCCGTTTTATTATCATGAATGGCTTGATTTCCGTCCTCAACCACCTCCTCCTCACAACTAAGTTAGACAGTGAAATAGCCTATGCGCTTATTTATATTGTGTGTGCCGCCTCGGTATACATGGTAATGGTAAAACGCGCTGGGGATGAAATTCCTCGACAAGCCATCGATGGCATTTTCTTTCTAATGGTCGGTGTTGCTGCCGTCATTTGGGTTCTCAGCAAATTTGCTGTGGTCTAAAGCCAATACTTCTTACCTATTTGGTCTCCCATCTTCGATAGGGAGCTGAAGTCTCATATACTGATGCTAAAATTGCTTCCTCTGCAGCGGTTAGTTTGAGTTTTCTCCGGGACATAACCACTTTGGCAACCTCTTTCATTTTTTCTAGTTTAAAAGTCTGCATACCCTTTGTTCCTCCCCAACTAAATGAAGGGATAAAATTACGGGGATAATCTGCACCAAAGATATTTGCTCCTACCCCCACCACGGTTCCGGTGTTGAACATCGTGTTAATGCCGCATTTGCTATGGTCGCCCATCATTAGCCCGCAGAATTGTGTGCCAGTCGGCTTAAACCTACCCGTAGGGTAGTGCCAGAGCTTCACCTCCGCATAGTTGTTTTTCAAGTTGGACGTGTTGGTGTCAGCGCCCAAGTTACACCAATATCCCAAGACTGAGTTTCCCAGGTATCCTTCATGGCCCTTGTTGCTATAGCCCATAATCACCGAATTCGCAATTTCGCCTCCTACTTTTACATGAGGGCCGAAGGTAGAATCCCCGCGCAGCTTTGCCCCCATATTGATGGTGGTATTGCCTACCAAGGCATGTGTGCCCTTAATTAAGGAACCTTCCTGTATTTCCGAATTAGGCCCAATGTATACAGGACCGTCTTCTGCGTTGATTACAGCAGCTCTGATTTTCACGCCTTCAGCAACATATATATTGTCCTGGCCATATACCCTAGAATGAGGATCTGTTACCCCTTGTGAAGGGCTTGCTTGGGTTGCAAAGGAGAAATCGTACCGAATCAGTTGAGCATTTTTTTGAAACAGACAAGGTAACTGCTCAAGTAGCTGCGCCCCTTCAAATTGCATGGGGAGAAGCCCCAGCTTATCCCAGTTTTCTTTTTCAAAACTTTCAATGGGGGAGTCCCAGAGACCGGGAGTTCCTGAACGGGCAAGCAGAACGGTGTCACCTTGTGCTACATAAGTTTCAGGAGGCAACTCCCCAATCAATCGGATCAATTCATTATTGGGCAGTAACCTGCCATTGATCCAGATGCTCTCCTCTCGGCGAGCCTCAAAAGGATAGGCAGGCTGTAAATAGGCGGTGGCTTTTCCATACATGTGCAATTGAAGGGTAAACGCCCATCTCTCTATATTGGAAAAAATCCCACACCTGAGTTCATAAACTGGTCGGGTGTAAGTAAACGGAAGGAAGTCAGCCCTTCCCTTGTCTTCAAAAAGAATGTGCTGCATGCTTAAAATTAGAAGGATTGCCCAAAACAAAAAAGCAGCCCAACAGGCTGCTTTCAGATTTATCTTGTGAAGAAAGGAAAGAAAATTAAGATTTCTTGTCTTTCTTTTTTCCGTAGCGAGAGTAGAAGCGGTCGACACGACCGGCGGTATCTACTAATTTCTGCTTTCCAGTGAAAAACGGATGAGAATCACTTGAGATTTCTACCTTGTACAAAGGATACTCTTTGCCATCTTCCCAAGTAATGGTTTCCTTGGTATTGATGGTTGAACGAGTCTTGAATGCGTAATCAGTAGAAATATCTTTAAAGATTACGTCGCGGTATACTGGATGTCCTTCCTTCTTCATTTTTTTAAATTTTGGAATGCAAATCTACTATTTATTTTCCTG
>JBCDIQ010000457.1:0-4289 GCA_039024295.1 Bacteroidota bacterium | reverse complement strand
GTATCGAATGCCAAATCTACCCCAATTTAATTCATATCGTTACTTTCTTTTGTTCTCCTTGGTTTTCTGCTAAGTGGTTGCATCAAGGATACATGTGAACAGACCATCACCTACACCGCCTTTGAACCTATTTACATCTCGTATGAAGAGGCTCGCCAGGGGGTAAAAGCCGAACCTCCACGCAATATGGAGGCTCCAGGCAAGATTTATTACCACAGTGGGTATGTGTTTGTCAACGAACGTGGAAAAGGGTTTCATGTGATTGATAACCGGGATCCTAATTCTCCTCAAACCGTTGCCTTTTTCCAGATTCCTGGCAATTATGATATGGCTGCGAAAGGCAATTTATTGTATGCCGATAGCTACCTGGATTTGCTGGTATTGGATATATCTAATCCCGCGGCGATCCAACAGTTGAAGAGGGTGGAGAATGCATTGCCTTACCAGCAATTTTTTAACGGCTATCAGGCTGATCCTGCGCTTGGTGTGGTTCAGGAATGGGTGCCCAAAGAAGTTACAGAAGTGGTTTCCTGCAGCAGTTTTGGACGAGGAAACGGAGGTTTTCGAAATGATGCGGCAGTCTTAGAAAATACCTTCCAAGGTAATGGGGTTGGCCCAACCCCTTCTAATTCGGCCCCTACTACTGGGGTTGGAGGATCAATGGCACGCCTAACGCTGGTGAATAATCATTTATATTATGTGACCCGTGATGGCCTTGTACCCATTTCCATTCAGAACCCTATAGAGCCAGAATCACGTAACCTTATTTCTTTTGGATGGGAAATTGAGACCATTTATCCTTTTAAGGACCACCTATTTGTCGGTTCCCGAACAGGGATGTTCATTTTTGATCTGGTTGATCCCGCTGAACCTAATATGTTGGGAACATTCCAACATGCCAATGCATGTGACCCGGTTGTGGTAGAAGGGAATACAGCCTACGTAACCCTTAGAGACGGAAATGAGTGTGACAATTTTATCAACCAGCTAGAGGTCGTAGATGTATCAAATCTGACCAATCCGCGCCTGCTGAAGACTTATCCTATGTATAACCCGCACGGATTAGGGATTAAAGATGGTATCCTATTTATCTGCGATGGCGATGACGGCCTGAAAATTTATGATGCTGCCGATCCTTATGCAATTGATCAGAACCAACTAGCCCATTATAAAAATATTAGTACCTACGATGTAATACCTCTTGCGGACTTGCTCCTCATGATCGGTAACGATGGGTTGTATCAATATGATTATTCCGACTTGAACAATATTCGCCTCCTCAGCGTGATTCCCACTCAGTAGGAGCCGGGAAGGGAAGGGTTGATTTTTACTGTGCTAAGTGACGTCTGTTAGTCCCGGTCTTTATAGAGGCCGGGTTTTTTTGTGAAAATACGTAATCAAAAATGGAAAAGTGTTGTTCCCCTCGATCAAATGGCCAAGTCCACTTCCTCTTCTGGTTGCTCTTCTCCTTCTGCGGAAAATAGGGCAATGCCGAGAGTGAAAGCGGACTGATTCGACCCATGAACATAAGGATAATGATCAAAATCCGTCCCATGGGGATAAGCTCACCTGTAATGCAACGGGATAATCCGACCGTTCCTAAAGCCAAAATCTTTCGAAAATGACATCAAAGGCAGGCATTGGTTCGGTAAGGAGCAGGAGGAAAATACCCATAGCCAGCGCGATACATTCATGGAAACCAGTAAATGAGTAATTGCTCCCATGGCGCATAGGCCTCAAGTTTTCCTGTTCCTAAAAATAAGATGAGCATACCAACCATAAGTCCCACCAAGCTAAACCTGATACGGATCCTGCTGGTCAGGGTAATCCTATTTTTCTTATTGTTGGTATCCTATGAGCAATTTCTGCAAAGGCATCAAGGCCTTACAAAATCCTTTAATTCCTTCCAGCTTTACTTTTTGCATACCGATTGTTGAAAATAATTGTATTTTGAGGTGTAGATACCCCTATTTTTTTGTTTTTTACAGAAGTAAAATCGAATAAGAGAAAAAACGTCAATATTTTTTTCATCTTTAATACCATTATTCCCCATCGTTTTGAATTTCGTTGCCAAAAACCTAAGATTTCTTCGTCGTGAAGCCAAGATGAGTCAAGAGGCATTTGCCAAGAATGTCGGAATGAACAGGGGAAATATCGCTTCCTATGAAAAAGGAACGGCCGAACCTGGCATAGAAAAATTGTTGACCATCACTCAGTATTTCCAAGTACCCTTGATTGATTTTGTGGAGAAGGATTTGTCTCAGCTTAACGAGTCGAGCGAAACTGATTTTTCGGCCTATTTTCAAAATCCTGAATATCAACTGCCAGATACACCAACAGAAATTGCGCAACTGCTCAACCAGCGTCAGAAGATCATCGAAGGACTCCGGGCTTTCTATGAATTTAATGCCTTGGATAAAGCAAATGAACCCCAAGGGATTTCGGGTATGCCCAAGGAATATGAACGGATTCTTGAAGTAGCTGCCGACCTGCTAGGCATTAGCCAACATTTGTTCAACCGCTGGGTCCAGCAAAAAAATAACGCAGGCATCCCGACCAGCAGCACCATGCTGAAATCTACCAGCCCTGGTGAATAATGGCATCAGCAAGCCGGACAAATCCTGCTACGTTGGCCCCCTTTTTAAGGTCTAACATACCATCGCTTTTCCCGTACTCCACACATGATTCAAATATGTGTTGGATCAACTTTTCAAGCTCCTGAGAGGCTTCCTCTCTCGTAAAGGGAATAATCCTTCGATGCTGGGCCATTTCCATGCCCGACATGGCAACACCTCCTGCATTGGCTGCCTTGCCAGGACCATACAGCAAGCCAGCTTCTCTGATTATCTGCTGTGCACGTGAAGTGAGTGGCATATTGGCCCCTTCGCACACCAATTGGTATTCATTTTCCACCAAAAGGTTGGCTTCCGATTCGCCTAGCTCGTTCTGAGTGGCAGAAGGAAATGCACAGTCAGCCTTGATGCCCCAAGGGCTTTCCTCTTCATAGAAAGTAGCTTCAAATTCTGCGGGGAAATCCTTAAGGCTGCCATTTCGTTCCAACTTTATTTGCTTGATAACCTCCAGTTTTTCAGCATTTATGCCCGCAGGAACGCTCAAACTGCCGCCAGAGTCAGACATGGCCAGCACGGTGGCACCACATGCTATAAGTTTCTCAACCGTATAAATGGCCACATTCCCAGCACCTGATACTACTGCTGTTTTGCCCTCCAGGTCTTCGTCAGTGGATTGGAGCATATGCCTGGCAAAAAGCACGCTGCCATATCCGGTGGCTTCTTCTCGGAATTGGATGCCGCCTACTGCCAGCGGCTTCCCCGTGATCACCCCTTCGTGCCGATGGGTCAATCGTTTGTAATGCCCATACAAGTAGCCAAGCTCTTGACTACCGACCCCCATATCACCTGCCGGTACATCCCAGTTTCCCCCAATATGGTGGTACAACTGCGTAATGAAAGCTTGACAAAATCGCATAATTTCCTGGTCAGATTTTCCCTTAGGATTGAAATCAGCACCGCCTTTGCCTGAGCCTAGTGGAAGACCCGTGAGGGCATTTTTGAAACTTTGTTCAAATGCCAGAAACTTTAATACGCCCTCATTAAGGCCAGGAGCGAATCGAAGACCTCCTTTGTAAGGACCCAGAGCACTGCTCATTTGAACACGAAAACCTGTATTTAACTGGTAACTTCCATCATCATCTACCCACGGAACGGTAAAGGTGAGCACCTGATCAGGACGAATCAAACGCTCAAAAACGGGGATATCCTGATACTTCGGATGTGCTTCAATGAAGGGGTGAACATCTTCCCATACTTCTGTAATGGCTTGAAGAAATGCTGGCTGGTGGTTGAATCGCTTGTTAAAATCATCTATTTGTTTTGTTGGCCTTTTTTGAGTTAAGATCATGGTTTTTTCGATGAGATGTTGTTGCAGTAGGGATAGCAGAAACCCCCTCTATCGAAGAGGTTTTAACAGATGGAATAGAAAGGGAATGCTGTTATACAGGGATAGGTAAGCACGACCGAAACTCCAAAGATTCCTATATGAGAAGTGAATTTCAGTTAAAAATGCTGATGTGTTTTAATTGCTTTGAGAAACCAGCAATCCTGTGGTAATAAGGCTTCCAAAGAAAGCGACAGCGTGTTCTAGTAAATGCGAAGAGGAGGGCTCTTCCTCTGATTCTGAGGGAATGGGTCTTGTCGAGCAGATCATCCGACCGACCGGTCTGGTCGACCCGACAGTCGAGGTCCGCCCCGCGGGCGACCAGATCCTCG
>JBCDIQ010000456.1:0-4297 GCA_039024295.1 Bacteroidota bacterium | reverse complement strand
ATATTTTCGATTTGAATAATACTATGAGTATGAATGCCCGAAAAACGGCTCATAGAAACCATGAGCCGTTCATATTTTTCACATAAAATAATGCTTACCCCAACATCTCGGTCACCTTCTGGTACACATTCTCCCCCGTGTATCCAAACTTCTCATCAAGTACCTGATAAGGGGCGGAGTATCCAAAGTGGGTCATGCCCACTGTAGTGCCATTAGCACCCACCAGTCGCTGCAAGGTAACAGGCAGCCCTGCTGTCAGGCCAAATCGTGGCACGTCAGCTGGGAGGACCTGGGCCTGATAAGCAGTGTCTTGTTGGAAGAACAAGCCTTCAGAAGGAGCAGATACTACATTCACTTTCAGGTTATTGCGTTCCCTAAGTAGCGCAGCTCCTTCAATCAGGGTGGCCACCTCTGATCCATTGGCGATGAGTACCACATCAGGATCACCATCATTCTGAACCAGGTAAGCGCCTTTACGGGCCTGCTGAGCGGCCTCGCTGCGAGAAGTGCCATTGCTGGCAGGTAAATCTTTGATCGCCTGGCGAGACAGGATAAGTCCTGTAGGGGAATGGGTATTTTCCATGGCCATTTGCCAGGATACTTCTGTTTCTGCGCTGTCTGCAGGACGAAGAACCAGGAAGCTGCTGTTACCACTGTGGGTGTTCAACTGCTCCAATAAACGAACTTGGGCTTCTTGCTCAATCGGCTGGTGAGTTGGCCCATCCTCTCCTACGCGGAAGGCATCGTGCGTCCAGATAAACTTCACGGGCTGCTCCATCAATGCAGCCAAACGCAAGGTGGGCTTCATGAAGTCAGAAAAGACGAAGAAGGTGCCGCAGGCAGGAATTACCCCACCGTGCAGGGCCATGCCGGTACAGATGGCGGCCATGGTCAACTCAGACACCCCTGCCTGGAAAAATGCTCCGGAGAAATCTCCTTTTTTGAAGGAGGTAGTTTTGTCTAGGAAAGCATTGGTCTTATCGCTGTCAGAAAGGTCGGCAGATGCCACCACCATGTTTTCCACCTGATCTGCAAAGGCGGAGAGCACTTTGGCGGACGCGTCTCGGGTGGCCGCATTTTCCTTGTGTGTGATACCGGAGTAATCCACTTCGATTTTTCCAGACAGAAAATGGTGAAGTTTGGCAGCCATTTCGGGATTTTCTGCTTCCCACGTTGCCTGAGCTTCCTTATGGCTGGCAACATAGGCGGCTTTTGCAGCTTTTACCTCCTCATAAAATGCAGCTACCTTTGGCCAGATCTGGAACGGTGCTTCCACATCACCGCCCAATGTGCGAATTGTCGCTTCGTAGGAGGCATCTGTTTTACCCAATGGTTTCCCATGCGTATCTACCTTCCGCTCATAAGGCGTACCGTCCTCTTGTACAGCACCTTTTGCCATGGTCGTGCGACCAATGATGAGGCTAGGCCTTCCCGTTTCGTCTATTCCCTTTTGTAAGGCTTCCCGAATCGCATCGGCATCATTTCCGTCAATGGTCTGCACGTGCCATCCCCAGGCTTCGTACTTTTTTCCGGTATCTTCATCCATCACATCAGATACTTCAGAAGATAGCTGGATGTCATTGGCATCGTAGAACATGATGACATTCCCCAATCCCAGATACCCGGCTGTACGGCCCGCTCCCTGTGCAATTTCTTCTTGAATGCCTCCATCAGAAATGTAGATAAACGTACGGTGTGCCATCCAGTCACCAAATCGGTGTGCGAGGAACCGTTCTGCCATGGCTGCGCCAATCCCAAATGTATGTCCTTGACCAAGCGGTCCTGAAGTATTTTCTATCCCACGAGGCAGGTCCCGCTCAGGGTGTCCCGGAGTTGGGCTACCCCACTGGCGGAAGTTTTCGAGGTCTTCCATGCTGAAAAAGTCGAACATGGCCAACTGGCTATACAACATAGGGGACATGTGACCTGGATCCAGGAAGAAGCGATCTCTGAAGGGCCAGGCCGGATCTTGGGGGTCAAACCTCAAGAATTCAGAGAAGAGGACATGAATGAAATCTGCGCCTCCCATCGCGCCACCCGGGTGGCCAGATTTGGCCTTTTCAACCATTGCTGCAATGAGCACGCGAAGGTTGTTGGGGGCTTTTTGTGATACGGAATCGATCAGTTCTGGTGAGAGAGAGGTCGGGGCAGACATATAATGAATATTTTGCGTGTGCGATATTGAGCTGCAAAATTACCAAACCTGCGGGATTTATTTCCTGTGGTAGCGGGATTTTTTGATGATTGGGGAAACTTAGGTTGAAGATTTGGGAGTACATGAAAAATGTACGAGGTGCAACTCAAAAAATAGGGTCGAGCGAACCAGCAAAAAAAGCATCGCTTAGTTTGTTAAACGGTGCTTTTTGGAAAGGAAGCTTTTTCATAACGATACCTACACATTCAGGAAGCCTTAATTTTGGCATTAATCAGTTCACGTGCTGCAGAAGTGAAAGATTTCTTGATTTGCTTCAGCTCCTTTTTGTCCAAGTCATCCGTGATTTGGTGGTAGTCCTTGAGGAAGTCTTCTATGGCATCCTTGTTGAACATGCCGAGCACCTTGCCAAAGTCTTTTTCCGTGACTTGTCCTATTTTACTGAAAACATTATCCAACCGATTTTCCGTCACATAGGTCAATATCGCTTCTTCAAGTTTCAGCACCTTTTCGGAGCTTATATCCCCTTTCTTGATCGTCTTATGATATCGTTTGTTTTCCGCCCATTTTTCATTTTTATTTTTGAGAATGACCCTTACTCCGTTATTGAAATGCCTAGTGTTAACTGGCTTAATGACAGTTCCTTCTGCAATATTGGGGGTAAGCACAGGCAGCCCTAACTCCTGCGGAAGGGTAGTTTCAAAGTCATTGGGATATGCCAGGCATTCCTTTAAACTGCCTTCGAAAAGGGTTTTTGCATGGAGCAATTCATATTTCTCAAAGAGTTCATTCACGATTTCAACATCCAGGTATGTTTCTGAATTGATGAGGATATCAAAGGCATAGAAGAGGTTGTTAGGGCTGTAAAAGATACCTTTATGGACCAGAATGGCTCCCTTAACAGGCTTCACCTCTTCATGGGGATACTCTCCTCCAAGGATCTCTCCAAATACCGTCAACTGCCTTAAATTAGCTTTTTTACCTGCTAGTTTCAGCCATACCTGGCTTAGCTTAGGCTGAATTTCTCTGAGAATTGAATCGTGGTTATAGAACTTTTCACCTGCCACGATTGGTGCCGTTCTTTTTGCAGCAAAAAATTCTTTACCGTCCGTGGTCCAATAACTCAGGTTGGCACCATGCACTTTTTCCTGGACAATGAATGTATCTTCTCCGAAACCATGTCCTTCGATTCTTTCTAAAAACTCATCTCGGTAGGTATTCTCTATGGAAGTGTACTTGACAAACATGGTATTGATCTTTTCTGGGCCCAGATTGGCTTTAAATTTTATTGATTAAGCGATCTATTTGTCGTATTCCTGAAGCAGGGCAATCTTGCTTTTACCTTAGGGAACAGCCAGATTATTTCCCCAAGAAATATCATTAATTGGTTATAAACGGAATTCGGTTAAGGCCTAATAATTAACTAACTTCTACTTCAGGACGTATAAATGTCTCTTAATTGTCCATAAAATAACTCAGATCAAAGTAGAGAGAACATCAGATCAAATCATCATTAGCCTCCCAATAACCTTTGATATAGAGGAAATTCAACGATTTCTGAATTATCTCCGCTATAAGGAACTCACCGTAAAAAGTCAGGCTACCCAAGAAGATGCAGATGAACTGGCTAAAGACATAAATAAAAGTTGGTGGGGAAAGAATAAACAGCAATTTTTTTGATACAGACTATCAATAATTTTTCTTTACAGCAAAAGGACAAATCACATGAGTATATTTCAAATAGAAATAATTGATCCGAAAGCAAAAAAGTTGCTCGAAAACCTTGCAGAAATGAACCTGATCAAGATTCAAGAAGTCGGGAATCCTAAGGAGCGTTTTTTTGATTTATTGAATAAGCTTCGTTCAAACGAAAAAGAAATTTCACTAGAAGAAATTACCAGGGAAGTAGAGTTAGTTAGGGCCCAAAGGAATATTAAGGATGGATCACACGATTAGATTGGTACTGGATACTAATCTGTAGATCAGTTATTTAATTTCCTCACAATTGATTTTTCTGGATCAATTAATAAATGATGAGAAAATCACACTTTTATTCAGTCAAGAATCTTTAGCAGAATTAGTTGAAGTAGTCCGGAGGCCAAAATTTCAAAGTTTTTTTAGCAAAGAAGAAATTGAGGAACTACT
>JBCDIQ010000455.1:0-4300 GCA_039024295.1 Bacteroidota bacterium | reverse complement strand
GTTTGAAAAGATCGGTAATTTTTTTGCTTGAAAAGCAACCTTGTCAATCCCAACATTTTCAGCCACTTAACCCAAGAAAAATTTTATCGATTTAAGTAGGGCGTTTGCTCAGAGTGAGAAAATAATTCAAGGCTTATTGTGTTGGTGCTATATTTATGCCCAGCTAATTTCCATTTATTTGAATAATTGTTTTTGCCAGGCCTTGTTCTAAGGAGTGAGGTTGATAACCAAGCTTATGCTGCGCTTTTTCTATTACAAATCCTGTTTTTTTGGGTCGAGGTGCTAGTTCGTTTAATTCAGCCGAAGTAACAGCTGAAATCAGGCTGTCGTCAAGTTGCCATTCAGCTGCAACGCGATAAGCCAGATCGGAAATAGACATCATTTCCCCCCCAGATAAATGATAAATACCGGTTTGATTTTTCAGCAGACAACTGACAATACCTAGGGCAAAGTCTTCAACCCAGGTGGGAGTACGGTATTGGTCCTGGACTACCCTGATGGGAGTTTGCTTTTCAAGTGAGTCTTTCACCCACCTGACAAAATTGCTCCGGGAAGTATGAGGAGCATAGCCATACAGCAGCACAGTACGAAGAATGGCATACGGAATCCCTGCTTGTTTCAGAAGCTGTTCGGAGGCCAGCTTTGATTTGCCGTAAAAGCTTAAGGGATTGGTGGCATCTGTTTCCTTGTAAGGCCCGTCATTCCCATCAAAAACGAAATCAGTAGACAAATGAAGAAACCGTGCATGGTGCCTTTTGCATTGTTGGGCAAGGTAATCAACCAGTTCTACATTGACCTTCCAACAAAGGTCCTGCTGTGTTTCACATTCGTTTACCTGTGTCATGGCCGCCGTGTGAATCACTTCTGTAGGCCGAAAATCATCAAAAATTTGCCTAAGATGTGGGAAATCTAACAGGTCTGCCTCCTGGTAGGTGAACTTATCCTTAATTGCTGAACGGTCTGGTCCTCTGGATAAGCCCATCAGGGTTACATCAGGATTCGCTGCAAGCAATTTGGCTACCTTCTGACCAGTAAATCCATTACTGCCTGTGAGGATTACCCGGTGGGATGTCGTGTTCATCTTTCTGATTTGGGTAGTGGGAAAAATAGCCTATATGCCCATTTCAAACAGTTCGCCTCTTCTTACGGTAGCTCGGACCAGCTTTAACCCTTTCAGCCGTTTTCCTGCTTGGGTAAAAAAATCAATTGCTTTTTGTTCGTCTTCATAAAAACGGGCAATGGTCCCATAGGAGAATTCTCCATTGCCTCGTTTTACCGGCATAACTGAAGGGACATCCAAGCCCGCATCCAGGTATTCCCAGCACCGTTGCCTGGCCAACATTTCTGATGATTCCCAGTCCATCACCAATAAAAACAGGGTTTCTGGCTTGGGAGAAGTGCCGGAAATGGAGGCAACAAGTTGTTTGATTACAGGCTGATAGCGGGATTCTTTGTTGACTTTAACGAATTTTTTGAGGGTCTCCTTTTCCGAAACAGCCAGTTCATGGTAGTCCGTGTAGGTGCCCACTATTACAGGGGTGTAGCCTTTTTCCTGCAGTTCAAATACTTCTGTAAACCGGTGAAGGGCTTCTCTGAATCGTTCTTCGCATTTCAGTTTACCAGGGGACGGAGGCAGGTCGAAAACCAGTTTTTCTCCCAGGAGGACCATTTTCATGTAGGGTTCCATGTTGGTGTAAGGGTATTCCCCTCCCAGTGATTGACCATAAGCTACCCGGAAATCAGCATAGGTTTTCAGCGCTTCATCTCCTGTTTGCCCAATGGCTTCTTCCGCAACGGATTCAGGTCCTAAGCCGAAAAACATCCCTTCTGTTGTGAGATAGGAGAGCCCGATGGTTGAAAGTTCGTCTATCAATTGGGTAGCTTTTTCCTGAGTGCCATACGACAAGTCATCAGGCATATGTGGCTCAAGCTTAGGGGCTACTTCCCGATCAATCAACTCTAACAACTCGTAGAGTGCTTCTGAGGAAACATCGGATTGTGGGTATTTGATTTGTTGTGCCACAAACCCAATCAGGCGAAGGGCGGCCGTATCTTCGCGGCAAAGATTGGTCAGTACAGGAAATCCTTTCAGCAATTGCTCTGCCCCGGGAGCAGTTCTGCTTGCGATTCCTTTCTCTAGAATTGCCTCAGGGTCTGGCAGGTCTTCTTCCTGTGGTTCGTCTGCTGACGTTATGGGCTTGTTTGCCGTGCTCGACTCCTGGGAATTATGGTTACACCCCCACAAAAAAAGCAGGAGCATTAAAAATACCCCTGCTAAGCATACGTTTACACTTGGTTTCATGGAACAGGAAGTTAGCTTGCTGCTCGGAAATCAATGATCAGATTTGCATTGTCTAGCTTCTTCTCAGCTTGTTCGCGCGTAATGTGATAGTGGGTATTTTCATCATCCGGCATATCGAACATAACATCCAGCATGATTGCCTCAATGATAGACCTTAACCCACGCGCGCCCAACTTGAGTTCATCTGCTTGCTTAACAATGAAGTCAAGCACTTCATCATCAAGGGTCAGGGATTTTCCCTCCAATTCAAACATCTTTTGGTACTGCTTGACAATGGAGTTTTTGGGTTCTGTCAAAATAGAACGCAAGGCACGCGCATCCAGCGGGTTCATGTAAGTAATCACTGGCAGACGGCCGATGATTTCAGGTATTAACCCAAAGGTTCGGAGGTCTGCAGGCTGAATGAACCGATAAAGGTTCACATCATCTACGAGGGTGGTAGTAGACACACTGTCAAACCCGATGGTCTTAACGGCGATCCGATTTGCAATGGCTCGCTCAATTCCCTCAAAGGCACCTCCACAAATGAAGAGGATATTCCGGGTATTGATTTGAACCAGGTTCTGCTCGGGATGCTTTCTGCCTCCTTTTGGAGGAACGCTTGCGACCGTACCCTCAAGCAGCTTCAACAAGGCTTGCTGAACCCCTTCTCCACTTACATCCCGGGTGATGGAAGGGTTATCCGATTTACGTGCAATCTTGTCTATCTCATCGATGTAGACGATTCCCCGTTCAGCTGCTTCCACATCATAATCTGCTTCCTGCAGCAGGCGCACCAGAACACTTTCAACATCCTCTCCAACATAGCCGGCTTCTGTTAAAACAGTTGCATCAGCAATGCAGAAAGGCACGTTTAGGACCTTTGCGATGGTTTTGGCCATCAGCGTTTTACCCGTTCCGGTAGGCCCTACAAGCAAGATGTTACTCTTTTCGAGTTCAACATCATTGTCATTGGTTACGCTTCCGCGCTCCAAGTTTACGATCCGCTTGTAGTGGTTGTAAACGGCAACCGAAAGCACTTTTTTGGCCTCTTCCTGGCCAACTACATATTTGTTCAGGTGCTCCCAAAGCTCTCGCGGCCTTGGCACCCGAGTAATTCGCGTGGCGGGTTTTTGTTTGAGCTCTTCCTCAATAATTGTACTGGCATGGGCCACACAATTCTCACAAATGTGTGCCCCACCGTATCCTGCCAGCAATATTTGAACCTCCTGTTTGCTTCGTCCACAGAAGGAACAACTTTCGTTTTTCATAAGCTTAATTGTCGTTTTCTGCGGGCGTCAACACTTCGTCGATTAGCCCGTAGTCTTTGGCCTCATGGGAGGTCATCCACTTGTCCCGATCAGCATCTTGCCAGATCGTGTCGTACTCCTGACCGCTGTGCTTGGCCAAAATATCGTACAACTCTTTTTTGAGCTTCTGAATTTCTGCATGAACAATTTCAATGTCAGAAGCTTGCCCTTGGGCACCGCCCATAGGCTGGTGAATCATCACGCGGGAATGTGGTAATCCGGAACGCTTTCCTGGAGAACCAGCAGTTAGCAATACAGCCCCCATGGAAGCAGCCATACCTGTACAGATAGTGGCTACATCTGGAGAAACGATTTGCATGGTGTCATAAATACCTAAACCAGCATATACAGAACCTCCGGGAGAATTGATGTAAATGCTGATGTCTTTCTTGGAATCTACAGATTGCAAGAACAGCAGTTGGGCTGAAATGATGTTTGCAACGTAATCATCAACCCCTGTACCCAAAAAGATAATCCTGTCCATCATCAAACGTGAGAACACATCCATGGCCACTGCATTCATCTTGCGTTCTTCGATGATGTTCGGTGTCAGTGCGTGTATATTTGGAACGGTTGTAGCCAGCTGAGAGTTTACCGCATTTGAGTAATCATGTAGGTATAAGCTGTTGATACCCAAATGTACACGCACTGACACCGAACATCATCGAAGAACGCAAGATGAATGCAGTGGCCATGGATGTGTTCTCAC
>JBCDIQ010000454.1:0-4312 GCA_039024295.1 Bacteroidota bacterium | reverse complement strand
TTTGGGAGCCGCCTACAGCTTCCTGGTGCTAAATTCATTTGAATTTCTCAATCCCTATATCCCTACAATCTCTTCTTTTGATTTAGTCAAGTCTCCGGTCATATCTTTTGTTAACGCTGCATTTGGAACCTTGACCCTATTCGGATGTGTGGGCGTACTAGCATACCACAACTTTAAAGGAGAAACCCTTTCCGCTCGTTTGCTAAAAGAAATGAATATTCAACAGCTAGCACTGGAGAATACGCAAACATACCTAAAGCAACATATACAAGAGCTGGAATCAGCGAGGCAACAAGCTGAAGTTGCTGCACAGGCCAAAACAGATTTTCTTTCTGTGATGAGCCATGAAATTCGCACCCCCATGAACGCAGTAATCGGCATGACCAGCCTCCTTTCCGATACATCCCTGGACGAAGAACAGCAAGATTTTGTCCGTACCATTCGAAGCAGTGGAGATAACCTCTTGGCCATCATCAATGATATTCTGGACTTCTCAAAGATTGAAGCAGGTCAGATGGAACTGGAGGTCCAAGAAACCTCAGCCCAGGAGATTATAGAAGATACGTTTGATTTGCTTTCTCCTGCAAGTAATGCAAAGGGATTAGAGATGGTGTATTTCATTGAGCCGGATGTCCCGGACACCCTTCTCACCGATTTAGGCAGGTTACGACAGGTACTGGTCAATTTGGTGAACAATGCCATCAAATTCACCAAAGAGGGTGAAATATTCATCCGGGTTAACCTGGTTGAGAAAAATGCTGAGGAAGCAACCGTAGAGTTCACTGTTCAGGACAGTGGAATTGGAATACCAGCTGAACGAATTGATCGACTATTTAAGCCTTTTTCCCAAGTAGATGCCTCTACAACTCGAAAGTACGGAGGAACCGGTCTAGGCCTGGCCATTTGCAAAAAAATTGTCCAACTCTTAGGAGGCGATATTCGTCTGGAAAGTACTCCTGGAAAGGGAACCACTTTTTTCTTCCATATCACCTGTAAATACGGGCAAAAGGCAGAAACGAATAAATGGGAACAAGCCCTCAAAAGTAAAGGTGGTCATGCACTGATTGTGGATGATAATTCTACCAATCGTCTGATCCTTCAATTACAACTCAAAAAATGGGGCTTAACCAGCTTACCAGTCCCCGGCCCATCCCAAGCACTTGAGCGGTTACAGCAATCTCCAGGATCGTTTGACGTCATCTTGCTAGATATGCAGATGCCTGAAAAAGACGGACTCCAACTAGCCAAAGAGATAAGGAGGATGCCCCAAGCTCAAGACATCCCCATGATCATGCTGACCTCCATCGGGTTTAAACCCAAGGCGGAGGAACTTGCATTACTGGATGCCTGGCTGACAAAACCTGCAAGGGAGAAACGTCTACTGACGAGTTTATACAAGGTTCTCTTAAATGAGCCCACCCTCAACACCTTCCAAGCACCTTCGGAAACTCCCCCTACCCAGATCTGCACTTCACAGAAGTTGCGAATCCTCCTGGTTGAGGATAATCCTATCAACCAGAAGGTTGCCGGTAAGATGCTCCAAAAGTTGGGGTTTAATCCAGACATGGCCAGTAACGGCTTGGAAGCTGTCGAAGCAGTATCCAGAATCCCCTATGACCTCATTTTCATGGACATGCAAATGCCCGAGATGGATGGAATAACAGCCACTCGTTGTATTCGAGAGTCCTTCCATACAGGGGACAAACGGCCAGTCATCATTGCCCTGACGGCCAATGCATTGGAAGAAGACCGAGAGAAATGCATGGAGGCAGGAATGGATGGCTATTTATCCAAGCCGGTCAAACCTGACCAAATTCTACAGACCATTAACATGTGGTTTAAGCAGGAAGCGGTAGCCTAATGCAGGTTCCCAAGAAGATCATATCTCCTACTGACAGAACTCATCAAAAGGTAGCTGTAGGTTGAGTACCCTTGTGCAGAAGACCAACCTGCTATGGGTATGTATCCAGATATTGTTGTGGTGTGTGGGTTGCCTGGTACTGGAAAGACCACCTTTGCCAAGGCACTGGCAACAGCTATTGATGCGGATCACCACAACAGTGACAAAGTTCGTCATGCTTCTCGAAAAAGGGGGCAGTATGAACTTGCCACTCGACTCAAAATCTATGAATCCCTTCGGGAACTGGCGGAAACGTCCCTGGCAGCAAAGCGATCAGTCGTGATAGACGCGACCTTCTACCTGCAAAAAATGCGAAAGTACTTTTTGCCGCCTGCTGTTCCTGTGAACGTTACCACTGCTTTCATTCACATGACTGCAGAGGAGTCCCTCATTGAGCAGCGAACTGCCCAGCGACGTACGTACAGCGAAGCCAACTTTGACGTATACCTCAAGCTCAAATCAGGTTGGGAACCCTTAGAATACCCGCACCTGGTGTTGGAATCAGAAAGTATGCCCCTGGAAGATTTGGTTAATAAGGCCACGCGCTACCTATTAAAATCTGGCACATGAACCAGGAACAAATACAGCTCTTGCTTCAGGCACCGGCAGCTGACGGAAGCATCCCCTCCAGGCAGCTGATAGAAACCCACATCTCGTGGGTGATCCTGGAAGAGCGATTTGTGTACAAGATCAAAAAGCCTGAACTCTTGTCGTTTCTGGATTTCAGCACCTTGTCCAGGAGGCGGTATTTTTGTCGTAGGGAAGTGCTGTTAAATAACCGCCTTACCGAAGGGGTGTACCTATACGTGGCGCCCGTTTGCCTGGAAAATGGAAAGGTTTTCTTTTGTAGGACTGCAAAAGAGTCGGCCGAGGTAATTGACTACGCGGTGGTGATGAAACGGCTTGATCCGACCTATCACCTCAAGGCCTTGCTGAAGGAAGATGTGCTGACGACTGAGCATATGATCCCCCTGGCGCATAAATTGGCCTCTTTTCACAAAGAAACCCGCGTAGCCAAAATTCCGGCTAGTATCTCCAAACTCAAAAATGAGTTTTCAGACTTGATGGGATTCATCCCGCAACTTCAGCAGGTGGGGGAATTAGCTTTCGCTCAGACGGTGCAACAGGCCATTGTATTTTCCTACCAATTCCTGGAAGCATACGCAGGATTAATCGATCAGAGAAGTCGTAAGGGCTTTGTACGGGATTGTCATGGTGACTTGCACACGGGCAACATCTTCCTATATCCCGATAAACCCATCATTTTTGACTGCATAGAGTTCAACGATGAATTCCGGGAGATTGACCTGCTGGAAGAAGTCGCCTTTTTGTGTATGGATTTGGAGTGCGCAGGGCGAGAGGACCTCTCAGCTGCATTCTTGGAGGCGTATTTATTGGCCCTTCCCTGCATCCAACACCCATCAGACCATCTACTGCTGAACTACTATAAATTGTACCGCGCCAATATCCGCTGCAAGGTCAACTTGATTCAAAGTCAGCAACAAGGTCGGCTTACTCCCGGACCTGAATTGGAAGCTGCTCGCAAGTATGCGGAGTTGATGGGCAGGTATTTGGAGGTGCTGGAGGGGAGTGTGCAGGCGCAGGAGATGTAGAGATCTGCAAGCTTGTTTTTTCCAATTACTACTGCTGCAACACATACTCTTCCCCATTTGCCAAACGATAAGCCACAATGCCCTGCTCTTGGGTATAATAAAAGGCTGCCGGCTCACGAGAATCAGGCGGAAGTTCCCGCGTACTTTCCACGGCGAATACGCGGGTAAATTGACGCCCCCCTAGCTCCAAGCGGTTAACGAGTTGGGTTTCATTGATAAAAAGTTCACCGGCCAACTGGTTGTTTAAGCTAATTGAAAGGATATCACCAATGTCTGCTACAGGGTCAGTAGGCGTATGGTTAAGAAAGTCTTTCCGAAGCACCATGTTAAACTGGATTTCGCCTCCTTCTGACTCCAGCTTGACGAGGGCAGCCTGGGCATTGTATTCATCGCAGCATCCCCCGCACTGAGAACGCTCTTCGGTGCAATTGATCTGCTCCAGCTCCACCACAAATTCGGGACGCTCATAGTTTAGGACAACGGAGTTTTGCAGAGAGTCTGCAAAAATTCTACGGGTGGGGGAAGGGGGAACCGCGAAGGCAATATAATCCTCCGAATCATTATTGAGCACAAATTCTCCCAGGTAGTTTTCATTGCAGTCTCCACAGCAGGCAGAGATTCCCAGCAGACATACCATTATGAGCATGAAAAGGCCGGATTCAGTTTTTTTATCAGCTCGGTTTACCATTGGAATAGATAAAGATTCGTTTTAAATTGCCCCATTAGTCGTTGAATTATCTACATATATTGAAACGTTAGTGAATAGCCGTTTCGACATAAATTTTTTGGAGACCTCTAC
>JBCDIQ010000453.1:0-4323 GCA_039024295.1 Bacteroidota bacterium | reverse complement strand
GTGTAAGCATTAAAAAAATTGGCAAAAGGTACGGAAAGAGACTTTGCTGAATTTTGAAAGCTTTTGGACAGGTCTTCTTCATGCTTGATTTGAAGCAAGATGTGGAAATGGTTGTTCATCAAGCAGTATGCAAATGTATGGGCAACCGGCCTTATGTGCTTTTCATACAGCTTTAAAAAATAATCGTAGTTCTCTTCTTTCAGGAAGATTGGAAGCTTTGCAACCCCTCGATTGAAAATGTGGTAGCATTTACCTGATTGAAGGGGAATGACGTTTTTTTGAGACATGTATTGACCTTGATAGGACTTATGCAACCCTGACGGGTTTGAGTAACCAACCTTGACAGGGTTCAGAACCCTGTCAAGGTTTTGATCGCTAGCCCCGTCACGGTATTTTTAACAAATTTACTCACCATGATCCAATCCGCAAGGCTCCTGCTTCGCAAATTCTCCCTAGCCGACGCTTCCCTTTTCTTTGAGCTCAACAATGACCCTGAGGTCATGCAATATACAGGAGATGTTGCCTTCGAAAGCATAGCATCAACAGAAGAATTTATTGAAGCCTATTGCCGAGAAGTATATTCGGTTATGGGATTTGGCAGATGGACAGTCATTCGGAATTCTGATGGCCAATGTCTAGGATGGTGTGGACTCAAACGCCACCCCGATGGCATGGTCGATTTAGGGTACCGCCTGGCGAAAGCGTATTGGGGCAATGGCTACGCCACCGAATCAGCAGAAGCCTGTATCAAATTCGGCTTTGAGGACTTACAACTGACCGAAATTGTCGGCCGGACTGCGTCTGCAAATATGGCTTCCATTCGAGTCCTCGAAAAAGTCGGCATGAAGTTCTGGAAAAAAGCACCATGCGAAGGCATTGAAGATTCGGTCTATTATCGCATATCGAGGCTTCCCTAACTAAGCTTGATGAGGACTAACCTCGAAGGTAATTTGAACCCTGTCGAGGTTTTTCGTACCGTGAGAAGGTATCGTAAATCGGGTGTCAATACTTCCCTGAATAACCTTGACGGGGACTAACCTCAAAGGTATTTTGAACCCTGTCGAGGTTTACAGGTTTTAGATATATGCTTGATGATGAAAATCCTCGAAGAATAGTTATGTGTAAACTCCAGGAGTTAGAACCTTGTCAAAATTTTTTAATACTTTTCTTTTCAATACTTGGTCTGAGTAGCGTACGCCCTGTGAGGGGAGGGCGTATCATGCTTGATGGTTTTTACAGCGAGGTCAATGGTCATGAACATATGGTCCTCTCCCAACATATCAAGTACGCCACTACGCTTTAAGGTATCGCGTATAGGTCCTTTCACATCTGCCATGTACAACTCAATACCCGCTTTTCGATAATCTTCAATCAAATCATGCATCATATGCAGCGCACTAGAGTCAATGTTATTGATGGCCTTAAAGTCCAGAATTAGGTGTCGGACATTGGATTTGTCCTCCAGCATTTTTTCCAATTTTTCTTGGAAATAGGTCAAGTTGGCAAAAAATAGCTGTGCATCGAATCGCATGATGAGGACATCCTCGAACTCCTCCAAATCTTCAAAGCGACTGAGGTTTCTGTACTCTGTTGAGCCGGGAACTTTGCCTAATTCAGCTACATGAGGATACGACACGTGGTAGACCACCATGATAATAGAAAGGACCACCCCAATCAGGATTCCCTGCTGGATTCCCAAGGTAAGGGTACCAATTGCAGTTATCATGAACAAAGCGAAGTCTTTCCGATCGGTTTTCCACAGGTGACGAGCTTCTTTTATGTTGATCAAACCAAATACCGGCACAATGATAATAGCCGCAAGTACCGCCTTTGGTAGGTAGAAAAACAGGCTGGTCAAAAACATCAAGGTAAGGATGATGGTGGCTGCACTTATAATAGATGCCAATCCAGACTTTGCCCCCGCCATGTCATTGACGGCCGTACGTGAAAATCCCCCTGTGGTGGGAAATGCTTTGAAAAAGGAACCAAAAATATTAGACAGCCCCAAGGCGATCAATTCCTGGTTAGGGACAATTTTGTAGGTCTTATGCTTTGCCTGCATCGCTTTTCCCACGGCAATGGCTTCCATAATGGCCACAAATGCAATGGTAAAGGCTGTTGGAATCAAGTCCTGAATATCCCCCATACTTAGGTCTGGGATGACTGGCGTAGGCAAGCCTCCTGGAACTTCACCAACGATGTTCACGTCGGCTTCATGCAAGTCTAGTAGGTAAACAACCAAGATGCCGAACATCACCACGATCAGAGGTCCCGGAATCCTGCGTTTCATTTTTTTGATGACTAGCAATATGCCAATCGCCACTAGGCCAATCATGAAGGTCTCTGGATTTATGTTGCCAATATTTTCAAGAATGCTGATGAGGGTCTCGTGTACCTTCCCACGTGGGATTTCCAGGCCCAGCAGGTATTTCATCTGGCTGAAACCGATAATCAAAGCTGCCGCTGAGGTAAACCCCGCAATTACCGGGTGGGATAGGAAATTTACCAAAAATCCTAACTTCAGCACGCCCATGCTTAGCTGAATGATGCCTACCATGAGGGCTAACCCGATCGCCAGGGCAATGAATTTATCCGATCCCAAAGGCGCCAACGCCCCTACCCCAGCAGCCACCAGCAAGGAGTCCATAGCCACAGGCCCAACTGCTAGCTGAGGAGATGTTCCAAAAAGTGCATATATGATCAGCGGAATGGTAGCAGCGTACAATCCGTAAATCGGGGGTAATCCTGCCAGCATTGCATAGGCCATCCCTTGGGGAATGAGCATTACCCCTACTGTCAGACCTGCAGACAGATCTCCCCCGAGGTTGGCTCGGTCATAATTTGGGATCCATTCAAGGAAAGGGAAGTATTTTTTCATGGCTTGAAAAGCTAATTTGTTAAGAGAACGCTGGCTGGGTTATCCCTGATAAACGCTGACAGGGTTATAATCGACACTGGTTACAACCCTGTCAGCGTTTGGGGGCTATCAATGCGGCAACCTGCTTCGTAGCATGCCATACGCCAATGTTCCGAGAAGTGCGCCGGCTATTACCAGTAAAATACTGAAATATCCATGCCCAACCAGGACAAACATGGGGCCAGGACATACACCTGAAAGGGCCCACCCCAATCCAAAAATTGTCCCACCTGCCAGGTAGCGAGTGATACTCTTTTTCTTAGGCGAAAAGATAATGGGCCTTCCTTCCGTGCTGCTTAGTTGGCTTCTGCGGATAATTTGAACTATCAACACCCCCAGTATCACAGCAGAACCAATGATGCCATACATGTGAAAGGACTCAAACCGGAACATTTCCTGAATCCGGAACCAGGAAATAATCTCAGCTTTGGACATCACCAGGCCAAATAGAATTCCGGTTATGATAAATTTAAGGTACTTCAATTTTGCTAAAAATTAAGAAACATGATTAAGCTGACGTCTAGGTGGTTACGCCTGTAGGATTAAGGGCAATAACACCCAACTCATGAACAGCCCGCCTGCAAAAAATCCAATCACAGCAATCAAGGAAGGCACCTGCAAATCACTAAGGCCACTGATGGCATGGCCAGAGGTACAGCCTCCTGCATATCGGGCACCGAAGCCCACCATGAATCCGCCTCCCAGCAAGATCAACAGGCCTTTTAATGAAAAGACGGCCTCCGAACCAAAAAGCTCCGGCGGCAAGTACTGAGCACCAGGGTCTTGAATTCCCAGACCTTTTAGTGCCTTCACCGTTTCCGGGTTCAGGTCAATGGTGGGATCGGGTGTCAAAAATTTGGCGGCTATTACTCCGCCAATGACTGCGCCCACCACAAAGGTGAGGTTCCACCGCTGGCCCCTCCAGTCGAATCGAAAAAAATCAGAGACCTTACCTCCTCCTGCGATGGTACACATCGTGCGGAGGTTGGAGGACATCCCAAAATTTTTGCCAAAAAACAGCAACAGAAACATCACCAAGGCGATGATCGGTCCGGCTACGTACCAGGGCCAGGGTTGCATCAGAAATTCCATTAATTTGGTAAGAGATTAAAAATGATACTTAACGATTAGGATGTGTATTTCGATATTTTTTCAGGCAATACGCGTCAGCTGTATGACCTTTTGAGCGGGATTGGCAGGATTAGTACACCAAAAGGGGAATAGGCACTTGCTGCAAAATATCCTTCGGCAGGCTGCCATTCTCATCTGTCTTCCCAATTGCAAGCAGATCAATTTCTTCCTGCTCAATCAAATTTCCAGTAGCCAGCACCTCATTGCCTGCAGACACCATTCCAGTCTCATATGTACTCAATTTATTCAAGGAAGCATAGGTGTGCATTTTTTCC
>JBCDIQ010000452.1:0-4324 GCA_039024295.1 Bacteroidota bacterium | reverse complement strand
TCTACCAACGGTTTTGGTGGAAGGGCTTGTACACTGGCATTCATATGATGAACGTCTGGCAATCCTTTGTGGATGAAAACGATGAAAAGATTGACAATGGCTTTCAAATTTTCAATACCTATCGCCTTGGGTACCACATTAAGATCTTTGAGGATCGGTTTTTCATCGAACCTTCCATTGCCATAACCCATCGTCCCTTCAGAACAGAAATGCCAGAAGGATTCGAACGCTTGGATGACAAGTGGTCCAGGTTCTTTTTTGGCGAGCCTGGCTTACATGTAGGGCTTAACTTTTAACCCATGGTCATGAGTTGAAAGGCGTTCCAGTGTATTGGCGCGCCTTTCATTTTTTCAGACTCATTGCTAGCCTGGGAGTTCAATTGGAACTATTCGTGAAAGACTGACATGTGTTGGGAGTTCAAAGAAGATGTTATTTTACACGGCAATCGCTCAGTTTAACAAAGATTTCCGCATGAAGATTCAACTATTGGGCCTCCTTTTATCTTTTTTGGTCATCAGTTGCGATGGCCAGGTCGATGAAAAGCCTTTATACCTCCAGCAGTCTCCCCCTTCCCTTACCCCTGAGGTATTCGCCCCGAACCTAATCTCTAACCCTTATGAATACGAATTTGGCTCTGTTTTTAACAAGGATGCGACAGCCTTTTATTACGGCGTAGATGTAGATGGGAAATCAGAAATCAGGTTTTCCGAATTAGACGGAGATAAATGGACGGCTCCTCAAGTATTGTTGCAGCATGAGCAATACGGATTTAATGATCCCTTTCTATCCCCTGATGAAAACCGATTGTATTTCATTTCCGAGCAACCCGTAGACAGCTTGGCAGGAAAAAGCAATTATGACATCTGGTTTGTAGAAAAGAAAGGGGAAGATTGGTCCGATCCCATCAATACCGGAGCCAATATCAATACGGTAGGAGATGAATACTACATTTCCTTTACCCAGGAGGGCACCATGTACTTTTCTTCGAATAGGGCAGCTTTGCAATCGGAAAACACGTATAATTTCGACATTTATGCCTCGCGGTTTGTGGATGGAAAGTTCCAGGCTGCAGTTCCACTCAGCGATTCCATCAATACCCAATTCTATGAAGCCGACGTATTTGTTGATCCCAAGGAATCTTTTGTGATTTTTTGTGCAACCCGTCCGGATGGAATGGGGGAAGGCGATTTGTACATTAGCTTTAAAAAAGAGGATGGTACCTGGACCCAATCAAAAAATATGGGCCCAACCATCAACACAAAAGGCCACGAATTGTGCCCATTTGTGAGCCACGATGGCAAGTACTTTTTCTACACCAGCAACCAGGACATCTACTGGGTAGATGCCAAGGTCATCGAGGGGTTGCGGTAAGAGGCTCAGCCAACCCCTGGCTTAATGCACCCCAAAGCAGCTGCACCCGGGTGCTTCAAATCCATGTTCGTCCCCAAACCATTCAAAATGCTGGCTGCTTTTGTCGGTTTCCCAAAATAAGGGAGGACGCGAACTTGAGTAGTTACCAATTTCGGTGAGCGTACTCGCTTCGTAGATTCGACCGTTCATGACCACATGAGTTACCTGGGTAGAATGTTGGATGTCTTCAAGCGGATTGGCATCGAGGACCACAATATCTGCCAGCTTGCCTTTCGTGATGGACCCCAGGTCGTCTCCCATTCCGATGTAATCAGCGCCATACTGGGTAGCGCAGCGGAGGGCTTCCATCTCGGTCATGCCACCCTGTTCGAGCATCCACAGCTCCCAATGGGCACCTAGGCCCTGAAGCTGGCCATGTGCCCCAAGTTGGACTTTGGTACCACCATTGTACAGCTTCTTGCATCCTTGCGAATTCACGATGTGGGTGTATTCGCCCTCTGGAGATTTCACCCGTCGACGAGCGCGGGCGTCTACCACCGGGCGCGGCACAAAATTCAGGAGGAGCTCCTCTTTCCACACGTCCATGTGGTCGTACCAATAGTTTTCTCCCCAAATGCCGCCATAGCCCACAATGAGCGTCGGGGTGTAACCCGTTTTACTGGCATTCCACATCTGCACCACATCCGTGTACAAGGGATTGACAGGAACCGAATGCTCAATACCGGTATGCCCATCCATGACCATGTTCATGTTGTGGTAAAAAGTAGAGCCCCCCTCGGGGTATACCATCATGCGCAGCTCACGAGCTGCTTTGAGCACCTGCTGCCGTTGCTCCCTGCGGGGCTGGTTGTAGCTTTTGACTGAAAATGCCCCAACTGCTTTTAGCCTGCGAAGGTGGGAGCGGGCATCTTCTATGCTGTTGATGACGGCTTTGAAATCTCCATCTGCCCCGTATAAAATTGTTCCGGTAGAATAAATTCTGGGGCCTAGCAGACGACCAGAACGGACCATCTCTGCCTGGCTGAACACCATTTCGGTATTGATAGAAGGGTCATGGGTGGTGGTTACGCCGTAGGCGAGATTCGCCAAATAGCTCCACTGCTGGGTAGGCGTGATGCCATTTCCACTCGCCCGAAGGTGGGCATGCACATCAATTAATCCCGGCATCAGGGTCTTGTCCGTGCAGTCGATCACCTGCTCTCCTTCCTTGGCTTGGTATTCGCCTTCTTTCACCTTGGTGATTCGGTTATTTTCAATCACTACATAGCCCTTTTCGATCACCTTGTCGCCATCCATGGTGATGATGCGCCCATTTGCGAGCACCAATTTCCCTTTCGGAAGATCAGCGTCCAGGGTGAGGCCGATGGAAATGCCAGCGGTATCTACCTGGGAGGTGCTGTCCTTGCCATAGGTGAGCAATTCTTGTTGGGTGGGCATATCCAGGGTCATGTACCGTTCTCCCAGCACCCAATGCAGGTTGTTTCCATCTGCCGACCAATGCAAGCAGGTTCCCGCGTCTTTGGAAAGCTGACGAACTGGTACGGCCTGGGCTTTGCCGCTTAATTCAAAGCTGGCACCAGATTTCGGAAAAGGAATCAGGTAGACCTGGAACAAATCAGTAAAGGCCAACCATTGCTCGTCTGGGCTGGGCACAAACTGGGAAGCATATTTGGTGGTAAAAAGGGTCTGTACCTTTCGCGTGGTCAGGTCGAGGCTGTGCCAGGATTTTTTTAGAGATGATGGCTGTTGAAGGAAATAAATCCTTTTTCCATCTGCACTGAATCGTGCATCCCTGCCAATGCTTTGGACGCGCTCTATTTTTTGGGTAGCCAAGTCCATGACATAGATGCCCGGATTCTTGGCGTACGTGGTGCCCAGCACCAGGTTTCCCCGACTTTTTTCAAACACCAATTTCTTTCCATCCTGGCTAAAGGAAGGCCGTAAGTAAATTCCCTTTTGTGGGGTCAGTAGGGTAGGGGGTGTCTCAGGTGATTCCAGGTTGTGCAACCAGAGGTAGCCCCGGGCGGTGTCTTGCCAGGTGGTGTAAACAAGTGATGTGCCATCTGGGCTGAAGGTGGGGAAGAACTCCCAATGGGTGGTCTGATTCGTCAACCGATAGGGTTTTCCATCGGGGAGCTGTTTCAGGTAAAGGTAGCCAGCAGCATTAAAAGCCAACAGTTTTCCATCAGGGGAGGTGGTCGCATGGCGAATCATTCTAGCGGTAAAACTGGGGGCATCAATCTCTTGCTTGAAATTCACCGCATCCATCATGGTAAGTTCTACCTCTGCCTCAAAGGGAATCACATTTACCACTTTGGTATCGAGGTTGAGCTTACGAAGCTTTCCTTTGGCATAAAACACAAGGTGTTGGTTATCGGGCAGCCAGGCGAAATTGGGGTACACCCCATGAACGGCCCAGGTTTCCTGTTGGTCCTTGCTCAGGCCATCATACAAGGGCCATTCCTCCCCGGTTTCAAGGTCATGGAGGAATAACACCGATTTTTCCCTGACTCGCCGGACAAATGCCAAACGCTTGCCATCAGGTGATACCTGAGGGCGGCAAGCACCACCTGCTCCACCCGTCACGGTGGAAAGCTCTCCTGTTTCCCGGTCAAATCGCTTAATCACATAAATCTGTCCATTCGGGTCTTTATTGTACTGAAAGAATTTACCGCCACTCATGTCCTCACTGAAATAGACATACCGTCCGTCCGGAGAAATGGTCAAATCATTGGCTGCATCTTGTTGGTCATTTTTTCGCTTGGTAAGCTGGATTCCCTTTCCCCCCGAAAGGTGGAACATCCATATTTCTCCCGCGCCGAGGGAACGCGTGGAGGTGAAGTGCTTTCTGGCGAGGAGGTAATTGCCGTCTGGAGTAGGGATTGCCTGGTTGAGCAACCGAAAGCTCTCTTGGGTAATCTGCCGTTTATTTTCCCCATCTCGGTCCATGATC
>JBCDIQ010000451.1:0-4329 GCA_039024295.1 Bacteroidota bacterium | reverse complement strand
ATTTGTACTTCCAATGGTTGCTTTTCTCGACCGTATAGATCAATATAAAGCATGAACGAGCAGATTTTACGGGTCAATGGTATTGTGGCAAAACAAAGACATCTTTTCCTTTCTGCTTTCATTCAACAATAACACAACGCATGAGTGAGCGAAGTAGTATATTTGATATGATCGGTCCGATCATGATTGGACCTTCTAGTTCACATACCGCAGGGGTAGTGAGAATCGGCCGCGTTGCCCGTCGCGTTTTGGGTACTTCTCCTCAGAAAGCACAGGTGACATTTTACAATTCATTTGCCCATACCTACGAAGGACACGGCAGTGATCGTGCGGTAGTTGCGGGGCTATTGGACATGAAAACAGACGATGCTCGTATTCGGGAGGCCTTTGTCCATGCAGAAAAGGCAAAACTAGCTTATGAGTTTCGAGCCATTGCCAATGATTCCACCCAACACCCTAATTCGGTAAGAATTAAGATGTCCGCAGGAGACCGCCAAGTTGAGGTTTTGGGAATCTCCCGGGGAGGAGGCCTCATTGCCATCCGTGAACTGGATAAATTTGCCTGTAATTTCAGTGCACAAGCCAAAACCATCATCTTTACTGCCCAAGACAAACCGGGGAGTATCGCCTTCATCACTGATGTTATCTCTCAGGATGAGTGCAACATTGCCACCATGACCGTCGACAGAAAGGGGAAACACGACATCGCTAAGCTGGTGCTTGAAATGGATTCTCGGCTTCGCCCCATTACCCTGGATTATTTATCACAGCTGCCCTGGGTAAAAGAAGTTTGTTATATCCCTGATATTGATCTATAAGGTATTAGTCTTTAGGTGATAGGTTTTAGAAGGATGCTTCGGAGGAAACGTCTTAAGGAACATCGAATAATTGCTTTCACTTGCCGAGGATTCAGATGTAGTGGCAGAAAAGGCCATTTCTCCTTCCTTTCGATGTGCAATGATATGTATATTTGGTGCTTTCTGGAAAAACCCAATCTTTATGAAACGCTCCCTCATACTGGCATTCACCCTTACCTTAATTGGTGTCCTTCCCGCACAGGAAGTCAGAACAGATATTTGGTCACTGGAGAAATGTATCCAACACGCCCTGGATAATAACCTCCAGGTTCATCAAACTCAACTGGCCGTTTCACAGAATGAGGCTGGGCTAAAGCAAGCCCAGGCCTCTCGGTATCCCAATTTGAGCGGAGGTGCAAATGCGGGACTCAACCTGGGTAGATCTGTTGATCCTTTTACCAACGATTTTGTTGCCCAGACCATTCGCACCAGTAACTTTTCCTTAAACACGAGTGTTCCCCTATTTTCTGGCTTTCAGATCAATAATTCCATTCAACAGTCGCAGATTGATTTGAGGGCGTCCAAAAAGGACCTAGAGCAGGGAGAAAACGATGTTATCCTGGCAGTGGCGCAGGCATATCTAAATGTCCTTTTTAATGCCGAGATATTATCAAGTGCAGAAACCCAAGTTTCAACCACTCGTGGCCAGCGGGATAGAACAAAGAAATTGGTCAATGCAGGAAGCCTGCCAGTAGCCAGCCTGCTTGAAATTGAATCACAAATTGCTACCGAAGATTTAAATGTAGTAAATGCCCAAAACCAGTTGGAGCTTTCCTACCTTATTCTACAGCAAACCCTGAACCTCGACCTAAACGAACGGTTTGGCATTGAGCGTCCAGAAATTCCAGACCCCTCCTCTCTTCCTCCTCCAATCAGTGCAGAAGATGTGTACAAAACTGCTGAAGGGACGCTTCCAGGTATTCAGGCAGCAGACCTCAGGATTCAGAGTGCAGGAAAGGGAATCGAAATTGCAAAGGGGGGTAGGTATCCCACCTTGTTTTTCTCAGCGAATGCTTTTACCGGTTATTCCAGTCTTCGGCAGCGCGCTGCAGGTGCTCCAGTAACGACTGTGGTGGAGCAGGAAATCTTCATAGATGGCACCCCGGTTACTGTAGGATTCCCTAATAATTCCTTCAATTTCGAAAAGATTCCCTACTTTGATCAGTTGCGGGAAAACCGAAATGGCCAGCTTTCTTTGGGATTAAATGTTCCTATTTACAGTCGGAGGCAAAATATTACGGCCATTGAACAAGCTCAACTGGGCTTAAAGAATGCCCAACTTTCTGCTGAAATTCAGCGTCAAACCCTTAAGCAAACCATCGAACAAGCATATCTGGATGTTAAAACTTCTTATGCTGCGTATACTTCAACTACTCGCCAGATAGATGCATTAGAACTGTCCTTTAAAAATACGGAGAAGCAGTTTGATGTGGGAGTTGTGAACTCGGTTGACTATTTGGTGGCAAAGAACAACCTCAATCGTGCCAAATTTGACCTGGTAAGACTCAAGTTTGACTACCTGTTCAAGTTAAAAATCCTGGAATTCTACCAAGGTAAACCCATTGGATTTTAATCCATAGGTTGCAAAATCCCTGCGATGGCCCCAATTTGAGGGGCTGTTAAGTTCTAACCACAAAAGTTTTTATGTCTAAGCTCAATGCTCCTGGCAGAAGATATGGATGGTGGATTGCCGGAGGGTTTGTTTTGCTGTTGTTGATTGCAATTGCCTTCAACCGTTTTGGTAAAAAGGAGGGGCAAAAAGTAAATGTAGCTACCTCTGAAAAACGAACCCTATTATCCAAGGTGACAGAATCCGGCGAGGTCCAGCCCACCGTATCGGTCCCTGTTTCTGCTGATGTCTCCGGTGAGGTTATAAAAGTGTACACGAAGGAGGGCATGGAAATAAAGGCTGGTGACAAGCTTATTACCCTTCGGCCAGATAATTTGGAGGCCGCCCTTGAACAAGCCCGCGCATCTCTGAATACTGCCAAGGCCAGCCAGCTTCAAGCAAAAGCAAACCTGGAACAGGCCCGAGCAAGTATGCTCCAGGACTCTGTTAACCTTGCCCGGACGCAGCAATTATTCAAAGAAAAGGTGGTTTCCCAGGTAGACCTGGAAAATGCCCGTTTGAGGTATAACCTCTCGACCTCCCAGTTTCAAGCGGCTGCATACAGTGTAAGAGGGGCAAAGTACCAGATAGAAAGTGCGAATGCCACCGTAAAGCAAGCCCGAGAGAATTTGCGGCAGACCAACATTGTGGCCTCTATGGATGGCGTCATTACAGAATTACACGTGGAAATAGGACAACGTGTCGTGGGGACCCTCCAAATGATGGGTACGGAAGTGCTCAAAATTGCGGACCTTACCCAGATGGAGGTCATCGCCCAGATCAGCGAAAATGACATTGTGAATGTGCACCTGGGAGACTCGGTACGAGTGGAGATTGATGCGTTCCCAAAAGAGGTTTTCTGGGGTAAAGTAACTGAAATTGCCTATTCAGCCTCTTCTATTGGCATGACAGGATCAGATCAGGTGACAAACTTTGGGGTAAAAATAGGCATTGCCCCAGCTTCGTACTCACACCTGATTAATGCTAATAATCAACAAAGCCCCTTTCGTCCGGGCATGACGGCGCTCGTGGATATCTTCACCCAAAAGTCTGAAGACGTCGTTACGGTGCCCATCCAAGCTGTGACCCTTAGTAAAGCCGAATATGGCCCTGATGAAGAGGTCCCAGAAGTAGTATATGTCCTTAAGGATGGAATTGCCTATGAAACGGAAGTTGAGACAGGCATCAATGATGACAACTACATCCAGATTGTCAAAGGCCTGGAAGCAGGTGCTGAAATCGTTACGGGCCCCTATTCCGTGCTTACCCGCACCCTGAAAGACAGCAGCAATGTCGAAATAGAAACAGTATTAGAATAGTTGGCTGATACTTTTACCCGAGACTTGGTCCAGTAATTCGCTCAAGTCCTGAGTTAAGCTCCTCCTGCTGTACCTCGTAATCTCCTCCTTCAGGCCTGATCCTAAACGATCCTTCCAGCTGTTATAGGCACTTTCAATTGCCTGCCTGATCTGGGCTTCGCTATCTGGCAAAATGCTTTCCCCAGCCCCAACTTCTTTAAGGACCCTGGACGCATCCCCGCTAGGTGGTCCCAAACATAAAACGGGTGTGCCACTGGCCAAGTATTCAAATACTTTCCCAGCAATCCTTCCCATAGCATTGCTGGCAACTTGGTTAATGAGCAATAAGAGAAGACTGGAAGCCTGCATCAATTTAATGGCCTCTTCGTGCGGTAGATATCCTTTATAGTGTGATGGATGTTAGACGATTTTGGGGTATTTAGTGGTCAGGTTGAAAAACTCCTCTGGGCAGTTTTTCATGAGAGCGTTTACATTTGTGACTTAAGTTTGTAATTTAACAAGTACTTTTGGCTGAGACTTGTTTTATAATGATGTTTCAACGTCT
>JBCDIQ010000450.1:0-4330 GCA_039024295.1 Bacteroidota bacterium | reverse complement strand
GTCCTGTCCTACCTGTTTCTCAAATTGAACCAACCTTTTGTGGTGCTGGAAAAATAAGGGCAAAAACACCCCAATATTCACCAGGTAAAGCACTGTATAGCCTGTAGTAGGATGAGCGTACCAATTTTGAAGGTAGGCCAAATCAAAAGAATGCCACCAATAATATTCTCCAAATAACCACATGGTGGCGAAAAGGGCAGGAAGAAAAGCCAGTATCTCGTAAAACGTTGGCTTTTGTACCTTTTTTATCAGGTTAGAAGCATGAAGGTAATATAAGGGCCAGCTAAAGAAGTAGGTAAGGATATTCAACAGATATATTCCCCCATACTCGTGGTCCCAAACATACATATCTGCACCCAGGTAAATTAAACCAAGTACATTTAACCCAATAAGTGCATAATCAGACCATAGCTTCCGCTGATTCTGCAAAATAAAGAGTAGCGAAAACAAAATAATGGCCATGCCTGCCGTATTCAGGATTTGCATCTTCCAGGTTTAATGCGATCAGTCAAAAACACATTGAGAAGTCACAATATAACATCAATTTAGCCTATCCCTGTGTTTTAGGTAGGTCTCTTTTTTTAAAAGCTAATAAATGAAGGAAGTTTGTTATTTGATCCAAACCTCTATTTTTCTGTTATCTCCCCTACCACTGGTGTTGCTGAAGTAAGGGCCGAAGCCGTGGGTGAAGATATTCTGCTTGATTTTGTACTTCTTTATCATAATTTCTTTGGCAAAATTCACTCGCTTTTTTGCGATAAATTCACTGCCAACATTTCCTGAAAAGCCGAAAATATATACTTGTTTATTTTGATTCTCTGGTTTTCTTAATTCAAGGGCAAGCATATCGAACTCTTTTATAGATATATCATTTACTCGTCCAGAAGAAATCCTTAAGGGAAGGTTAGAAGTCAGCATGGATGCATCACGGGTGATGTCTCGGTACAGCTGAGGGCTTTCAGCGCGCAAGGAAATGAGGTAGGAGTCAGACTCTTTTGAAATGCCAACCTGATCATTTTCAATAGATTCCGAGTCACTTACAAGTTCTGGTTCTGTGGAAGATGTTCCTACTTGTGGTAAGGGCAGGGAGCCTTCTTGGCCAGAGGTGCTCTTGGCAGGACGCTGTTGTACTTGTTTGACAGGAACTGTAGAAGGAGCAATTTCTTGGGTAGCACGTAAGGTAGTAAGGGTTCTGCCTCCTTTGTCCATTTTCTGGGCAACAAACATAGCACCAGCCACCCCTGGAACCCCTACAAGGATCACCATTGAGCCGATCAGCAGGTTGCGTTTTAGCACCATAGGCTGCCCACACTGTTCACATTTCCCGGCAAACAGGCGATTCTTGTGACCACATCGGCCACATTTAGAAGGGTTTAGAGATAATTTGGCCATACGACAACTGGAAATGTCCGTTCAGTACGGATATTTTTCAGACGTGTGCAAAAAGCATACCATGCATCGGATGATAAAGGTAGGAAGTGATCCCGGTAAGAAAAAATGAAAAATGTTGATAACGGCCCCATTTTTGATGATGAAATAATAATGTAATACTTTGTGGCTTTTTCTTATTTTGCACTCGAACGCTTACAGAAAACAACACTCATCACCAGATATATAAAGCATGTTGCAAAGTTTTCTTTCTCAATTAAGGGGTACTCTTTCGTTAGTGGTCGCAATTTCAGTTCTAGGTCTGGCAACCGGCTGTCAGGAAGATAATTCCTCCGACCAAGAAACGGCAGATTCCAGCATTGGCCCTTTGGTTAAGTGTCTTAAGAGGTGTCCTGAAACCATCGAACCTGTATGTGGCGTTGATGGGGAAACCTACGACAATGCCTGCGTAGCCAAATGTGCCGGCGTTGAAATAGATGAATCTGGTGAATGCCTGCTTTGCAAGTTCGACCTTTCGGAGTACCGGGCCAGGGGGGAACAGAAAGTTAGGCTCTTAAATGAGTATATTTCTATTATCCTGAACCAGGGCCCAGCCCAGGGAGGGATTGGAGATCCCATTGTTGATACCGCCGTAAACGAAGCTGTTCGTCTTTTTGTAAATGAGGAAGCTACAGTCGCAGTCTCTGGTCGTCAAACTAAGTACTTCACCATCAGGGAATATCTTCAGCGAATTAGGAACTATACCTACGGAAAAGTTGAAATTTCCTGGTCAAAAATTGGGTATGTATCCGAACTAAAAAAGGGGCCTGATGGCAACTACTACGGCGTGATTTCCATCACCCAAATTTTCAGGGGATACGTTGAAAACCAGCCTGTTTATGAAGATGTTACTGTGAAAAACATCGAGGTTGTATTGAAACCTTACGCGATGAATGCTGAAGGTAAGGTCAAGCTCGATTGTGAGGTATTTTTATCAGATATTGGTGTGAAAGATACCCGGATGTTGTGATGCCTGAAAGATAGTTCATGGTGTTTTTTTTCAGAAAAAGAATGGAAAGCATATCCCGAATTTCTCGGGCCGTTTTCCTGATCCTTATCTTATTTGTTTTTCCACAAGCGTTTTCCCAGTACTATGTAAGTAACGAGGTGGAAGAAATGTATGTGCTTGAGGTAAAGCAGTTTGATGAGTTTGTCGAACGCTTCAACTTTGACGAACAAACACCTGCGATCCAGTACCTGCGGGATAAGCATCCCAAATCACCCCTCACCCGTGAAGTATTCATCAGGTCACTTATTCATTCGGAAGCGCAAAACCGATTGGTAAATGAGTTTGTAGAAGAAGTTTGCAATGCTTCCCTTCCACATTTCATCAGTTTTTATGATTTTGAATGGTATGCTGAAGTTCAGTGTACCTTTAACTATAACGGGTACCCCATTGAAACCCAGGTCATCCTTCAGAATGAGGTATTAGAAGATAATTCCTCCAGATGGATCGTTGTGGGCATACGGGAAAATTTTGTTCCTCCAGGCGGAAGGTGTGATACCCTACCGCCAAGCGAAAATCCCCTCGCCTGCCTGAACCCCATGAGCCATGCAACTGGATTTATTGGACTCAGGAGAGCCTTCCGGGACAAGGCCAACCTTCGTAACTACTTCACCACAGAGGAATGGAACCAATCGCTGACCTATTTTGCTCACGAACTTTTTCATAAGCGTCTTAACCTGGTATCAGTAGGGAAAATCACCTATCATTTGCTTCAGCTGGACAATTGGATCATGGTGGTAAACGAATACCCAACCGGAACAAGGGAAGCGGGTCTACGAATCTCCCGACTCATGAAAAGCACACGAAAATCAAAAATAAGGTACAAAAAGAAAAAGTTAGGGCTCCAGTAATCCATGCATCCTGCTTACCTGACATATCGCCTTGTTGGTTTTTCTCTTCAAAAGAAAAGAAAACCTACACAGTCCAGTTGGGTCCTGCACACTGTCATAATTGGGTTACTTTTTTGTAATTTTTCGGGTCTCATGGCCCAGGGCTTACAAGCTGAAGATAAACTCCTTATTGGGGTAAATGCAGAGCGTTTGGTAATTGAGTTATCTGCTTTTCTCAACCGTATTTCAGATCCCGAACTTTCGCAGCGCTCACGTGACAGGCTTTGTAGAGAAAGCTATGACGTCAACAATCCCAGAAAGTTATTTGCTGGAAATAAGGTCAGAATCGAAGATGATATCAACCCTAGAAACCACAGGTCCCCGGTAGGAACACCTCCTACTGTATCCAAGTACCTGAACAATTTTTTCATTTTCTACCGTGCTAAGTCATCTTCTTCCATTGATTTCTCAACGGTAAAAACACTCGATGTCAAGCAAGGAGAGAGCTATATTTTTGCGAAGGTATTTTTTGTCTCTCATTTTAAAGGAAGCTATAGCGCAAACAATTCATTGGAGTACCAGCCCAACTATCGTGTGGCTGAAGTTAAAGCCGAGCGGGTTGCCGGCAGGTGGTTCACCATAATTGTGAACATCCAATTTGCCTCACCAGAACAGACAGCAGAAGCACTGGCAGATCCGACCAGTTCTACCCTGGTATTTCAAACCCGTCAATCCTTAGAAAATGCGCGTGAAAACCTCAAGCTCTTAGAAGAAATCCGATATGATGTTCAAACAGAGATGATTCGGTACAGGTCCTTGGAAGAAGAAGACGAAGATTTCCTTCTGACCGACTCTCTGCACCAAGAGCTCTTGTCAATGACCAAGAACGCCAACGGAGAGATTGATAAGTCTCTGCAAAACATTGAGCAGGCCAGAGAACAGGCGCAAATTTCAAGAAAAAAATACCTAGAAACTGATTCCATTGTTACGCTTGCCAACCAGGAAATCAGATTTATCCAAAATTCAGCCTCTATTTACGATTCTTCCCTCAAGGTTATTAATACTT
>JBCDIQ010000449.1:0-4343 GCA_039024295.1 Bacteroidota bacterium | reverse complement strand
TTCTGGATGAGCTTCTGTCCTTCATTAGGCTCATACAATTTCGAAGTAGGGTAGAGGAAGAAAAGCCCATTCAACATATGAGTGAGCAAGCATTAAAAAAGGATTGGGATATCCCAGAAGAGGATGAAGCATGGCAAGATTTATAAAAGGGGAGGTAGTTATTATCCCATTTCCTTTCTCAGATTTTTCTTAGTAACTCGAAAATAATAACTTACCGATTTTGCGCAGAGATCTCGTGCGGATCGAAGAGTCCGATAATCGGATGGCAAGGAAGAAAAACCGAGTTTGGCGGGCCCAATGAGGCTTTTTCTGACGCAGTATCCGTGCGAGTCGCAGATCCCGGTTACGGGGAAATCCAGTCAAAAGGGGATTTTATTCTTTGAGCGTTACTTAATCAAAGGGAAGGCCTGCTTTAGTACTTGCAGATTTACAAGGCAATGATCTGATCCTTTTGAGATTCCTAAGCATAACTTAGAATTCCCCCCACTTCCATTTCCCCAACGACATTTTTTGCCTCAAATTTATGCTTTCTGCAAAAGAGGCGTTAAGTTCATATAGCTGACATTCTGAGATTTCCCCGCATGCAAGATTATCTTCCATACCTTCCTGAGGCGTTGGCCCTGCTCTTGGCAGTTGGAGCCATATGGCAGAATGTGCGCCTGCGCAAGGAAGTACGGCAGTTAAAATCAAAAGAAATCAGCCTTGCTCCGGAGAAACCTGGTCACTTTCCTCGGCCAAAGTTGGTCTACCAGCCCAATGGCCAGAGCGATACCCACCGGATTCACCAGCAGCGGTTGGTCAACTCTCTTTGCCTGACCTTCAAAAATACAGGCGCTACCCTCTATTATGACGATGTCATCTTCGAACAGCACAATGCCCACCAGGAGGTAGAAATTCTTGCGGAGGAGGGAATGCCTTCTCTCCCTATTCCTGGATTCGAAGATAACGAGGACCAGAAAGTGGCCCATGGAGACCAGCTGCGCGTGGTGTTTGACCGGGAAATAGGCATCTCCATGGCCTATCGGTTTGCCATTCGCTATATGAGCAAGAATGGAAAATTTTACTATCAATTGGTGGAAGGAAAGCCAGGAGAGGTGCCTGACTTGGGACCTCCTAAGTTGATTGACGGGTAGTGCCTTTTAAATGATTTTTTTAATGAACGAAGAGCAACATACAATACTATTTTGGATCCTAGCCATTGGATGCTTGCTGTTGATATTACTTCTAAATGTCCCCCTAAGGAATTATGTGCCAGTTATTTGGGGACTTTTAGGGGTTGGATTTCATTCATTGCTTTTCATGAAAACGTGGATGGGCTTAAGCAGACAATTAATCGAAGGCTATAAAGGAAATCTAAAAGAATTGAACATCAGGTATCAAGACGATCAGTTCCGAAAAACAGTAGACATGTTTGCGCTATTCCAAGAAAAGCAAACCTTAGAGAAGCTTTCAAGAGATATTGGGGTGCAACTTTCATTTTTTCGAACCTATTTTCAGCTTACGCTAATCGCATTTTCAATAAACATTGTTCTTGGCATCTTGACAGTGTTATTGACTTAGAAATAGGATAAAAATGGTTTTCCCGCGCAGTTCAACCGGAATCCATTCTCTGATTATTGTTTAAAAAAATCCTGAAATCGGTTCAAGGGTTTGCAGCATCTGCTACTTCCAAAAAGTAATCAGCAAAAAAAACGCGATCATGCACCAGGAAGAAATTCGGTTCAGCCACATGGTGTTACGAAAATTGGCCTTGGTTGGGTTTTGATGAACCTGGACGTACCACCACCCAAAAAAAACCAGTACCGGAATCAAAAATACCTGGAATATTAGGAACTGATCGAAACTCTCATAAGTATGAAAGTACCAACCAAAGCCGCTTGTAGCTAATGCAAAGGCCGCCGCAGTAAAGTAGAAGGTGCCCCTCAGCCCCAAAATCCGACTAAGGGTGAGGTCGCCTCGTCTTGCGTCTTCCTCATGCTGGTAAATCTGGGTCATGGGATAGGAGCCCCATAACAACGCCGAGGATAGAAAAGCAGCTAGCAATACTTGGGGTTGAAGCAAGTCGCCCGGTGCAGCATGTTCTAAGGCCATCCAGGTTATGCAATAAGTAATTGCTCCCTGGAAAAATCCCACAATGAACCAACTTGCCCAGGGATGTTTTTTGAGGCGAATGGAAGGATGGCTGTAAGCCTTGGAAGCGAGGCCGTAAGCAAGCGCCATGACAGCAATAAGTGGGTGAAAGTAAAGCCCAATGGCGATTGCAGCTATATCAAACCCCCATGAAAGCCAGTACAAATCAGGGGTTACCTCAGGAGGCGTTTCCAGCCCCCCAATGCTTTCTTCATCCCGATCGAAATAACTATTATAACCATTGCTGGCCGGAAAGAGGAAAATATGCAACATCACGAACACAAGCACCGCTTCCCACCAGACAGGCTTAGTGGTCTGGCTCAAGGCAAAACAATAAATCGGCATCAGGAACACCGAAAAGGGAATGCGCATGTGGAGCCAACTCGAACGGGATATCATCATTTTTGTGTACTTTTCCGGCTGAGCCAACTTTTCTGCCGCCGATTCAGTTTGGGAAGCTGAGTATACTGTATTTTCTCCACACAACCGAACACAATCCCTACAATTTGAACCAAGCCTATATCACCCACATCGGTCTCGCAAATCCACCTCATGAAATTACCCAGGACCGTTCTGTAGACTTTATGTCTCGTGCCCTTGGAGGAGGAGAGGCCCTCAGGCGAAAACTTCGGGTCCTGTATCGGTCCACTGCCATTGATAAGCGTCATAGCGTACTCGAGGACTATATTCGCGACCAGCAACGTGATTTTTACCCAGAGAATGACCAATTAGAGCCTTTTCCGGTCACCAGTGACCGGATGGAGGTATATCGGCGTGAAGGAATCAAGTTAGCTAAAATGGCGATAGCGTCAGGGATTCCCCAAGAAGTATTGCCGCAGGTAACCCACCTGATTACCGTCAGTTGCACAGGAATGTACGCCCCTGGCTTGGACATTGACCTGGTAGAGCAAGTGCCGTTGGCTACCCATGTCCAGCGGACTTGTGTAAATTTTATGGGATGCTATGCCGCTTTTAACGCACTTAAAATTGCCGACACCATTTGCCGCGCAGAGCCAGCGGCCAAAGTTCTCATTGTGGACGTGGAACTGTGTACCTTGCATTTTCAGAAAAAAGATACCCCTGATCACCTCATTGCGAATGCCTTATTTGCGGATGGAGCAGCCGCTGTCCTGGTACAGGCCAATCCAATAAAGGAAGGCAATAACCTGGCCCTTGAGGGCTTCTTCTCAGACTTGGTGCCTGCAGGTCGGGATGAGATGGCCTGGCATATCACAGAGACAGGGTTTGAAATGAAGCTTTCGGCGTATGTACCGGAAATGCTTCAGCAGGGAATTGGCAAACTGGTAAGCCGGTTACTGGAAACCTACAACCTGACCTTGGACCAAATAGACCGTTTTGCCATTCATCCGGGTGGGCGGCGAATATTGGAAGTCATCGAAAAAGTCCTGGGAATTACCCGGGAAGACAATGCACCAGCTTATGAGGTGCTCCGCCAATACGGCAATATGTCTTCTGTAACGGTCCTGTTTGTCCTTGAACACCTTCGTCGGCAACTTACCGTAGGTGACCAGGGCAAACGGATCTTGAGCATGGCATTCGGACCAGGCCTGACCCTTGAGTCGGCGGTGTTACGGGTAAGCTAGCCGTTATGAAGGTTGCTATCCTACAGTCCAATTATATCCCCTGGAAAGGATACTTTGACCTGATGAACCAGGCAGATGTGTTTGTGTTGTACGACTCGGCCCAGTTTACCTCACAGGATTGGCGAAACCGCAATCGAATCAAAACCCCCCAAGGCCTTCAGTGGCTCACCATTCCCGTAAGGCGACACAGGCTAGGGCAATCCATTGCCGAAACCCAATCAGATGGGGGGCATTGGCGGAAAAAGCATTGGCGAACCTTGGAACAGGCCTACCGAAAAGCCCCTTTTTTTGAGCAATACCGGGACTCGTTGCGCGATTTATACCTGGAATCCTCCACTGGTCCGCTCAGCTTGGTCAACCATGAATTTCTGTCGGCTATTCAAAATTGGCTTAACATTGAAACGCCCCTCATGTGGGACCATGAGTTTGAATTGATCGATGGAAAAACCGAACGTTTGGTCCACATTTGCCAGCAACTGAACGCTACTGCTTATCTGTCTGGCCCCGCCGCTGAATCGTACCTGGAAGTGAATAAATTCACAAAGGTTGAGATAGAGGTTGAATGGATGAATTACGGGCAATATCCAACTTACGAGCAGGTGCATGCCC
>JBCDIQ010000448.1:0-4380 GCA_039024295.1 Bacteroidota bacterium | reverse complement strand
GGAAAAACTACCAGAAGATTCTTCTTCCAGATATCCCAAATCTCCACCAAATAGATGTATACGAAGCCAATGGAGGGTACAAAGCCCTTAAGCGTGTATTGGTGAAGGATAAGATGGAACCCAAACAGGTAGTAGATGAGGTGAAGGCGGCCAATATTCGTGGAAGAGGAGGAGCTGGGTTTAATGCGGGCTTGAAATGGTCATTTATGCCACCAAAGCAAGAAGGGGTACCCCGATATTTGGCATGTAATGGCGACGAATCTGAGCCCGGAACCATCAAGGACCGTCGATTATTCGAATACAACCCGCACCAATTCATTGAAGGAGCAACCATCGCTTGTTTTGCCATGGAGCTGGATGCAGCCTATGTGTACATTCGCGGGGAGTATGCCGACTGGATTGACATGATGCAGGCAGCGGTAGACCAGGCATATGAAAAGGGTTACCTGGGAAAAAATATCCTCGGTTCCGGCAAGGACATCGACATGTATGTCCACAAAGGAGCTGGTGCATACATCTGCGGAGAGGAAACCTCTCTGATGGAATCATTGGAAGGAAAGCGGCCATATCCACGTTCCAAGCCTCCTTTTCCTGCGCAGTTTGGCCTCTGGGGTAAGCCTACCACCATCAACAATGTGGAAACCCTGAGCCACGTGCCTCACGTGATCAACAATGGGCCAGACTGGTACAAGGCAATCGGATCACCGACTCATCCCGGACCCTGTTTATATGGAATTTCAGGTCATGTAAACAAGCCTGGCCTGTATGAGTACCCAACCGGTATGCTAATCACAGATTTGATTTATGATGTGGCTGGAGGAATCAGGGGTGGTAAAAAAATCAAGGCACTGGTGCCTGGAGGATCTTCTGTCCCCATTTTGACGGCAGAAATGATCGAAGGCATCACCATGGATGCTGATTCCCTTCGAACCGTAGGCACCATGATGGGAACAGGCGGGATGTGCATCCTGGATGAAGACACAGATATTGTTGAGTTCCTGTATCGGATAGCGAAATTCTATGACCACGAATCCTGCGGACAGTGTACGCCTTGCCGTGAAGGGACAGGTTGGTTCGTAAAAGTACTGCGAAAGATCAAAGATGGTCAAGGAACTACCCGTGACCTGGACATGCTGATCAGCCTGTGTGACAGCATGGAAGGCAGAACCGTATGTGCCCTTGCCGATGCAGCGGCCTGGCCAGTCCGTAACACCATTACCCGCTTCCGCGCCGATTTTGAAGCCAGGATTAAGCCGGAGCTGGTAGCGGTTGGGTAAATCCCTGGTAGTTTCAACAGATATATCATAGCCTTCCGCCTCAGGAAGGCTTTTTTTATGAAGTTCTTCCTGGAATTCCAGGTAGACTTTTTCAATCCCTGCCCATCAATGACATATTGATAAGCCTTGCACCAAGTTGATTCAAATGAGTAAAAGGGCCTGTTTCGCAAGAGGGAATTTTTCTTGAATTAGTTCAAGCGTTCTGAATAGGACGTCCCATAGTTTTGGGATATCCTTGGAATCTTATCGAATTATTTTGCTTCAGGTGCAGTTTGTTTCTTTCTTTAATAAGAATTTTCTAGTCAAAATCGAATATTTAAAAACGCAATGTCAGCATTCAATCAACCGATGCTCCGGGAAGGGGCCTTAGATGGAAAAGTAGCGATTGTTACCGGAGGAGGCTCAGGTTTGGGCTTCTCCATGACCAAATATTTCCTTCAGCTTGGTGCCAAGGTCGTCATCACCAGCCGAAAGCAGGAACGGTTAGACGAAGCTTCCAAAAAGCTCAAAGAAGAGACCGGAGGAGAAGTGCTGGGCGTGGCCTGTGATGTCCGAAACTATGAGGAGATTGAGCAAATGCTGGCAAAAACGATCGAGGCATTTGGCCGGGTAGATATCCTGGTGAACAATGCGGCGGGTAATTTCATCAGCCCAACGGAAAGGCTCAGCCATCGGGCATTTGATGTGGTGGTAGACATTGTGTTGAAAGGAACCTACAACTGTACCCTTGCAGTGGGCAAATACATGATCGAGCAGGGCATCAAGGGTTCTGTACTGAATATTGTCACGACCTATGCCTGGACCGGTTCAGCATTCGTGGTGCCTTCTGCCTGTGGCAAGGCCGGGGTGCTTTCCCTGACGCGTTCCTTGGCAGTAGAGTGGGGCCGTAAGTACGGCATTCGGTTCAACGCCATTGCCCCGGGACCATTTCCCACACCAGGTGCGTTTGAACGCCTCTTTCCGCCTGCACTGAAAGATCTGGGAGTTGATCCGATAAAGAAGATTCCATTGGAACGAGTGGGAGACCATCAGGAACTGGCGAATCTGGCTGCTTACCTCGTATCTGACTTTGCCAGTTATGTCAATGGAGAAGTAGTGACCATCGACGGGGGCGAATGGCTCGCCAAAGGAGGGGAGTTCAGCGACCTGGCTGTAGTACCTGACCAGATGTGGGACATGCTGGAAGCCCAAACTCGGAAGGCGAAGTAAAAGAAGCCCATTTGAAGTTCAGCCTAAATGATGGGCTGTTTTGACGGGTTCTTCTAGGTTTGACCTGGACCAGAGATGTTGGTTTGTAGGGGTTGAAAGGGATACCAAATCAGCTCTATTCGACGTATTCAGGTGAGAGGTTTCGCCCCGATGGGGCTCATCTTCCGAATGCAATTTATGCTACCAAGGTTACGCTCCTTTGGAGCTAAGTGTCTGATGGTTTCCTCTTTCAGGCTATGGGTCCAGCCCAAACACCCCCGGAGAGGGTAATACCTCTGTAGAGATCATTCACCAAGAACACCAGCTTCCTAGAATCGATGCCTGGAGTTGCCGCAAATACCAGTTAATATGTGACACATGAATTTCAAATTGGTATTAGGACGGTTGCTAGATTCTGGGACATCCGAGGCAGCTTACTTCTGGTTTGGGCTGGAAGGGCCTTTTAACTTTAGGTATCTTCATTCAAATAGTCCATCCTGGAGACATTATTTTAAAGACCGGGTACCGTATTTATACGTATGGGGTTCCTGTTACCACCACGGGTCTTATTTCCCTAGAGGTAGACTGGGTATTTAAGTGTTTTGCAATAGCGTTTACAAGAAGTAATACGCAATTCGCTTTATATCCCAGCACATGAAAGTTAGTTGTAAGCCCATCGAGTTTCAGGGAAGAAAGATGCTGAGCATCCGACCTCGAACATTTATCCCACAGTTTAGTAAGCTCATGAAGCAGGTCCCGGGAGCCTTCTGGAAGCCGGGGCACCACTGGCTTGTTCCTGACCAAACAACCTCCCTGCAACACTTACAAAAGCTGTTTGGAGATCCAAAAGATTCTTCCTTCCAGCAATCCTTCAGTAAAAAACCAGCAGAGTCTCTACCCGGAATATCGGAAATTCACGAAACGGCCATCCTTAAATTGGTTGAACAATTGATGCTGAACCGCTACAGCCACGCAACCGTGAAGTCGTATCGCAGTTGCTTTCGGGACTTCCTCCGGTACCCGGCTCACCAAGACTTGAATCCACAGGACATTTCAAAGGAACACATCCGGCAGTATATGCTCACCTGCATCCGAGAGAAAAAGTGGTCAGAGTCCACGCAAAACCAGGCCATTAATGCGATTAAGTTCTATTATGAGCGGGTATTGGGGCATGACAAGCAGCTTTATGACCTGCGTCCCAAGGTGGGCGCCCAACTGCCAGAAGTCTTGAGTGAAGAGGAGGTTAAGCGGCTCATATCAGCGGTAAAAAACCTCAAACACCGCTGTATCTTGATGTTGATTTATTCTACTGGCCTCCGGCTGAGTGAATCCGTCAACGTGCGTTTGGACGACCTCTTGGTTGACCGGCGCCAGATTTTCATCAAAGGGGGTAAAGGGAAAAAGGATCGCTACGTGATTTTATCAGACAAGCTTCTTGGAGTCATCATGAAATATCGCGATCTTTATAAACCTGGATACTGGCTTTTTGAAGGCATCCATGGAGAACGATACAGCTCACGCAGTGTGCAGCAGATCATGCGCAAGGCGGTTAAACGATCACAGGTCAATCCTTATGCTACTGTTCATACCTTAAGACATTCATTTGCGACGCACATGTTAGAACGCGGAACGGACCTTCGTTATATTCAGCATTTACTTGGCCATGGGTCAATCAAGACCACGGAGCGGTATCTGCATGTGCGAAAGGAGGCAGAAGGGAAATTGAGAAGCCCCCTAGAGGACATGGATCTGGACTTGGATTAGGGTTGTATACGCAATATTGCGTTTATATAGTAGTTATCGCGGACCAGTGAAATAAATCAGTACCGCTTATTTGCATGGAGTGATCACTGGGAGTATTTTAAAGAAATGAAATGGGCCCGGCAATAACAAAGTGCAGACGGCCAGGCAAAAG
>JBCDIQ010000447.1:0-4386 GCA_039024295.1 Bacteroidota bacterium | reverse complement strand
TTCTATTAAGATAGATATTACTATTGATTAAAGTTTAATTTTCGTTCTAAAATAATAATTTGGCCTCCACTAAAGGTAGTAAAAAGAACCAATCGTGTAGGCCATGAAACAACAATTACTCACTTCCCTTTTCTTGTTAGCACTGTTCAGTATATACAGTACAGGTGCCGCCCAGCGGGGAACATTTGAACCCACTTCAAATTTACTTTCCTTCAAGGCAAGCTGGAAGGCTGAGACCAAAAGTTGCCTCGTAGAATGGATCACTTCAGAAGAAATTTATAGCAGTCATTTCGAGTTGGAGCGCAGCATGGATTCTGTTCATTGGGAGCATGCCATTTCCGTTCTGGCAAAAGGGGGGAGTGGACCTATTTATTATAGCATTGTAGATTCTCAGTTGGCGTACTCTGCCAAGATGTTTTATCGTTTGCGCCAAATAGACGTGGATGGCAGTGTGAGCTTAACCAGTACCAGTCACATGAGCCGTCCTTCCAGGAGTTCCAATCTGCTGTTTTCCCCCAATCCCTTTTTCGATCGCTTAACCATTCGTACCAGCGTCCCGATCTATTCCGTAGAACTCCTCACCCTAAAAGGTGAACTGGTATACCAATTCACTCCACAGGAGATTCCTTATACGGACATCGTAACGCTGACCGAGCTAGACATTATCCCACCAGGAGATTATCAACTGAAAGTCGTAAGCTCTGGTGGGACGTATATAGAGAATATTCGAAAGTAATTTACCGGATCAGCAGTTTGCTGGCAGCTACGGTTTGTCCCTGGTGTTTCAGGAGAATCAAATACACCCCAGCAGGATAGGTCATTTCAATTTGCTGAGGCACAGCAATTGACTTTAACGGTTGCCGACGAACAATTTGCCCCTGAGGGTTCATGACCTCCAAGGAAAGCCCTTCTTCATTGCGAGTGAACATGCCATCTATTTGGATGTTGACCATACCAGAGGATGGATTGGGCCAGACCCGCCAATCCCACTTGCGAATGTCAGGACGAACAATGGAAGTAGCCACCGCTTCTCGGACATCTAGTTGGTCAACCGCGGCCTCCACAATTTCTTGTGAACCTTCATCTGCAGCTGTAAAACGGATTTTTACATCGTTACCAGGATTTGGGAAAAAGTCTTTGACTCGGATGGGTGCCTGTTGGTTCCATTTATTTCCAAAAGAAACATCGTAACTGGCGATGGTTTTGATTTGGCTTCCGTCAATGAGGTCTACCCTGAGGGAGTCATCTCCTGGGCGACTTTGCCCTCCTCCGCGAGGCAGCCAGTTGAGGAACCACCACTGGTAGCTAACTACAGGGTCCTGATAGGTGGTCAAATCCATAGAAGGGGAAGTGAGTACAACGGTTCCATCATCAATGTCATCGGTGAAGTATTCGCCTCCCCCATTTCCAGTGACGTATGCTTCTCGCCCAAAGTCCGTCAAGACATCTTCACCTGGATTGGCAATGGTGCCAAACATATCTGTTTCAATTGGGATACCTCGTTCCCATTGACCACTGGAGGCACTACCCACGGCTTGCCAGCCAAAATCAAAAATAAAATCGTCGTAATACCCTTTCTCCAGACGGATTGTCAGGGTTCCCATACCGGGACTTGCGGTTAAGCTAACCTGACGGGTGCGGTATCCCCATTTTCCTGCTACAACATTGTAAGCTCCTGAGAAAAAGGCATTGTCAGATACGCGCCCATTTATGTCGGTGCTGTAAGAGAAACTTGCCTCATCGTTGGGAGCAACTGCTTGAATGAACGCTGCAGGAATGGGGTCTCCAGTTGCATCATCGAGTACTTCGATGTTCAAGGTGAGGATTGCTGCAGGTTGCAGGGGAATATCAATATTGCTTACCTGCCCTTGTACGATCTGCACGGTAACCGTGTCAGGGTTGAACCCTAATTTGGATACTGCCAATCGATAGGTGCCTGCATCCGGACGACCCTCGTTGAAATCACCATTGGTGCCAGACAGTAAAAAGCTGCTATCCGAAAGAAAGCGAATGACAGCGTTGTTAAGCCCATTTGTCAGAGGGTTGGTATCGGATGCATCGGTCACCCGGCCCTGCAGGTAGCTGGCCCTGACATAATCCACATCAAAAACGAACAACCCTTCTGCCATATCTGTGGCCAGAACTTTGCCTGAAGGGAGAAATGGGTATGCTCCCCAGCATCCGGAGGTGCCCCCATTTTCCAGCTCGTTGGTGTCAAAATAACCGACTTCCACCATGGACTGTGGACGATTTGCATCCACGATTTGAACCCCATCCTTATAATAGGAGGTCACAATGAAATCGTTGAGTACATGGACATTATGGGGAGTGGCGCGGCCTCCACTCAGGCTAGACCTGATACGATCAAGTTCTTCGATGTCTGTTGGATCTGTGATGTCCCAGGCATAGATATAAGCATTGGACAGTTCGTCTGTTGTGAAGCATACATCGCCCTGGGCATTGAGCCAGGTGTTGTGGGTGAAGGAGTTGGTATAGCTCCTTGACCCTAATACCCTTGGATTGGCTTTATTGGTTAGGTCAAGGATGGTTAACAAGCCATCGTTGATTTCTGCGGAATACCCAATGTTACCACGTACATAAATGTCATGTACATATCGGTCATCGTAGGAACCTACAAACTCAGGGTTCCAGGGATCATTGAGCAAGTCAAAAATGAGTAACCCTCCGTTGAAGTTATCCATCCCTACCACATAAAGGTAATGGTCATCTACCCATACATTATGAGCGGTAACTGCACCTCCAATGGTGGTATCCTTGTAACGTATATTGCTGGGCAGCCCGCTCAGGTCAATTATTCTGATCCCATCGCCTCCTTCATTGGAGACATATGCATATTGCCCAAAAGTTTTCAGGTCGCGCCAGGTGGTAAGAACCCCAGGCATGAAGTGTAACTCGGTGGGCTGGGCAGGGTTGGTGGAAACGTCTACGATTGAAACACCATTTACCGCCCCTACCAGGGCATATTCATTTCCAGAACCATCGGCATAGCCCCAGACATCGTTGAGGTTGTCGTTGTAGGTAAGTTGGCCCAGTAGCGTCATATTTTTCTGTGCCTGGGCTGGTATGAATTGTGTAACTAGCAGGTTTAGCGCAACCACCAGTAAGGTAAATCTGTTCATGTAAATGTTAACTTATTATTCGTGCAAAAATCAGCGTCGGCTTTTCAAGGACAATTGACAAATCTACATTTACTTTTCTCAACGCGCAATGGCAGCAGACGGCTGCTCATTCTGTCGATTCTTTTGATCTGTACCTGTTTTCAATTGTGGGCTCAAAAGGCACGTCCAACATTGGAAATTCGGGATGACCTCACACTCACGCCGATCGAAGGAGTAGAAGTACGTGAACAAAGCATCCAAGGACCGATTATCGGCTATACCGATGCGAAAGGCCGCTTCTGGAATCCGGTCAACCCTGGTACAACCTTATTCGTCCTTCACCCCGCTTACCAGGAGTCAACAGTAAAAATCGCTGAACTAACCCCGCTTCCAGTCAGGATATTCCTTGAACGCAAGGTGTTTGAAATGAATGAAGTGGTATTTTCGGCTTCTCGTTTTGAGCTCGATAAAGAAAAGGTCCCCTATCAGATCGCCATCGTAGACGAGGAACAGATTGCTTTCAATAATCCTCAGACCTCAGCAGACTTGCTTTTTCAGACGGGAGGTGTATTTGTTCAAAAAAGCCAGATGGGAGGGGGCAGTCCTAATCTTCGGGGATTTGAAGCCAACAAAGTGATGATTGTGGTAGATGGGGTGAGAATGAACAATGCCATCTACCGAGGGGGGCACCTTCAGAATGTGATCACCCTTGATCCTCAATTGATCGAACGGGCAGAAGTGATATTTGGTCCGGGCTCAGTGTTGTACGGGAGTGATGCCTTGGGGGGCGTCATGCATTTTCGTACCCGTCAACCCCGCCTTAGCCTTACAGATAAGCCCTTGGTGAAAGTTCGTGCCATGACTCGTTACGCCACCGCCAATCAGGAAAAAACTGGGCATGCTGATATAAATGTAGGTGGAAAAAAGTGGGCTTGGTTGGGGAGTTTCAGTGTGAGTGATTTTGGAGACCTCAGGACGGGTTCTGTTCGCCGGAATGCGTATCCAGATTTTGGCAAACGGCTATTCTTCCAGGATAGAATCAATGGGCAGGACGTAATTCGTGCCAATGAGGACGAAAACGTACAGGTGGGAACCGGGTACCGTCAATTAGACATTGCCCAAAAGCTGCGGTTTGTGCCTAATGCACATACCAGCCATTTGATTAATGTTCAGCTCTCGACTTCTTCGAACGTGCCGAGGTACGACAGGCTGACAGATTTGCGGGGGGATTCGCTCAGGCGAGCCGAATGGTACTATGGCCCACAGG
>JBCDIQ010000446.1:0-4389 GCA_039024295.1 Bacteroidota bacterium | reverse complement strand
GGCTACTTGTACTCTCATTTCTACAAAAGCCCAGTGCAAACAATAGGCCAGATCGCACGCAGATACAATTTGATCGACTGGTCTGTAAGCAGCTGCCTGCTCTATTTTTTCTCTGTGACCTGCATCATTCAATTCGGGATAAAGTGAAGCCAAGGAATCGTTACAATAGGTTTTGAAGTCTAGTGCGGGCAGTAAGTTCATGGCCCAGGACAGTGCCCACAAGCCCTCTACCTGGTCATATATAAAAGATTTATCTTGTATCTTAAAGCCTAGAAACTGTCGCTCAATAGGTGAAAGGGCATGAACTGCCTTCTCGCGCACCAGCCAGTCTAAGGCTCGGGTCCTTGGAAACCCATATGCACTGGTAAGCAGCACACTTATGACCAACCCCTTATCCACAACCTCCCCAAGGGGCCGTAGCTTCGCTGGCCGGTCCAACAAAGGAAGGCTTGGGTTTATAGGAAGAGAAGCCTCCCGAACATAGTGCCAGGAAGCCTCTCTGATAGCTTTTAAATCCATTTATTTGAGGTGTTAGGTTTGGGCATCAGGTTTTAGGTATTAGGGGTTAGGTTTTGGGTCTTAGGGTAAGATACAAAACACCTGTTTCTAACCTGTTGCCTATTACCTCTCAGCTAAACCTAACAGCTATTACCTAATAATTACTTTTCGGTCAACAGCACCTTTGGAAGTGCTTACCCGTAGCAGGTAGGTACCCGCATTCAGGTTGGCAACATCCAGTTTTACTGCTTGCTGCTGGAAGGTTCCCAATTGGCGGTTAAGCACCTCACGGCCTTGAATGTCCATCAAGGTAACCTTCGCAGGTTCAGGCTGGTTCAACGTCAGATTCACATTCAGCTCCTGAGAAGCAGGTACTGGGTACACCTGTAAGGCCTCAATTCCCAGGAAGTCGTATCGGTCAATACTTGTTGGGGTGGCAGAAGTATCCTCTACGACCAAACGGATAAACCTCGCAGTGGCGATGTTACTACCATTCCAGGCAAAATTTACTAAGTCCGTGGTGAAGAAATTGGTACCTGGGGTGAAGATGTTCGCACTCTGACGGATGGAAATCCCATCTGTATCTTCAAATACCGCGGCCGCCCATACCGAACCAGCAGTTACCGGAACAGGTGGGTTAAACTCCAATCTGTATGAATTTTGGTTTGCATTTACCAGCGTCTGTGGGGTGACAAACTGAGGAGGGCCTGCGGTAGGCGTTCCCAAAGAAGTGGAGAACAATGCACCGAAGGTGGTATCATTGTTCGTAGGAGCTTCCAATTCCAAATCGATGGCCTTTATCAGTACATCCTTCGAAATTTCATAGGTGGTAGCCGCATATCCTTGTGCAACTCCGCTTACCAGATAACCGGTTCCGGTAGAAACGCCATTGTCCCGAGCATACACAGAGTCTCCGATGCTAATGAAAGAGGATATTTCATTATTGTCTGGAACCTGGTCCATATTGGTGCCTGTATTTGCTGACACCTTTACCTCATAATTTCCCTTTCCGCCATATGGAAATGGGCCAAAGAAAAAGGTTTGAGAGCTGGCATTTGCCAGGTTCGTATAGCTGGTGGTATCACTGAAGGTTAGTACCCCATCTCTTTCCACGGTCAATATGACATCAACATCAATGGTTAGTTGTCCAAAGTTGTCAACAGTACCCTGGAGCACCCCATTCCTTTCCTGAGAAACTGGCACCTGGGCGAATCCAGGAATCAGGGTGATGTCCCTGACACTGGCATCCACATTAATGGGGGTGAAGTTTAATTCGTAGCCAAACAGGAAGTCCTCTTCTCCAGCTGCCTGTACGAGGCCTCCAAGGGTGGTTTCTCCTGGGACGATATCGCTTGAGATAAACAAACCGCCTGCAAGGTCATTGCCTCCGACGCCAAATTCATTCCCAACATTACGCGTAACACCAGTTGGTTGACCAGATGTGACATCAAACTGGGTAATCAAAGCATTTTCGGTACCCCCCGCCTGATGGAAAATCCATAAATAAGGGCCACCTGTGCTGAAATTATCGACCGCAGCACCGTACTTTCCGCCTACCATGTTTCCGATGGTTCTGAGGTTTACCCCATTGGTATCAATCTGATAAATATCCGTGTTGAAGTTACCGGTAAAGAAACCACCTGCTCCACCTGCAGCAGTAGAGTCATAGGTGAGGAATCGCATATTTCCAGAACTGGTGGAGCGGAACGTACGCGCAAGGGTACGGGTAGCAGGGTTTACTTTAAATACAGTATCGGTATTGTTGACAATATACACGTACTGACCATCTGAGGTCATCGCACGGGTATTGGACAACCACGTACCTGCACCTGTGGAGATTCTGAACTTTTCTACCAGGGCTCCCATGGTGGTAAAGCGGTAGATGGTATCTGTTTGCCATGCTGACACCCAGAATTCTGTTCCGGTGTACACAGCACCAGCCAGCCCACCGATCCCTGCCGGGGTTTCCACGTCAATTTTGAATTGCTGGTCCCACATCGCCTCAGGGCCGTAGGAATAGGTGGAATTAAGTTTAACTGGAGGATGCGTAGGTGCAATGTATCCTGGCAGATTGGTTAAGTAGGAATCCGAGACTCCTGGCATTAAAGCAGGATCCCGATCCACACCTTGGGCCTGGAGGTTACCCCAAAACCCTACGGTCACAAACAGTATGAGTGCTAATATGTAGCGATTTTTCATAGATAGATGGTGTTAGTTAGGAAATAAAAAATGAAACTAATTAATTTTTATCTATATGACGCACTTTTCTTGCGAATTCATTCTTTCCTGAAGGGTCGAATCCTTTTCCATTCTATTCTGTCCGAAAGGGTTTGTATTTTTGTCACCATGAAATATCCTGTTCGTTGCGATGGCTCCTTTCTGGCAATCATGCTATTTTTTTGCCTGATTGTTTTATCTGTAGGATGCCAGGAAGAAAAAGATGGTTGCACAGATCCTTCAGCAGCTAACTTTGACCCAGAGGCAACAAATGACAATGGAAACTGTGAGCTTTCGGTCCCATCCGCTTATGTATTCACGCGAGGTCAGAATTCAACCGTTGACAATGCATTAGCAGTATCCCGCCAGTTGATGATTCAGGATTTAAGGCTCAACATTCAGGCACTGGGTATGCCTAATGCCACCCCCGTTTCTGAAACAGATCTATTGGCTTACTACCTGACGGATCCAGAAAACGACAGCATTTCCATCCTTAGCCCAGTAGGAAATGACCTTATAGCAACAGACACGGTGTATTCCGGCCTCGGGGTCACAATTGGCCTTTCAGGAGCTATCTCTCCCCTATTCGGAACCGATACCGAGACCAGAACCAGATTGGCGGAAATCGCGGCCAATAGCCAAACTGCCCTTCTGGGAACGCCAGAGGTATACACCACCCCTGATGGCCTGGATCTATCGGCCTATCTGCCAGCTTTGCTAACAGGGGCTGTATTGATCCACCAGGTAACTGATTCGATCATTGCTAGCCTCGATACCCTGGACAATATTTCTTTTGGAAATAGTGGAGGGACGGCCGTGGAACATGCCATTGACCAGTTGATGGGATATGCTGGCACTGCTCGGTACTATCGGGAGTTTTCTTTGGAAGATTTATCAAATGAAGTCCAACCTACTGGAGAGGTCCCTTTTGCCAAGGATCGTGACGGGAATGGTTCCTTGGATTATGCTTCGGAATACAATTTCTCCTTTGCCAGGTGGGCAGCAGCACGCGAGTTGACCTCAGGTGCTCCCAATTTCACCGATGACTTATTTGACGCTTTATTGCTGGCAAGAGCCGCTGCTGAGGTGGGAGATGAAGAGGCGGCTACTCGCCAGGTAGCCATTATGGAGTATCAGATGGCCATGGAGGAAATCCTGGCTGCCACCGTCATTCACCATCTAAATAATGTGATCGGTCATATGGGCACCCTTGGCACTTCGGCGTATGCTCAAGCAGATCACAATGCCGATTGGGCACATATGTATGGATACCTGACCTGTTTCCGCTTTTTCACCGGCACACGACTCACCCAGGTGGAATCACTCTTGAACTCCACCGGAGAGAATCCCATTTATGACCTTCCCGGCACCGGCACACATGAGGATTACCTCACTCAGCTGGGTAGCATTCGGACACAAATCAAAAATACCATGGGGTTTTCGGATGAGGCAGCGGGTGGATTCTAGAGTGGAAACCGGTGGACGTTGCAGGCAATAATCTCCTTAGGTTCATGGTTATAAGAGTAGCTAAAAAATCTACTGCTCACCTTAAACTAAAACATCATGAAACCACTTTCCATCACCTTGCTCCTATTGCTGGGGGTTAATCTCCTCATAGCTCAGGTTCCTGAAAATGCCATTTCTATCGAAGACCCAAGCTTCGGTGAATATTTT
>JBCDIQ010000445.1:0-4421 GCA_039024295.1 Bacteroidota bacterium | reverse complement strand
GCATCGTATTCGGCTTGATTTAAACTCGTCAGAGCCCTAAGTTTACGATCTGCTCCCTGTGTTTTTGGGTTTTGTTTCACACCTTAAATCAAAGACCGGGGAGCCTTTTTTTCAATACATCTTTTTTCGTGATAATCGTTAATGTCTAAGATTCTATTTTATAGTCAACCAGGATAAGTTTTGTAAAAATTATAGGAAGAGCAAAGACTTTGTGCCGCCGTTTTCTGAACGGCGTATACCCCTCCGGTCAGAGACCGGAGGTACATCTCATTCACTGTATGCAAGTCAAACGGCCTTTCATTCTCCGAAATCTATCACGTTCAAAATCACATAGCACGACTTGGAAAACTATAACGAAACTGGGATATCCTTTTTGTATTACAAATGTCATTTTCATGGTCAAACCTCAACTCCTCATACCTATCAGCTAACCCTTAACGCCTTTCTTCTCCTCCACCCGCCCAAATTATGCTGTAACACGCAAGAAATCGCGTGTAAATCAACCACCAACACTACCCCTTTTTTGTATATTTGTCGACATGAATGTTTCCTCACACGGGAAAATTGAAGCGACTTCTTCAAGAGTGATTCTCAAGCCTCACGCCAAGGTAAATCTGGGGCTTTTTATCAAAGGCAAGCTGTCAAACGGGTACCATTTGCTGGAAACTGTGATGTATCCTGTCTTGGATTTAACAGATCAACTGGAAATAACTCCTGCTAAGGTGCCAGGATGCCAGTTGTCGCTGGGTGGAAGACCACTTGACGGGGAGGTAAACGACAACCTTTGTATAAAAGCGTACCAGGCCTTAAAAACGGCTATTCCTGAGCTTCCCGGGGTACATATTTCACTAGAAAAGCACATTCCTGCAGGAGCAGGACTGGGAGGCGGTTCCTCCGATGCAGCTTTCACCCTTCGTGGGCTAAATGAACTCTTTGACCTGGGGCTTTCGCAGGAAGAACTCGCAGAGATTGCCACCCCGCTGGGTTCAGACGTGCCGTTTTTTATTTATGATGAACCCATGATGGCCAGGGGAACAGGTACAGACCTGATTCCTTTTCCCGTTACCCTCCCAGGCAGACTCGAAGTGCTCCCCTCAGACATTCATTCCTCCACCATCGCAGCGTATAAAGCGTTAGATTATACCTTATATGACCATGATCGCGACCTAGCTGCTGTATTGGGTGGACCGGCAACTGACTGGCCTCAAAAATTAGACAACGACCTGGAATTACCCGTTTTTGCTCAATATCCTGAACTCAAACACCGTAAACAATCGTTATATACCCAAGGTGCGTTATATGCTGCCATGTCTGGCAGCGGAAGTGCCTTATTTGCCATTTGGCCTTTTTAGTCTTTCGGTAACATTTTGGCAAAAAATTGATTTAAACCAATAAAAATACTGGTGAACATGACCAAGCATATCCTCAGTACAATGATCACCCTGGTTGGGGTACTTTTTTCGCTGGCTTTCGGCCAGGGACACGAGATCACCGTTAAGGTGAAAGGATTCGAAGGGGACACCATGTACCTGGCCAACCACTACGGCAAAACGCAGTACATGGCCGATACCGTTCAGGTAACAAATGGTGTCGCGGTATTTAAAGGCGAGGAGCCGCGAAAAGGCGGTATCTACCTCGTGGTGCTGCCTCCTGACAACAACTACTTTGAAATTGTGCTGGCAGACGACCAGGAATTCACCATTGAAACCAGTAAGGATGACCTCGTGGGCAAGGTGAAAGTGACCGGCTCCAAGGAAAATGAGGTGTTTTATAAAAACATCCAATTCCTGGGAGTGAAGGGCAAAGAAATGACAGAACTCCAGGAGAAGCTCAAAGGAATTGACAAAGAAGCCAACGCAGACGAACACCAAAAGGTAACCGAAAAACTCCAGGCACTCAACCAAGAAATCAATGACAGCCGCCTGAAATTGGCAGCAGACCACCCAGAGTTGTTTTACAGCAAGGTGATCAATGCCATGAGGGATCCTGAAATCCCGGAAGACATCAAGAACGACCGAGAGGCCAGTTTCCGCTATTACAGAAACCACTATTTTGACAACATTGATTTTGGGGATGGCCGACTGTTGCGCACGCCCATTTTGCACAATAAGATGATGTACTTCATCGAGAAGTTGAGCTACCAAGAGCCCGATTCCTTGATTGATGCGGTAGAATTGATCGTTAGCAAAGCACTTAAAGGGGGTGATGAAGAAGTCATTCAATACGTAACAGTCACTCTTTTGAATAAGTATGCAGGTTCAAAGATCATGGGGCACGATGCCATTTATGTTCACATCGTTGACATGGTGTATGCACCAGGATTAGCCACCTGGTCAGATGCAGAGCAGGTGGACAAGATTGTTGAAAGAGCAAATTCTCTACGACCTACACTTCTTGGCAATTTAGCTCCGCAAATGGTGATGCTAGATACTGCCGGCAATACCCGAAATATGCACCGAGAGAAAGCCGATTACACCATTTTATACTTCTGGGATTACGACTGTGGACATTGTAAAAAAGTAACACCCGCCCTCGGGAAACTGTATCCTAAGTATGCAGACAAAAACGTAAAGATTTGGTCAGTAAGCATCAACGGGGATGAGGATAAGTGGAGGGAAAAGGTGAAAGAGTATGGCCTGGACCAAAACGGAATCATCAACGTATCTGACCACCGCCGAAGAACTGGATTTGATCATTTTTATGACATCAATTCCACGCCGCGCATCTTTTTGTTGGACAAAAACAAGATCATCCGTGCCAAGCAGATCAGCGTGGAGCAACTAGATGAAATCCTCACCCGATTCATGGAAAAGGAATTAGAAGAGGCTGAGAAAGAAATTCAGGGAAAATAATCCCTTATCCTTTAATCAAGAAAAATTCACCCCTGGTTCATAAACCGGGGGTTTCTTGTTATCAGCCGATTATCAAAACAATCCTGATTCTCATTTCTTATACTCCATACCATTTCCCCTACAACTAAGCCACCCTTTTTTGATTATATGCGTCACTTTTACCATTGCTTTCACTTACCACTTTTTTTGTTTCTGCTGAGCGGTCATTCTGTGATGGCTCAATCTTTTTCCATTAGAGGAACCGTGATGACGGAGGGAGGTCAAACGGCTGTTGAGTTTGCAACCGTGATGGCGGTAAATCCCCTCACTCAGGAACCGATCAGTGGAACAGTAACAGACCTCGAGGGAAAATTCCTGATCAAAACCAGCACTCGCGATATAGCTATCAGTATCCAATTCATCGGATACGAAAGTCAAACCATTAATGACCTATCATTTAAGGATGGCGTAGCTGATCTGGGCACCATTTACCTAACAGAAGAGGAGACCAACCTGGAGGAAGTGGTTATCTCGACTGAACGTTCCACCACGGAGTTCAAGCTTGATAAACGGGTATTTTACGTGGGTCAAGACCTTAGTACCACCGGTGCCAGTGCATTAGAAGTCCTTAACAATGTGCCATCCGTAACAGTGAACATTGAAGGGGCAATTAGCCTTAGGGGGAGTCAGGGGGTTCAAGTGTTAATTAATGGCAAACCTTCCGTGCTGGCAAGTGACGAAGGCAATGCCCTTGGGACCATCACCGCAGATATGATCGAAAAGGTGGAAGTCATCACCAACCCTGGAGCTAAATACGAAGCAGAAGGGACCTCTGGCATCATCAACATCATCTTGAAGAAGGAAGAGAAAAAAGGGTTAAATGGCTCCATTTCCGTAAATACAGGCATTCCCCATAACCATAGCACTGGCGTTAGCCTGAATCGCAGGACCGAGAAGTTCAATTTGTTCAGCCAGTTTGGCGTAGGATACCGTTCGCTCCCACGGGACATCACCAACGTCAACGAGGACCTGATAGACGGTTCGGTGATTTTCTCAGAAGGCAGAGAGTTCAGAAATGAAAATTTCTACAACATCGTGCTGGGAGCGGATTATTATATTAACCCTAATAATGTGATCACCCTCTCTGGAAACTTTGCCTACGAAATAGAGGACCAACCCTCCAATACGCGCTTTCAGTTTAGAGACGCATCAGACGTATTGGTTGCCGAATGGGAACGCGATGAAACCACAGAAGCGACCAACCCCAAATGGCAATATGAGCTAAATTACAAGCGGGACTTCAAGGACCATAAAGAGCACGATCTGGTATTCAGTGCCATTGGGAACTTCTTCGGCAAAGACCTCACCTCTTCTTTTAACAACACCGCCTCCCTAGGGACTGTCCCCTCCGGCAACCAGGAGACTCGTACCAATTTCCAGGAAGCACGCTACACCTTTAAGCTGGACTATACACGGCCCTTTGCCAAAGACTGGACCCTTGAAACGGGTGCGCAATATTTTATCAATGATGTGAGCAACGATTTTGAGGTGGCTGAGTGGATAGACAATGAATGGGTAGCCCTGCCTGAG
>JBCDIQ010000444.1:0-4448 GCA_039024295.1 Bacteroidota bacterium | reverse complement strand
TCCACCAGGATCTGCGGCGCGGCAGTGCTAACAAAGCGCTTCCTGATCTGCGGCGGGGCGGCTGCGCCAGCGGCTTCAATTTCGCCCTTATTGATCACATTTTCCAGACTGGAAACCCGGTACTTAAGTCATCCGAAATATGCATTGGCATACCCTAAACTCGTCTATTCAGGAGAATTTTCTCAAGCAGGGAGGCATGGGTCTTTCTTGTTTTGCAACATCAGTAGCCCAGATACCTTTCCTGGATGTGCTGTCATGCTCATAGATACTTTGGGAGAAATGAGTGAGCCTGTGGTATGCACCTTAGGAACTTTCCCGTTAGGGTGGAACGAAGACCGGGAAGTTTGGAGATGGGGAGATTATTCGGGCATGGTAATGCGAGATACAGGAGAAGTATGGATGGCAGGGTATACCACAAGGGAAGCCAACCGCAATTTCAACTGGATCAGTCAGGCATACAATGAAGCAGTGAAGCCGCTCCCGTTTATTGTAATTGGCCCCGATCCTGTTAGCGAGGAGCGAGTTGTTGCGTATCCTAACCCCACTACAGAAATTCTAAACCTGCTGTTTGAGGTTCCAGAAAAGGCGTCCTACCAAGTTTATCTTTATGATCTACGGGGAAATGACCTAGGGAAAATTGTTGAAGCCACCCTAGAACCTGGGCAGGGGGACCTGACCTTTTCAACCAGGGGGCTTGCCAGTGGGGTGTATGTGCTATCAGTTCGTTCGGGAGAACGGGAGGTTAAAACCTTGAAGTTTGTTCAGAAACAGGAGTAGGAAAAAAGTTAAGGTTGGTGGCAATAAAATCATGGTTAGTTCCGACTAATTACTAGATTATATGTAAAATTCTTAATTTGTACTCGCCTACCGAATCTTAATCATTCTTATCCCATGAAGCACCTCTTGTATTTGGGTTTGCTGGGCCTTCTGCTATGGGCCTCAGGTTGCAACTCCACTACCTATACTGCTGACAGTTTGCCTCCAGAACGAATCCTGTTTGGTTCTGGTGGTGGCATAACTGGCATGGCCACCACCTACTGCTTGTTGGAAAATGGGCAATTATTCAAAATGGAGGGGGTAGTAGAAGGGGAATTTTTAGAGCAGCCCAAAGTAAAGAAGCGATCTGCCAAAGAATCCTTCGAGCTGGCAAGAGAGCTGGGCATCATGGGCATGAACCTGAACCAACCAGGAGACCTGTATTCATTCATAGAATACCATAAAGAAGGAAAAAAGCGACGATTAACCTGGGGAGTTCCAGGTAATCCAGCACCTGAAAAAATCATCTTACTGTATAAATCCCTTGTTCAACTTAGCAAGACCCCATAACCACCTTTTGTCATGAAACACCTTTTTACCACCCTCTCACTGTTAGTCTATTGTCTGTTTGCGTTTGGGCAAGTTCCTACAACCTTTGACGCAAAAGAAAAGAAAGCATCCCCAGCTTCTGCGCAGCCATCTACTTTTTCTTTTGAGGCCATTCCGCAACCTGCCACTCCTTCACCTCAGCGATTGTTCGCCCCCATTCATGGAAGCCAGTTAGGAGTTAAGAACCAGCATCAATCTGAGCTTCATAAAGTTACTCGCTCACCTGAAAATGGACAGCCGATTTTCATTAAAGGGCAGCGAACAGATGCAACAGATAACTCCCTCCAAAATGAGCGAGCAGTAGAATCAGCTACTTTTCAATACCTTGATGACATTTCATCAGCACTGAATGCCCGTGATCCTCAGCAGGAATGGAACATCACCCAGATGGAGCGAGACGATTTGGGCATGACCCATGTGGAATTGCAACAGACTTATCAGGGAGTGCCTGTATGGGGAGGAGAAGCCCAGGTTCATTTTGAGCAAGGTGGAGGTGCTTTGTATAATGGCCACTACAGAGCGAATATTCAATTAAAGGATGTCGTACCTACCCTGAGCAATCAAATGGCGATTGATGAAGCTATTCGTGATGTGAAGCAACATACATTATTCGCCCCGCCATTGCTGCCGGGTGGAAATGGGTTTCTGGCCAAATATGGAAGTTCCAAGGCTGAATTGGTAATCTTTGCGCCTGTTTCACCCGTTGCCACACGCTACCTGGCATGGCATGTGACGATTTTTCCCAACTCCCTGGAGCGTTTTGAGTATTTTATTGATGCACACACGGGGGATGTCCTGGACCAGTACAACCATACCTGTACTGTGGGGCCCACTACGGGCTCAGGGCAGGATCTAAATGGTCAGCAACGCTCGGTGGGCGTGTTTGACTTAGGAAGCCAATACATTTTGTTGGATGCTTCAAAAAGCATGTACAAAGGACCTACCAATGCTTCCCCTAAAGCGGGAGATGGCTACCTGATTACCCTTGACTGGCAAAATAATTCCTTCAATAACCAGGCATTTCGAGAGATTACTTCCTCAAATAATACCTGGGACCGAACGGCTATTTCCGCTCACTACAACGCGAGTGAAGCCTTCGACTACTTTGAAAGCACCTTCAGCCGGAACTCCATCAATGGACAGGGAGGCGATGTGGTTTCTTTTATCAATGTAGCAGACGAAAATGGAGCTGGTTTTGACAATGCCTTCTGGAACGGGAGTGCCATTTTTTACGGCAATGGCAACCGGGCGTTTACGCCCCTGGCAGGTGGCTTGGATGTAGCAGGTCATGAAATGTCCCATGGGGTTATTCAGGAGACGGCTAACCTGGAGTACAAAGACCAGTCAGGTGCATTAAACGAGTCCTTTGCAGATATTTTTGGTGCCATGATTGACCGCGACGATTGGCAAATTGGAGAGGATGTGGTGCAGCGCAGTGCCTTTCCATCTGGCACCATGCGGGACATGGCCGACCCGCATAATGGGGGATCTAGCTTAAATGATCCTGGTTTTCAGCCTGAGCGTATGTCTGAAATTTACACGGGAACAGCGGATAATGGAGGGGTACACATTAATAGCGGCATCCCCAACAGGGCATATTATTTATATGCTACCGCGATTGGAAAAAATAAGGCTGAGCAGGTTTATTACCGCGCCTTGACTCGATATCTCAACAAATCTTCTCAATTTATTGATTGTCGGCTGGCAGTGGTCCAGGCGGCCACCGACCTGCATGGAGCTAACTCCAATGAAGTGAATGAAGCAAAAAGTGCATTTGATGCGGTAGAGATATTCAATGGCAATGGGACTTCTACCCAAAACAATATCCCGCCTAACCCAGGTGCAGACTTCATTGTGGTTTCCGGGGTAAACACCCCAGCTGCTATTTACATGGGCCAAGTGGGGGTTGGAAACCTCGAACCTTTATCAAACACGCCCCACAAACGCAGAATCAGTGTCACCGATGACGGACAAAATGGAATATTTGTGGGCCAGGACAGCGATGTTCGGGTCGTAAATATGGACCCTAACAATCCGCAAGAAGGCAATGTGACAACTGATAGGTTCTGGGACAATGCCGCTGTTTCCAAAGATGGGAATCGGATTGCTTTCATTTCGACCCAGGTTGACACCTCCATTTATGTGTATGATTTTGTGAGCCAAAGAGGAGGTAAATATCGTTTGTACAACCCTACCTTTACTCAAGGGGTAAATTCGGGTGGTGTTCTTTATGCCGATGCCATACAGTGGGACCTGAGTGGAGAATACATCCTGTATGATGCCTTCAACAGGATTCGTAACCTAAACGGTCAGGACATTGACTACTGGGACATGGGCATTATCCGGGTTTGGGATAAGCAGCGGAATAATTTTGGAGATGGCCAAGTGGAATTGGTATTTACCAACCTTCCAGAGGGGGTGAACATTGGAAATGGGGTTTTTTCTAAAAACTCCCCCTTCATCATTACCTTCGATTACTTCAATAGCCTCACCAACGAGTATGGGGTGCTCGCAGCCAACCTCCAAACGGGAGATGTAGGTACGGTATATCAGCAAAGACAGCTTGGGGTGCCCGATTATTCTGCCCAGGACGATAAAATTGTTTTCAGTGCAGTGGATAACTTCGGCGCACCAGTAGTGGCAGTTATTGACTTGGAGGCCAACAAAATTCAGGGCCGCCCAAATACTGCTCAGGTATTTGTGAATTCCGCCCAATGGCCTCATTGGTATGCCAATGGACCCCGGGTGATTAATGTATCCAACGAACCTTCCCTCCAGGAGGGACTGGTCCTTGTCCAGGTATATCCCAACCCAACCACAGGAACCTTTGCAATTTCCTATCACCTGGATAAGGCATCACTGGTGAAAATTGAATTGAAAAATGTTATGGGAGAAACCATTGCGACCCCCGTTGAAAAAGGTAATCAAGTCGCAGGTGGACACAGATTTGATGTGAGTGCCTTGAAAAATCAACCGGCAGGAACTTATTTCTTGCTCATCCATGCAAATGGAAAAGTTGTATCCAAAAAAATTGCCCGTTTTTGAGGTTCCTCTGGATTTCCTGATTTTTTGATAAAAACGAC
>JBCDIQ010000443.1:0-4497 GCA_039024295.1 Bacteroidota bacterium | reverse complement strand
GTCTTGGTCAAAATCATTTTGGGTGGTAGAAGCTGAAACTACCGTCCGCACATACGCCTTTTCTCCTAGTGCCAATTGGTGTTTGACTCCCACTACGCCAAAGCGTGAACGTGCAAATGCATCCTCGGAGGGATTGGCAAATAAATCGGTTTCGTCAATTTCATCTGCCAAAAAATCAATACTGCTAAGTCCTCCAATGCCAAATACAGAGAACCGACCATATTTCCCATACCCAAAGTCCAGGTTAAAGGATAAGTCCTGGTAATTAGGGACGGCATTGGTGCCCACAGGGATTCCCAATGCATCACCGAGTTGAACAAATGAATATCGATATGCTGCCAGATAGGAACCCTTACTATTTTTGCTGAAGGGGCCTTCAGCCATCAATTCCAATCCGCTGAATGCATTTAATTGGGCGGTAAACTCATGCTGGCGTTTGTTGCCCGTCCGAAACCCCAAGTCGAATACACCTGCCAGGGCATTACCATATTCTGCAGGAAAAGCACCTGTGAGGAAGTCTGAATTCTTCAACATATTCGGATTCATGGCACTTACCGGGCCACCTGTAGTCCCCAAAGTAGCGAAGTGGTTGGGATTGGGAATAGGGATGCCTTCAAGCCTCCATAGCACACCCGTCGGGGAGTTGCCGCGGATCACAATGTCATTTCTGGAGTCGTCTGCTGTGCTGACACCTGCAAAGTTTCCTGCCATCCGTGCAACATCATTGGTGGCACCCGCATATCGCCGCACTTCATCAAGGGTAAAACTCCTGGCACTTACGGTAGTCAGTTCATTTTGTGTCCTGTCCTTGCTGACCTCACCCGTGATGACCACCTCTTCTGCTTGTATAAGCTGTTCGGTAAGGCGTACCTCTAGGATAACTTCCTTCCCGGCTGTCACGAGGACATTGGGAATTGTCTGTTCCTCGTATCCCAGGTATTTGATTTGAATGCTGTATCGACCAATAGGTACATTGCTAATGATAAACTCCCCAGACTCGTCCGTCATGGAACCAAGTGTAGGAGTGGTGCCAATTACAGCAACAGTAGCACCTGTAAGCCCCATTTCGGATTGATCGTCTAGTACGATACCGCTAACGGTCTGGGTAGCTTGCTGTGCCAGAAGGGAGAAGTTGCCTGTAAGCCATAATAACAGGCAAAATAAGGCAGATAAACTGATAATTTTTTTCATCTCTATGATGTTGAATGAATGAGCAACATCACAAAGAAGCAGCTAATCTGGCCGCAGAGAAGAATTATTCAGGTCAATCGTAGGGAGAAGGGGATGAACCGGAACGAACCCCGACCGAATTAGCAGAGGCCTCTTACCCTGCGGCACTTTGACTTGAAAAACATTTCCTTGAACCCACGATTGCTCCTGTGGGTATTGGCATTTTTTTCTTGATGTACCTGGTGGGTGGGCTGAGAAGTGTGTGCGGAGGCTGAAGGTACAGACTGGGCAGTGGCTGAAGGCAATTGCCAGAATGCACACACCAAGAGTAAGAGAAAAACCTTTTTGTTCATGATATCGCGATAGGTGACTGGCAGTAAATTACAATTTTTTGTTTTCTCTTTCATCTTGAGCAGACATAAATTTTGATACTCCTATAGCCAAAACCTCTAAATTGAGCAATTAAGGCTATAACTGAGTTGTTTGTATAGTGTTTATTTCAATTTTTGTACCAAAATTCTTTCATGAGGAAAGTTGTTCAGAAAATACCTCTATGCACGGTATGTAATGTTTGTTTAGGGGATTTTTAGCGCAAATTTCGCCCAAGAGGATACGCGAAATTGGATTCGACTCTTTGGTACAAAGGGCCGAGGAGGTTCCCCTACTGAAGGAATATCAAAAAAGGTCGGTAGCCTTAGTTCCTGTAGCTGTACCCTGTGACCAATTTAACAGATGGACTATTTCTTACGGAAAAATAGGTTCATCGGCACGCCGGTAAACCCAAAATGAGCCCGTAGCTGATTTTCCAGGTACCTCCTATAAGATTCCTGAACATGCTGAGGGTGGTTAGTAAAGAAAAGGAAGGTGGGACATTTTGCCGGTATGACTTGGGTGACATACTTAATCCGAACAATCCTTCCTCTGTAGGTAGGGGGGTGGTGACGGGCAATAGCTGCCAACATCACTTCATTGAGCTCGGAAGTGGACACACGCTGTTCCTTGTCATGAAACACTTGTTTTGCACGTTCCAGCACCTTGAGCAAACGTTTTTTCTCAACAGTTGAGGTAAAGATAATCGGTACATCTGTCATAGGAGCCAATCGGTGCCGTATATTGTCTTCAAAGGTCTTGGCAGTAGCAGTATCCTTTTCAATGAGGTCCCATTTATTCACCGCGATGACAATTCCCTTTTTATTCTTCAAGACCTGATTAAAGATAGATAGGTCCTGTGCCTCAATGCCCATGGTGGCGTCCAACAGCAGGATGGCCACATCACACTCTTCAATTGCACGAATGGTTCTGAGGGTAGAATAAAACTCAATGTTTTCCTGAACCTTCGCACGCTTACGCAGCCCGGCCGTATCTACCAGGATCAGGTCTTGGTCAAAAGCCTTGAAACGGGTATCCACACTGTCTCGCGTGGTTCCTGCAATGGAGGTGACAATATTGGCATCATGGCCCAGCAAGACGTTGATGAAGCTGGATTTGCCAACATTGGGACGTCCCACCACCGCAAAACGTGGAATGCCATCTTCTTCCTTCTCTTCCTGTTCTTCTGGCAAAAGGGTAAGCAGGTAATCGAGCATATCACCGGTACCGGTACCATTTATAGCAGAAACCCCATATAGTTCTCCCAATCCTAATTCGTAGAACTCATAGGTAAGTTCTATGTGTTGAGGGCTGTCAACCTTGTTGGTGGCTAAGATCACTTTTTTGGCCTGCTGCCGTAGCATATGGGCGATTTCCCGATCAATAGGGGTGATCCCTGCTCTTGCATCTACCATGAATAAGAGTACATCCGCCTCTTCCATGGCAATGTGAACCTGTTCACGGATGGCCTTTTCAAATACATCTTCTGATTCCGGGACATATCCCCCTGTATCGATTAAGGAAAACTCACGGTCTGTCCAATAAGCTTTTCCATAATTTCGATCCCGCGTGACCCCGCTCATGTCATCCACAATGGCTTGGCGGTTTTCTACCAAGCGGTTGAATAACGTGGACTTGCCAACATTAGGTCTGCCAACTATTGCTACTATCCCTGACATAGGCTGCAAAATTCGACTTTTTGATTCGGAATACCAACTGCGAGCCTAGGGAGATTGTAAATGCCAAAAGTTAGGCTATTGGGTGATTAATGTCACATCGTGTAGGGTAAATATCTACCATAAAAGGGGACCTAAAATTCCATACAAACCCCACGATTTCGAGTAAAATAACTGAATACGACCTCTTCCCTCATGGTGAAAATGAGGCAGGCGGATAATTTGAAAGGAGAAATAGTTATGAGAGCTACAGAATTTGAATACATCCTGACTCAATATCAGTCCGAGTTGCGTGCACATGCCATTCAGCTCACAAAGAACTCAGATCATGCAAATGACCTGGTGCAGGAAACGTGCCTGAGGGCATTGAGGTACCGGAAAAGCTATCGGGCAGATGCCTGCTTTTCTGCTTGGCTCCACACCATTTTAAGGAATACGTTTCTTTCTCAGTACCAACAAAACCGAAGGAGACAGGGCTTGTTGTTGCAAGCCCCCGAGGGCAGCCTGGTACTAGAAGCTGATCGGGAAGTGAATCCATCGGAGGATACTTCCTGGATTGAGCACCTGGTGGCACAGCTCCCGGTTGGCCTACGCACGGCATTGTTCCTCTACATTCGAGGCTATGCCTACCATGAAATTGCCGACATCATGGGCGTTCCCTTAGGAACGATCAAAAACCGGATTCATCGTGCCAGAAGTCGGCTGAGGACCTTCACGGCTCCTGTACAGGTCGCCTAACGGGCTTATCCGGTAACCTGAATTTTATACACCCATTTATTCCCCCAACGTGTCTAAAGCAGAATTCATCCACCAGTTGTTGCGATTGCTTCCGAACCTTGAAGCAAGGGCATTACAATTTACCCGCCAGCCGGAGGATGCACAGGATTTGCTTCATGATACGGTATTGAAAGCCTTATTGGCCAGGCGAAGGTTTCAACAAGGGACCGACATCAAAGCATGGTTGTTTACCATCATGCGCAACACCTTTTTGAGCAACCAACGAAGAGAAGACCTCAGGCGAGCTGCATTTGACCTGAACCTTACTTCTGATCAGATGGAAACGATGGCAGGGACTTATTCCTCCGTTCATCCAATGGACCTTAAATTTATCCATCAGGCCATGCAAAACATCAGGCCAGAACATCGGATTCCTTTCTTGTTGTTCTTCCAGGGATATTCCTACAAAGAAATTGGCAATTACATGGATTTAAGTGTGGCAAACGTCAAGATCCGAATACACCTTGCTCGGAAGGAGTTGCGCCAGTATTTGGAAGAATTGAAG
>JBCDIQ010000442.1:0-4502 GCA_039024295.1 Bacteroidota bacterium | reverse complement strand
GAAGATTCAGAGCTTCAATGAATGAGGAATACCTCCTTAAGGTCATCGGGTTCTAAGTTTGATGCGTTTGCCCTAATAAATATTCTGATTATGATGGCTTACTTGAGTACGAAGTAGAAACTGACAAATATAGTAATCCTACTAAATTGACATTGGTCCGTGTAGACGGAATGCCTCCCAAAACTACTCGTGTGATTGAACATACGTATGATACAAACTTTAACCCTTATTACCACCTTCCCAATTACCTTGGTATATCTTATTTCGCGCAAAACAATATTGTTTCGAGCACATATCGTACTGTCGGAGTCTTACCAGTAGATACTTATATTTATAATCATGAATATTATGAAAATAAGCTACTCAAAAAGACGGTACGGAATGCCCGTTTTGGTCCCGAAACAACCAGCTATTTTTACGATTGTAAATAAACTTTAAAATCTCAGACTGGCGCAGTATTGGGAGTCTAAGCCATCATGCACAATCATGAAGATTACCAAACTTGTCTTGAATACCAATAGATTAGCATCAGAGAAAAAATTCTATAGTGCAGCGTCTGGGTTTGAGCTTATCGCCTCTACACCAGATCATTTTACCGTAAAAATAGGGTGGAGTGAATTAACCTTCAGGAAATCACGCCGGCCACACACCTATCATTATTGCTTTTTGCTGCCATCGAATAAACTGCAACAGGGAATCGAATGGCTAGCCAAAAGGGTCGAATTAATTGAGGTAGAGCGAGGGAAATATACCCAGTTTTTTGATAGCTGGAACGCAGAATCCGTTTACTTTTTGGATAAAAGTGGGAATGTGGCGGAATTTATCGTCCGGTACGATTTGAAAAATGAGACTACAGCGCCCTTTGGCATCGATCAAATTTTGGGCATAAATGAAATCGGACTACCCACAACCGATATTGAAACTACAAATAAAGTCCTTGAACAAGAGATAAAGACCACCTTTTGGAAAGGGAATTTCCAGCGATTTGGGACGAACGGAACTCAGGAAGGGTTATTTCTCCTGCCGAATTATGAGGTGAAAGAAACATGGTTTCCTACGGAATTGAGAATTGCCCCCGAACCCCTTGAGGTAACTGTTAAAAACGGCAGAGCAAAGTATTCGTTAACGTATGTAGCTGAACACCTGAACATCTCAGCTATAACAGCATAATACGCCTATACTCTGCAACCTCTAGTCACGCTCTTTCTTAAAAGGCATGGTAATCCAGCAAAAAACCTCATGAACACCCAAAGAGATACATTTACCCTGAACAATGGCGTCAACATGCCATCCATTGGACTGGGGGTCCTGTTTGCCAAAAACGACGGTGAGGTAGAAAGCGCCATCCTAGCTGCACTAAATAGTGGATACCGGAAAATAGATACGGCTTCAGGGTACGGGAATGAAGAAGGAGTGGGCAAGGCCATCAAAGGCAGCAACATTGACAGGAGCGAAATATTCCTGGCCACCAAAGTATGGAACACCGAGCAGGGATATGATAACACCCTTCGGTCTTTTGAAGACAGCTTAGAGCGATTACAAACCGATTATGTAGACCTGTACCTCATCCATTGGCCGGTCAAAAGCAAATACAGGGAAACCTATCGGGCATTAGAACAGATCTACGCCGAGGGAAGGGCAAAAGCGATTGGGGTGTGCAATTTTAGCATTCACCAATTGGAAGACTTGATGAATCATGCCCAAGTTGTCCCTGCCCTGAATCAGGTAGAAATGCACCCGCATTTGAGCCAACATGAGTTGCTTGAATTTTCTAAAAAATACGGTATTCAACTTGAAGCCTGGCGGCCCATTATGATGGGGGAAGTCTTGAACATTCCTGAATTGGTTGAAATGGGCAAACTGCACGGTAAATCTGCTGTGCAGGTGGCCCTGAGGTGGTTGATTCAACGAGGTGTTGCTGCGGTTCCAAAGTCTGTCACCCCCACAAGAATAGCGGACAATTATAAGATATTCGATTTCGAACTGAGCTCCAGTCAGATGGAAACCATAGCGTCGCTGAATCAAAACAGACACCTGGGAGAAGACTTATCGCATATTGAATGAGAACTTAACCTGACCTCACTACCTGCTGGATTCGTTCTCCGGGTTCAATACCCCTCCTGTGTTACCAAGACTGGTAAAGTATCGCTTGAGAAGTTCCAAAAAATGGCTTTGTGGTCTGCCGGATTTTTGGGAAATTTGATATGGTAGAAGATCCTTGTAAGACCAACTGAAAATGAGCATCAACAGGTACAAGAGTTCAGGTTTACATAGGTATTTAGGGGATGAAAACGGAACGCTTTTAGCAGTTTAATAGGGAATATCTGTAACAGTTCCGTTTAGCAAGATGTTATAAGCAATAAACAGAAACTACATGAAACGATATCTATCCATATTTTTTTTGACAACAATGTTTTTTAACCTTTTTGGACAAACTAACGAAAAGCTTCTCAAATCAGGGCAAGACAAATTTGATAAGGGAGATTTCCGTTCGGCTCTTAAAGATTTCGAAAAGTTAGTTAAGAAAAACCCTGATGTTCCAGATTTTTATGTAAACAGAGGGTTAGCAAAGCAGGAACTTCAGGATTTTGATGGAGCTTTGATTGACTTTTCAAAAGCCATCGAAATGAACAATGGGCTTGAAATAGCTTGGTATAGCAGAGCTGATCTTAATGCTAAGCTTGGAAAGTTTGAGGAGTCCATTACTGATTTTAACAGGGTGATTGAGATCAACTCGAATAATGGCATGTATTACCATGGCCGAGGAATGGCTAAATACAATACCAACATGTATCAAGAAGCAATTGATGACTTTGACAAAGCCATAGATCTTAATCCCGAATTTATTGAATCATACTACTCAAGATCATTCCCCAAAATCGCACTTAAGCGATATGATTCAGCAATTGAGGATATTGATAAAATGATAAAAGCCAAACCGTTCTATGGTGGTGCGTATCTAATGAAGGCAAAGTGCCTCGGCAAGCTTGAAAGATTCGAGGAAGCATTAGAATATTGCAATCAAGCAAAAGATAAAGGATATAAAGACGAAGCAGAAAGATTGGCAAAAATGATAAAGGAAGAAAAAGCCAATACCAAAAAATAAAGCACACTAAAACGCACTTTATTCAGGCTGTCAGACACAGTTCAAAAACCGCTTACGCAAATTTTAGCCTAAAGACTTAATGGATGATGCTCAAAGCATCCCTGTCCTCAACCAAGTAAAAATGGCCCCTATATGGAGGAAGACTTATCGCATATTGAATGAGAAATCAAGCTAAACCAACTACCTGATGGCTTCGTTTTTGGTGGTTCCGTACCTCCTTCTGTTCTATCAGGCCTGGCAAAGTATGGTTCGCGGAGGCCAAAGAATAACTTTGTGATCTACTGGATTTTTGGGAAATTTAACATAGCAGAAGTTCCTTGTGAGGCCACTTGTGAATGATCACCAGTACGGACATAGGTTCCGGTTTAAAGGGGTATAGAGGGGATGAAAACGGAAATTTGGAGGTAGGTTAATAGAGAAAAACCGGAATAGTTCCGTTTAGTTAGATGGTTAGCTGCAACTAAAAAATGGCAATCGAACTTGATAGATAAATTAGAAAAATGACTCTTTCGCTTGACAACATAAAAGAATTTCAAGTGCCTTTGGACGACTACACTGCGAAGTGGATTTTCACAGACGAAAACGACCAATTGGCAAGTAAAGAACACCAAGACCAAATTTTCGTTTTGACAAAAGAAGCCGCAAATTTTCTATGGGACTTTGAAATGGAGCTTAAAATTGAGTGCTCGGGCAAGTATTATAAGTCCGTATCAACCTTCAATAGCGAATTTTCTGACCAACAGACAATTAAAAAGTATTTGTACAATCTAGGAATTCCATTTGGCCAAAAGGTATTTATTGCACATCAACCAGACACAGGCTTCGTTTTGACGTGGAAAATGGTAATTAAGTATTCACACAATTTATTCTTTGCACATGACCAGACCGTTTGGGATAAGACAATAAATTGGAAACTTGAATTTCATCACGATGGAGAGTTCACTTTTAGTAAATATTTAATTTATGATGGCCAACTCGAAATGCAGAAAAATCAGGAGAAACTTGAGACAGCTATCAAAGAAATGGAAGAGAGAAAAAGGGCAGCAACTAATAAAACCTATAAGCAATAGCACCCTGTGGAATGCTACTTTGCATAGTCAAACCGTTGATGTGAATTAAAAAAATGAAAAATATATTCATATTATTTCTGGCATCATTTAGTCTGACTATTTGTGCCCAAGAAAATCCTTTTGGCGGATTGCAATACGACAGCGTGTTGGCATTCGAATTTAATGGGCATGGGATGAGAACGATTGATATTGTATTGAGTATCGACCGCAAGAGACTTGATAATCAAACGATACTTGACTCTTTACAGATTAAGAAATTTGAAGCAATCATTACTAAAAAAGGTGCATACGATCAAGGAACGGCAGCATGCTTTGATCCCCATTTT
>JBCDIQ010000441.1:0-4526 GCA_039024295.1 Bacteroidota bacterium | reverse complement strand
TTTTGCTTCATTTCCTCATCCTCGGCTTGGTCAAAAAGGCCTTCGGTAATGCCGATGATGCCATTCAAAGGCGTTCGAAGTTCGTGAGAAGTATTGGCCAGGAATTGGTCCTTGAGCTTGTCGATCTGCTCCAGTCGCTCGGCGCGCTCGCGCTCCAGGGCCACTTCCTGGGCACGGGCCTTGCGCTGCTGTTGATCGCGGTAGAAAAAGAAGCCAATCAGCCCCAGGCCAATAGCGACAAAGATGCCGTAGTTCCGTTGCCGAATCTCCGACTGGTAAGCAGCTTCTGTTACAGCTCTTTCCTTGACATATGCCAAAGAATCAGACAATGCTTTGCGGTCGTACTCGAATTGGAGCGTTGCCCTTTGGTTGGATTTACTTTCGATGCTGTCGCGGGCAGAAATATACGCTTCATGCATTTCCAAGGCTTTATCGGAGTTACCCAGGGCTTTGTAACTTTTGTACAAATGCAATGAGATACTTTTCACAGACTCCAAGCTGCCTACCTCTACGACATGTTCACGTGCTTCCTCCCCATACTGGATGGCTTCCATATAGTCTCCTATATCAGCATACATGACCGTAAAACTCAGCAGGGCATTCCCAATGTATCCCTTGCTTTCGATTTCTCTTGATAAGCTCAAGCCTTGTGATAAATAGTTCAATGCTTTTGGGTAGTCTTCCTTTAACCGGTAATAGTTTCCAAGAGAGTTGAGGGCAGTAGCAACTTCGGATTTGTAGTTAACTTCTTGCCCAAGGCTCAAGGCTCTTTCATAATATTCGAGTGCCTTTTCGTGGTCACCTGATCGCGAATACGTCTGTCCAACTTTATTAATGACGTTCACCATGCTAGGTTTGGCATCCATCTCTTCATAGGTTTTCAAGCTTCTGAAATAAAACTCCAGGGCCTGGTCAAATTTTCCCTGGTAGACATATATGTTCCCAATGTTGCTAAGGGAGCCTGAGATACCAGCCAAGTCGGAAGCCTTTTCTCTTAACGTCAGGCTTTTATAGAACGCTTCAAGTGCCTTTTCAAAATTGCCCAGATCAGTATACACAAGGCCTATATTGCTGTAGGTAGTTCCCTGACCGCTTTGCTCCCCTAACTCATCTGAAATCCGCAGGCTTTCATTGTATGCAGCTAAGGCTTTTTGATATTCCCCTTTTTCACTGTAAATATTTCCCAGGTTCATGTTAATTGAACCTTGACCGCTCAGGCTATTTACCTCCTTGTAAATATCCATTGACTTCAACCAGAATTTTTCTGCCAAGTCAAACTCACCTTGATGAAAATGGGCAATCCCAATTGAGTTCAGGATATACGCTTTCCCGTTGGGATTGGGATTTGACTGCCTTTCAAGGGTTTCGAGTCCTTTTTGATAATTCGCTATTCCCTCCTCGTAATTTCCTCGTTGGCTGTATACCACACCGATGGCAGCATAAGCTCTCGCGAGGTTATCCAAATAGAAGATGGCATCTTCAGATGAGGAGTCTTGCATTTCTGCCAGGGCTTGGTTGCATATTTTTGCTATCTTTTCACTTATTTTTAGTCCTTCGTTTCGATCGACTCTTCTCATGATTGCATGAAGCGCATGCAAGGTCGGAACCAGAACTTTTGATTCATCGGTGGAGGTGATTACCTCATTCAGAGAATCCACCTGGGCTTGCAGTTCCTCATTAAGCTGGGCCCTCAAAACTTCGGGAAGAGTCAGAAAAACCATACAAAGCAAAAGAAAGGCGTACTGCCTTCCAATAGCTGTTAAAAATGTCAATTTCATGTCAAGAAAGATAGCGGTTTCGTTCTCTAAGATATGCAAAATATCTTCAAGCTATCATATTTCTGCCAGAACGAGGGCATTACTATTTGGCGTCCATGCGTTCGACCCCAGCCCAGTTTTCTGCAGCTCCAGGTTGTTGTAGCTGCTGCACCCGATACAAGAAATATCCTGCGGTGAGGTCTTCCGGGTTTTGGGCCATGACTGCTTGGAAGGCCTGTTCTGCGGGTGTGAAATCACCTGTGAGATAAGCCTGAAGGCCTTCGTTGAAAGTGTTCAGGCTGGCGAGCTTTTTATCTCTTTGGTTTTCAGATTCACCATCCAGACATTCATATACCTTCATCGGTTCTTCCTTGCCTTTGAGCTGGACTCGGCCCAGGTATCGGCAATGGGCCTGTAGTTCCGGCAGCAGGTCCTGGTAGCTAATGCCACTCATGAGGATATTGGCTCGATAGTATTTAGTGAGGCCTTCCATCCGTGCTGCGGTGTTAACGGTATCTGAGATGATGGCTGGATCAGAGCGTTGCTGGTCACCGATGATCCCCATGATGAGCGAACCTGTATGGAAGCCCATTCCCACGCTGATCGGCAAGCGGTTTTGGGCAATTCTGGTTTCATTGTAACGCCTTATTTCAGCTTGCATCATGATAGTGGCCTTCAATGCATCCGAAGGACTTTGTTGGAAAAGGGCCATGATACCATCGCCGAGAAACTGATTCACAAAGCCTTGGTTGGCATTGATTATCGGGGCCATTCGCTGAGCGTAAGCGTTGACAAATCCAAAGTTTTCATCCGGGGTCATCTGCTCGGCCATGGTGGTGTAGCTTCGGATGTCGGTGAAGAGCACCGTCACATCTCGTTCGATGTTATCGCCCAGTTGCACGTCTGTGATCTGCTCCCGTCCAAGGGTTTTGATGAATTCATTCGGTACAAACTTGCTCGTGGCTTCATTTATTCGGTGAAGGGTCAAATGAGTGTTCATTCGGGCGAGGAACTCCTCTTTGCTGAAGGGCTTGGCCATGTAGTCATTGGCACCCGTGTTGAGCCCTTGTACCAAGTCTGCGACCTGATTTTTGGCTGTCACCATGATAATGGGAAGTTCTGAAGGGAGATACCGCTTACGAATCTCCTGACAAACCTCATAGCCGCTCATGCGAGGCATCATCACATCCAGCAGGACCAAGTCATATTCATTCCCCGTATGAACCAGCTCCAAGGCCTCCTCGCCATTCATGGCAGAGGTTACCTGGTAATACTCTTCTCGGAGGTGATTTTTGAGTACCTGATGGTTGATGGGTTCATCATCTACCACCAGAATCTGAATGGCCTGGCCACTGGCTGGGGTAATCTGCTGTTTCATCACTGTTACCTCCGGCATGGTTAGCGGAGTCAGGCGGGCAGTAGTCCCTACCTCGGTGCTGACCTGAGCAGCTTCATTGCTCAATGGCAAGGTAAAGAAGAAGGTAGAGCCTTTGCCCAATTCTGATTCTACCCACATGGTGCCGCCATGTTTTTCAACCAAGACCTTGGAAATGCTCAATCCCAATCCTGTTCCTGCAAACTGACGTTCAGAGGAACCGTCGGCTTGCTCGAAGGCTTCGAAGATGGCATCCTTTTTATCCTCCGGGATACCCGTTCCCGTATCAGAAACGGCTACCCTTAACATCCCATCTTTTTCCTCTGCCCCGACCCGCACATGACCAGTCTCAGTGAATTTGACCGAGTTGCCGACTAAATTGTAGAGTACCTGCGTCAGGCGATTTTCATCTACAAAAGCAGCAGGTAGCTCATCTTCAATTTTATTTTCCAGGTTCAAATCCTTGCCCTGGGTGAGGGGAGTCGAAACTTGCAGCACCACATCGACTACTGATTTCAAATCAATGGGACGCTGGTAGAGCACTATGTCGGCATTCTTGATCCGGGAGAAGTCCAAGAGGTCATTCACCAGAGAAGCCAAGCGTTTGCCCGAAGCCACGACCATGCCGAGGTTTTGCTTCATCTCTTCATCCTCTGTCTGATCAAACAGCCCTTCGGTGATGCCAATGATGCCATTCAGCGGGGTTCGAAGCTCGTGAGAGGTATTGGCCAGGAACTGGTCCTTGAGCTTATCGATCTGCTCCAGACGTTCGGCCCGCTCTCGCTCTAAAGTGACCTCACGAGCACGCAGTTTTTTCTGTTGACGATCCCGGTAAAAGAAGAAGCCTAGTAAGCCAAGTCCAATGGCCACAAAAATGCTGTAATTCCGCTCGCGAATCTTGGACTCATAGGTAGCTTCTGTTTCGGCCTTTTGCTTGACATATGACAAGGAATCCGCCATGGCCTTGCGGTCGTACTCAAACTGGAGCGCTGCGCGTTGATTGGTTTCGCTGGCTTGGCTATCGCGAAGCGCAATAAATTCTTCATACATGGCGAGGGCACTTTTATAGTTACCCGCACCCTTGTGGCCCTCATAAGAAGTTTCTGTAGCACCGAGCAGGTTAAACATATCCCCGGTTGATTTTGCAATTGCATATGATTGGTCACTATAGGTAACTCCGGTTTTGAAATCTCCCCTCATATTGTGGACATACCCAACTCTATGAAGTGCATCTGCTATTCGAGACTTATCATCAATTTCATTAGCTACTTTTAAGCTTTTGGTGAAGTAGCTCATGGCCTTTTCCAGTTCCTTTCTTTCCTGGAAACAGATGACAAATATGGAATGACTCATTCCTTAATAGGGGTAGGGTTATGTTACCAGGAAAGAAAGGA
>JBCDIQ010000440.1:0-4537 GCA_039024295.1 Bacteroidota bacterium | reverse complement strand
TTTCTCTCACAGACAGTGGCAGAGAGTATTATGGGGATTACAGCAACGAAGGTGGAATTTTTATGATCCTCGCTAAGGATGAAGGTTCAAATAGGATCAGCTATTTATCTGGGGAGATATCTGCTTATAAAGGCTTACAACACCGAGAACTCACCCCAGGGATATTAACCAACATTGATTCCTCCAATGGCGGGATGGTTGCTGGCCTGACCTTCATTTTTAGGCTAAACAGAGATGATCTTCCAACCACTAAAGACCAGTTAGAAGAACGTCCGATTCCGAAGTTAATGGATGCATTAATCCGTGATAAAAAGCTAAAAATCGATGAAAAAATGAAGGTTCACTCTATCGATGAACTTATCAGAAAAAATAGTTATATCGATCTTGAGAGACACAAAATGAGCCAGTGGGCCGGCGAATGGATTTATTTTGCAGTACATGCTAATCGCCAAACCCTAATTGCCAGCCGCTTCATAATTGGACTTGAAGGAGAAGTTGACTTGCCTTGGGGTAATGGTCGGCAGTTTTCTGGAGCTGCCAAATACCTGGGAAGCAGAATTATTACCGTTGAGGTTGCTGACCAAGAAAACAATTGCAAATATTCCAATATCTTAAAGCTATCACAGCGAAATGATGAAATGCGGGGTGAATATGTGGGGGTAATTGATGGACGAGTGACCGGAGGCAGAATTTTCATTGTTCGGTATGATCCTAGTTTTTTTAGCAAGGAAACATACCTTACCATAGGCTGGGACTCAGACCTCTACCAAAGAATAAGTAACCGATACGAGAAATTTAAGGCATTCTTCAATGGAAATTTAGACAACTACTTTCTAGATGATCCCACAGCTCGCCTACTGAAAAAGGACAGCTTAAAGCTGCCTCCAGGCTCATCTTTAGAAAGGGTTGTAGGAGTTTTTTCTTTGGTATATACCAGCTCGAGCTTAAGTGCTAATTTGAGAAGGTTTATTTTGGAAATTGATCTAGATGGCAAAGTTCGAATGAAAGGAACAGACCAAGCCACTTTCGAAGGGTATGCTACCTTATACAATCAACATCTATTACTTCGATTTGTCCGGACTGAAAGTGTGCCAAGATTTGCAGGGATGTGCCTATTGACTACCAAAACTCCCTGGGTTAGAAGTATGGAAGGAATCTCAACCGTTAGCATTTCCTCTTCCGTACTTGGTAGAAGAGTAGTATGCATACGTGCTGATGAATCATATGACGATTTAGAACCTTTAGAAATCCAGCGAGATTCTAAAGAATTCTATGAACTCGATGAGAAAATACCCGGCATTACAAAATACCTCACAGGAACAATTGACAATTTCATTCGGACCCAAGACCGGGACAATTTTTTGGGGCTAAGAAAAAAGTTTGACTACGGATCAGTTTTTTTTCGATCTGCATGCTTAAGATCAACTCAAGGGAAAGCGGAAGATGCTATGGACGAACTACTAGAAGCAATTCACCAAGGATTTAGCAATCAAGAAGAATTTGACGCTGCCATCAATGAAGGTGGGGATCTGTATCCACTCAGAAACAGGATTAAAGCTTCTTTGAAAAAACTATCTTTTGCCTTGGTTAAGTTTCCTGAGCAGATTTAAATTGAAAGTCCGCCTTGAGATCTAAATGCCTCCCCTCCAGGAGGCTTTTTCATTCCCCGAAATTTCCAAAACACACCTTTTTAAATTTTTTTCTAAAAAGGTGCAACCATCTGTAAGTTTTGTTCATCTATAGGTACACATAACAGGTAGCCGGATTTGTTTAACAAATGTTTAACGTTTACACCACATCTTTCACCTGATCAACGACGTATATTTGCTCAAGCCTTCAACCTCACACCAATGAAGCCTTTCATTTACCTACTCCTCTCTTTGTTTAGCATCCTGCTAATTGCCAGCTGCGCAACTCCCCCCCAGGATTATGTGCAAGAAGCAGCCAAGGCCGTGGTATCGGAAGTGAGTACCAAGGCAGAAAAGCAACATGAAGGTTTTTTTCCCTCCATTTCAATTGGCAAACTTAGAATCATCCTGCATAGTAAATAACATGCAGCTTGAATAGATTTTTTCGTGTAATCTCTCAGCTTTTGGTTTGACAACAGCCGATCCTATAAGGGTCGGCTCTTTTTTTGGGCAACCCCTGAATTCCTGTTTAATTTGCCGTATGGACCTGGATTTGCTCTTACGGTACATCGTCATCCCTGTCATCAGCGCGCTGGTGGGCTGGGGAACCAACGTCATTGCGCTAAAAATGACGTTTTACCCCCTGGAATTCATGGGCATTCGTAAATGGAACCTGGGGTGGCAAGGGATTATCCCCTCGAAGGCATCCGCCATGGCCGAAAAGGCAGTTGACCTGATGACCACCAAGCTGATTCGCATCGAGGAACAATTTGAAAAAATTGAACCGATCCGGGTGGCCGAAGACATGAGCCCTTCCATGAATCGCTTGGTGCGGCGGCTCCTGAATGAATCCATGGAGGAGGAGATACCCGTTTTATGGGAAAATGCACCTCCAGCCTTGAGAGAACGCATTTACCAGCGTGCCCAAGAAGACCTTCCCATTGTGGTTGCTTCCCTCATGCAGGAAGTTAAAACAGATATCACAACCCTGTTTGACTTAAAAAAAATGGTGGTCGAGGAGCTGGAAGGGGACAAAGCTCTGCTCAACCACATTTTCCAGAAGGTTGGGGAACAGGAGTTCAAATTTATTGAGCGCTCAGGGCTGTATTTCGGATTCCTTTTTGGGATCATACAAGCGGCTGTTTTTTCCTACTTTCGTTTTTGGTGGATCTTGCCAGTCGCAGGATTGATCAATGGCTATGCCACCAACTGGCTGGCGTTGAAACTCATTTTTGAGCCTCAGATGCCGAAGCGGGTATTGCTTTGGAAAATACAAGGCTTGTTTATCAAACGACAGCCTGAGGTGGCCGCAGCATACGCCAGGATCATCGCACAGCGGATCATCACTTCTCAAAATATCTTTGAAAGCATGATCCAAGGCCCGGCATCCGACCGCCTAATTTCGATTATACAGTTTCACGTGAAGCATGCGATCGATAATATCGCAGGGGTTGGAAAATCCTTCTTTCAGCTGTCCCAGGGAACAGAAAAATACCTCCACCTCCGAGAACAACTGTCCAACAAATTCATTGCAGAGCTTCCGATCTCTATCAAACATATGTTTGCCTACGCGGAAGAAGCCTTGGATGTAGAAGGTACCTTGAGGGAAAAAATGCGGGCTCTCTCCCCTATTGAGTTTGAAGCATTTCTTCGTCCGGTATTTCAGGAAGACGAACTCAAATTGATCATGGTAGGAGGATTCCTGGGCATGATGGCAGGACTGGCTCAGCTCTTATTTTTCTTTTGATGCAACCCCTGGAACTGGAGCTAGGTCTTTGAACAAAGAATCCAATATATGTTCCGCACAACCTACTTCTTCCAATCCCTGGCCATAATCTTTGCCCTGCTGATTACTTCCGGTATCGCCCAACAAAATCGATCTACAGGAGATCGAGTCATTGAGGTGGATAATTTCCATTCTATTCAAATTCAGGGAGTTGGATATGTGAAATTACTCCAAGGCAATAAACCAGAAGTGCGGCTTTCTGACCACGAGGGACCAAGCCCAGAGGTACAGGTTCGTAATGGGGTTCTTCGGATAAATTCGAAGTCTGGTAAAAAGGCAACTGAGCATAATGTAACAATTGTCTGTACAAACCTGAAGCTCCTTTCTACCCAAGGAGCCATCCACATTGAAACGGGAGAAACCCTTGACCTGGATCGCCTAAAACTCCATTTTCAGGGCGCAACAACGGCAGACCTTCAGCTCAAAGTAGGTACGCTAACTGGTGATATTACAGGCGCAACCACCTTAAACATGTCTGGAAAGGCTCAGGAGATGTCTTTTGAGGTAAGCGGTGCTAGTAATATCGAAGCCGCTGACCTGATGATTCAATCAGCAGAACTCAGGGTAAGTGGAATGGGCTCTGTTGCGGTTCATGCCCAAAAAGAATTAGATGTCGATATTTCAGGCATGGCCCATGTAGTCTACGGCGGAAACCCTTCCATCTCGAAGCATATTTCCGGTATGGCCAGCCTTGAATCCATAGGAAATAGATAGTGTTTTGTTTGATTTCCGTGTGCTAATTTACCTAAGGGTCGCTTTACATGAGCGACCTTTTTTGTTTGGCTCGATAAATGCTCCTTAGCGAATCGAGGAAATAAAATCAGCAATATTCTCCCTCAAATCTCCGCCTTTGTCAACTGCCTTGATGAATGCACTTCCAATAATGGCACCATCAGCATATTTCACAGCACCCGAAAAGCTATCACGATCAGAAATCCCAAAACCGATTACCCGTGGGTTATGAAGGTTCATTCCCGCAATACGCTGGAAATATTCCTCCTGGGATGCGCCCTTTCCTTTTGAAGCACCAGTGGTACTACTGCTGGAAACCATGTAGATGAATCCCTGGGTCAGGCTGTCAATTTTATGGATTCTTTCTACAGAAGTCTGAGGGGTAATCAGA
>JBCDIQ010000439.1:0-4557 GCA_039024295.1 Bacteroidota bacterium | reverse complement strand
CAGGTTTGCTTGGCTCCAATTTTTTCAGCTGCTGCTATGGCTTCATAGATGGTAAAATGAGAATAGTGCTTCTGACGGTGAAGGGCATCCAAGACCAAGACATCCAATCCGTGCATCAACTCCATTGTCGCCTCCGGGATATGATTAACATCGGTGAGGTAGGCAAAGTTTTCACTCCGGTAGCCCATGACGGGAAGGCTTCCATGCAGAGCAGGTAAAGGCAGTAGGTCAATGTCGCCAATCTGGAAAGGTGCTTCCGTAATCTGGTTCATGGCGAGCTTGGGCACCCCAGGGTAGTCCCCATTTTCAAAAATGTAGTAGTACTCTTTTTTCAGGTGCTCAATCACTGCCTCTGTTGCATATACCTGCATGTCTTTTCGCTGACGGAAAATGAACGGACGCGTGTCGTCCAACCCTGCTGTATGGTCTTTGTGTTGGTGGGTAAAGACCACTGCATCCAGGTAGCGAATACCCGTCCTGAGCATTTGCTGCCGAAAGTCTGGTCCTGTATCAAACACAATGGCTGTGTCCCATTTTTCCAGCAACCCTGAAGTGCGAAGTCGGTTATCCCGAGGATCACTGGAGGTACACACCGCACACCCACATCCAATCACGGGAATACCCTGAGAAGTTCCAGTACCAGTGAAAGTAAACTTCATGGAGGGCGAAGGTACGGGATTTTCTGTTTTGTACCGCCCTCCTCGTACCGCCGTTATCCGAACGGCGGCATTTGGGACCCACCCTTCCAGTTACAAAATCTGCCTCCCTGACCCGCCGTTATCTGAACAGCATGGGAGCATAAAAGAAAAATGATCACGCACCAATTATAGAATAGGACTATCCTTGCTTCAACTCCGCGAACGCCTTCGCAAAATACGTCAGGATCACATCAGCTCCAGCTCTTCGAATCGCCAATAGCGACTCCTTCATGCAGGCTTCTTCATCCAGCCAGCTCTGCTGCGCAGCGGCTTTGATCATGGCGTACTCACCACTAACATTATACGCTGCAATGGGCAGTTGGCTATGGTCCCGCAATTGGCGGATGATGTCCAGGTAGGGGAGGGCGGGTTTCACCATGAGGTAATCGGCCCCTTCGAGTTCGTCCAGTTCCGCTTCGATCAGGGCTTCCCGATGGTTCGCAGGGTTCATCTGGTAGGTTTTTTTATCGCCGAATTTGGGCGCAGAATCCAGCGCATCCCGAAAAGGACCATAAAAAGCACTCGCATACTTGGCCGTGTAGGACATGATAGCCGTTTCAGTAAACTCTGCTTCATCCAGTGCCTCACGAATTGCTTGTACGCGGCCATCCATCATGTCTGAGGGGCCAATGATATCAGCCCCCGCCTCAGCTTGGGCTACTGACATTTTCGCCAGGATAGGCAAGGTTTCATCATTGAGGATCTTGCCATCGTGAACCACGCCATCATGGCCATCAGAGCTGTAAGGGTCCATCGCCACATCAGTCATGATACAGCATTCGGGGAGTTCCAGTTTTGCTTTGCGGATGGCTTCCAGGTAGAAGTTGTCTTCATGATAGGAATAGGTGGCCATCGAATTTTTGAACTCATCCGGCACGGCAGGGAAAAGCACAAAGGACTTTACCCCCAGCTTCATGCAGCTTTCCATTTCCCGCAACATGAAGTCAATGGTGTGCCGCTGAATGCCCGGCATGGAAGGGATGTCCTCCTGTCGATTTTCTCCCGGGAGGATAAACATCGGGTACATCAGGCAACCAACGGGGACCTGGGTTTCCTGAACCATGTCACGAATGGCGTGTGAAGCGCGGTTTCTGCGAGGTCTGCGAAGCATGCGTAATTTTTCAGCAAAAGTAACGCATATCCTCCGCTTTTCGGGTACTCAATCCAATTTTTATCCTTAAAGTGCCATTACCTTGACCTTTTCTGTTCTGAGCCTGCTGCTCAAGAAGCCAGAGAGTTGTTTTTGGCGTTTTTGACGTTCGTACCTGCCCACCTTGCGCTTGTCCCAGCCGACCACACATAAGGGGATGGTATCTCGGTTTCCCTTGAAATCATCTTCAATACAAATGGAAAAACTCAGGTAGGTTAAGTCTGGATAGAGCTGTTTCAGCTCGCTTTGCAGCTGGTTATAGGGAATGCTATCTGCCTGAATGCTGTCAATGGCAGATTGTAAAGCCGCAATCTGTAGGTCTTTCTGGCTCATCTCCGCCTTCTTGACATCAATGAGTTTGATCATCTCGTCTCGTGCCACACCGGTGACCTGGGCGGTGATCTCTTCCACCTTCAGGCTGGGGTTGCTCAACTGCTTAGGATCAAGTATCCAGCCTGAAAGGCCATAGGCAGGCAAGGTATCATTGAGCTGCTGTATCCGGGTGGAATCCATGTAAGGGCCTGCCACCACCACCCTGAGGGTGTCGCCCTTATTCATCATGAGCCATTCATTTTGCCACACCAATTCATGGTCAATTACCCGGTGGAAGTTATCGTTTACCTGCTCTGTCAAGAATATTCCTACTTTGGATTGAGTCCGTTGAGTTTTAAACACCGTATAGAGGAGGTAAATACTGGGAATGATGAGCAGTACCACAAAGAACGTCATGTAGCGCGCTACCTTTTGTTTGGTTGCCATGTCAATAAAATCGACATAAGGGAACTTGAGTAGCCTGACGATCAGGTAGGTAGAAAGGGAAATGAAAACGGCGTTAAGGAAAAACAGGTAAAAGGCGCCTAGAAAAATGTCCCACTTGCCACTCGCAAGGCCATAGCCTGTCACACATAGCGGGGGCATTAAGGCGGTGGCAATCGCCACACCTGGTATGGCATTGGTCTTTTCTTCTCGTGAACCTGCCACAATGCCCGCAACACCGCCAAAAAAGCCAATGGCTACATCCAATAGGGTAGGGCGGGTACGATTTGCTATCTCGGGCGGAGGCACATCCAGGGTCGGCATGATGAGGAAGAACAGGGTACTTGCCGCAAGTGCGGCTCCCACAGCGAGTGCCAGGTTTTCCAGCGAATGAAGCAGCATCTCCCGATCGTTGATCCCTACGGAAAGGCCCACTCCCAAGATTGGGGACATCAGGGGAGAAATCAACATGGCACCAATGATCACCGCCGCTGAATTGGTGTAAAGGCCGATGGAAGCCAGCATGGCCGCAGTAACCAATATCCAAACATTGTGACCTTTGATCGCAATATTCTTATCGATGGATTGAATGGTGCCAAGTGCGTCTGTACCCGGAAGCAGGTCCGAGGCCGACTTAAAAAAGGAAATGAACCGATCCAGCATATGAGGGGCTGTGCTTCAATATTTCAGAACAAATAAACAAGACGGGGACCAGATTCGCAATTCCTGGAAAGTGGGGAAGGTGAGGTTTTCAGTTGGCAGTTTTCAGTGTACAGTAAATAGAGCTTTGTAGCTTGAACACTGAAAACCGTAAACCGTAAACTTTATTTAGACTTTCCTGCTCAAGCTCTTCAGGAAGGACTGACTTTCAGCATAATCGATCAGCTTCTGGTCTTTTAGCTGTAGCACACGGCCAGGATATTGTTGGATAATGCTGTATTCGTGCGTTGCCATGAGCACGGCTGTGCCAGCAAAATTAATCTTCTTAAGGATGTCCATCACCATATCGCTTGCCTCAGGGTCGAGGTTGCCGGTAGGCTCATCTGCTATCAATACAATGGGATCATTGATCAAGGCCCGGGCAATGGCCACGCGCTGCTGTTCTCCTCCGGAAAGCTGGTGGGGCATAGACTCCAGCTTGCCGGCCATGCCTACCTGAACCAGCACTTCCCGAACACGGTGCTTGATCCTGGCAGTATCTCGCCAGCCTGTGGCACGTAGGGCAAAATAGATGTTTTGGTACACATTTCGGTCGGGTAGCAGCTGAAAGTCTTGAAATACGATGCCTAGCTTTCTGCGTAAAAATGGTACGTTTCGCGGGCTGAGGCGATTCAGGTGAATATCCCCCACCTGTATATGCCCATCTAATGGAGATGCGTCTGCATACATCATTCGTAAAATGGTGCTTTTCCCCGCGCCTGTTCTCCCCACCAGGTACACGAATTCTCCTAAGTCGACATCAAAGCTCAGATCACCGAATAGATCTCGGTCATCATATCGCGCAGCTACATTTTTGAAGGAGATGATGGTTTCTTTTGACATGTTACAGTAGCAGGTGGAGGTATTAAACAGGTATATTTGGGAAAAACAACCAAGGGCTTATAGGTTAAGCACTTTTTTCAAGTAATGGTCCTTATCTCGGTCAACAGCTGGCCTGAGGCTTGAAATAAGCCAGCCCGAATTGGGGGATTCCCTATCAAATAAATCAAGGGTGATGATCCAACCGTCTATCTGAAGCAGGTGGTAAGTGATGTTGTTTGTTTGTAGGTATTGGATATTTCCGCTCCTTACTTCTTGAGCAAAGTAGGTCAATTCTCGACGGTCATCAGAACACCGGAAATAGTTGCGCAGGTTAGCTGTGTCAGACATCGCCCTTCTTAAGGCCATAAATCCCGTTTCATGGGAAACCGGGTTGATGATAGCATTTTTATTGATGCTTGGCGGCAGTGGTTT
>JBCDIQ010000438.1:0-4557 GCA_039024295.1 Bacteroidota bacterium | reverse complement strand
TTTCAACCAGGTAGGTGGTGGGTAAAGCATCAATTTTATACAGGGAGTAGATAGGAGATTGCATCCCCAAGAGGTCAGAAACATTGTTCCAGCTCATCTCATCCTTCTCAATTGCGGCTGTCCATCTTTCTTTTTTATCATCCATTGATACACTGTAAACCACGAATCCCTTTTCCTTAAATTCATCATATAGGGGTTTGACCGTAACCCGGTTTTCATGCCGACAAGGGGAGCACCAGGACGCCCAAAAATCTACCAGGATCAGGTTGGTCCCCACTTCGTATAAGTCAGTCTCCTTTCCCTCCACATCAGGTAAGGTCAAAGAGGGGGCAACGCTGCCTGCCGGTAATACATATTTTGTCTCATAAATCGCTTTTTTCAGCTGTATTTGGTACGGGTGGTCCCCATAAGTATCCTGTAACTCATCACGAACCATCTCATAAACCGAAAGATCATTTTCCATGTTCCTGTCATAATCGTATAGATAGCCGCCGATAATCTTATCATATACATTGGTTGATTCCTTCATCAGTTGCAGCAATTCTTTGTTATTCTGCTCGATGACCACTTTCAATCTTTGAAGCCCATCTTCCCTGAGAGAATCCAGGTTTTTCCCGCTAAGAAATTCAGCATCCATGAATTGGCTGTTCAGGGTATCGCCCAATTCATAAATGGGTTCCCGCAATTGCCTTATTTTCTCATACGTCCAATTTTGCGATCCGCCTTTTACGCTAAAGGACTTTGTCAGTTGGTCTGCATTTCCGTCAATTTTTAGGTGCTGGCCATTTTTCAGTTCAAATAGGGCAAAGTTTTCCTTGCTGGTTCCACCAAAAACCATCGGCCCATTTGATCCTTTGGGCCTCACATCTATCCGATAAAGACATGCTGTGCAGGGCAGTTCGTCCAGCTGAAATTCAAAATTTCCTTCCTGGTCAACTACCGCCGTATCGATGTGATACCTGTTGGTTGATGAAAACACCTCCTTATAATCGGTGATGGCCAACAGGTATACCGCATTTGACCAATCCTCCATGGAGTTAAAGTTCCCAACAATTCTTGTCTGGCCAAATAGACAGATGGGAAGGTAAAGCAGCTGAAGGGATATTAACAATCTTTTCATCCTCGTATGTGTTAGGTTAGTTGTGGACAGGTACGGCATTTACCCTAAGAAATACATATTACGCATCCTCAAGTAGTTGCCCAAATGAAACAAAGTAAAATTGCTGCGCTGTCCTACCGCATTCCATCGATTGAGATCGCCAGGATTCCGATGATCATCAGGTAGGTCCATATTTGATGCCTTTCCGGAAAACCATTTTTCATCCATTTGTATAGGTCGAATAGCAACCACCCAATCAACGCAGCACATGAGAGCATGAGCAAAAAGGCAATGACCCAAAACAGGGGACTGCCCAGCCACCCCCAGGTATATTCTTTGATGTGGATCATGATGAGCAGGGTACAGCTGGCCAATAGTATCTTATGGTTTTGGGGCGATCCGCTGTTTGCATTCAATTTTTCCATCGGCAATTTTTAAAAGAAAGACATACTTTCCTTAAAGTAAGGAAACGCAAAAAAGCGATCCAAAATTGATTCTAATTGGCTAAATGGGGGAAAGGCCCTGGAGCCTGTCTTCATTGTTATTGGGAATGGGAGGTTCGACAATATCTCTGGCGTAAGCAACTCGGTAAATAATTCTGAAGGCGGTGCTAGCTGATCAATTCATTTGCCATATTATGGCAGTTTCTCAATCCTTGCACAGGGTCAAGGTTCGAAAATCTGCATCAGCCGAAAAATCAAACCCACGGGTAATGCTTTTTCCTTCGCCAAAAAAATACAAGCTATTCGCAATGCCACAGCCACGTAAAACGGTGCTATCGTCCATGTAAAATTGTATGACACGGCAAAGCTGAACCTCTTGCTCACCCAGATTAAGGCTCCCGTCTTTTTTCAAAGCAATGATCTGTCCAGTTCGAGGGTTTTGACCTTTCCCATACCTGAACCTATAAATGTTATACTGCTTCAAATAGGCGGAATCGATGCTGGTGATGTGAACGCTAATGGGTTGCTCCAACGGGAGGGTGGTTTCTGGTGTCTGACAGCATACCTGCCCGAGCATTCCCATCAACAGGGTCAAGATCAGTAGGGGTTTCATTGTTTATCTATGTGATTACCTTCAACGTTTTGCTTTATAAGGGGAACTCGAAAATACTTAACGAATAGCGTATCATTTCTCAGCACCCCTGTTAAGTCTTTCAGTTGTGATTCATAGCTCGACACCTGATGGTTGCTCATTAATTTGACGAGGTCAAGTAATACCAAAATGCCTTTACTGCCTTCGCTATCAGGAATAATTGTGTGGTTGATCATTCCCTCCAAGCCCTTAATACCTATGGAGTCCACTACCACGTTTTTGGGGATATCACACCGTCCGGAGGTATCAGCTTCAAAAACCAGCGTATCCGACCCAGCATAGAGGTTAACACTCAGCCTATCAGTTTCCAAGCTCTCTTCCACCTCTTTTTCCAAGCCGGAGGCCATTACCTTAACTTGGATATAAGAAGGCTGATCCTCACCAGGATCTGAAATGATCACCTTGCTGTAGGTGGTATCTCTCTTGTAAGCCTTTAGCCTAATGGTGTCATTTGCAATCATTTCCCATTTTCCCTTAACGGGTAACTCTGGAACACAGGAAGCATGTACAAATTCGAATTCGCCATCATGGCCGATGGAAATGGAAAAGAAACTGAGGCCATGGGTATTGCTGTATGTCCCAAGCATATGTTGGGCGTAACTCATCAATGGGAGGAGTGAAAATAGGACTATGATAAGTTGGGACCTCATTACCTGATGCCTAACGTTATAATTGAAAATTTTATGACCTGTTATTCTCAATAAACTCTTGGTCCTCTTTACTCATGGACAACCTCTTGGTTGGCAGACAGATACTTGTATAGTAATAATCCTGATCTTTATCTTTTGTGGGAACTGTTATTAAGTACTTTTGCTTCTTTTTAAATGGAAATCCACAGTCCAATCCTCCTGAAGTCCCTGTTAAAACAACAATGGTATCAGCAATAACCTTCTGGCCATAGTTTTTAATAACGGAAATGGTGACTTGATTAAATCGGATTCCTGAACCGTAATTATTGCGAATTGAATCCGTAGTATCCCTCGCAGAAAATCTCTTATATACCTGAATATCAATTACTTCACCAATAAAAATCTGGTATTCTTCCTCATCTAGGTGCTCTGCCCCAACAGGTGGAAACATAACCCAGTCATAGCAAACACAGGCAAAGGTATTAATAGTCAACAGCATTAAAGCGATAAGAAAAGTGATTGTCCGTGTCATTTGTAGTAGTTATTAATCAGTGGTTTATATTGAGCTGGCAGAGAATTTTGGAAAATGCTGACTAGCCGTAATAGCTACCTTAGCGTATCACGACGTATCTCTTTAAAGCTAACGTCTTTCAGAGATTTTACCAAGACGATACTATCAACGGCAACGTTACTTTCTGCTTGTTCATCAAAGCATTTTTGCAGGATTTCCTGGGTCAAAGAAGAAGCTGCTTTGTCTATCCTTGCCCTTGTATAGCTTGTACACTCTGCTTGTTCCACCGATTGAGCCAAGGGCTGAAACATTTTCACTTCACCTTCTTTGTCCAGATGAATCAGGTCAAAGGTATAGGTGGTTCCATTAAACTCCCGTATCGCAAGGAAAACTCCAACTTCCAGGCCCCCAATGGTATTCATGGAGTAGTAATAGATCTCAAGATACTCTTTCCAATTAGCATAATACTTCACTTTAACTGCAAGTTCGTCGAAAGCAAGCGGGTCCAATTTAACGGCCACCTGTAGGTCATTTTTGGGAATACCGTTCCCATCAAAGTCATATAGCAGCACCTCTTTGTTGGGGAAAATGTCTCTTATTTCTTCCCATTTAAGGAAGGAGGAGACTGAGCTTTTGACTGGAAGTTGCGCTTGGTTCTTTGCATGAGTGCTTTTCTCTGCCGGGGAGTAGCAGGAAGAAAGAACCCATACGGAAAGGCAAATACATATAGCTATTTTGCAGGGGAACCTTTTCATACCAGATATTTTTGCTACCCCTTTGATTCAGCCATTAGCCGCCCTTCTATTTTTGCAAGATACCCCTCGTATTCTCCTGACTTAATAAATTTATCTAATTTTCTCCATGTGGCTTCATAAGCTTTAATTGCATACTTCGAGTTACTCACTTTTCGATCATACTCATATTCATAATTGGGTCCGTCTTCCAGATTTTCAGGATCAAATTCATCCCTAAACCCGTAGCTCATTTCAAATAATCCTATAAATCGGATATTCTCTACATGGGTTTTTACAGTTTTATCACTCAACTTCTGTTCCTCCAAATAGCTAATAAATGAAAATAAGAACTTGCCCAATTCAAAGGCCAGTTGTTCTGACGGCTCATCCCAATGCCAACCGTCGATAAAGACTTCGATTTCTCCTTTGAGGCCTGTTTTCATTAAGTAAATGATTTACACTTTTCCGTAAAAAACCCGGTCTATATTC